>NZ_JBEXMD010000005.1:0-345094 GCF_040610315.1 Amycolatopsis sp. NPDC004169
CCTTCGGCCCGGAGGCGGACCTCGGCGACCTGGAGGCGGAGCTGGCGGTTCCCGCCTTGACGCGGCGCCGCCGGCCGTAGTCACAATCGGGCTTCGGGGTGCCGGAAGGAAACAGCCAGAACCGCCACCCGAGTCCGGAAGACAACCCAGCGCGAGCCAAAGCGCCGCACAGCCCGGAAGACCACCGAACGCGGGTCAAAGCCACCGCGGTCCGGAAGAGCACCCGAAGCCACCGCCCGATCCGGCAGTCCACCCGAAGCGGGCCGAAGCAACCATGCCCCGCTGACCGGGAACCACCCCCACCAGCACCGCAGCCCACACCCCACCTCCCACACACCCTTAATTCGGGTTGAAAAAAAATGACCACCCAACGGTTGCCCGGCTTGTCTGGACCATGCATACTTTGTTGCCAGGCACAACAAAGCGCCCGCCGTTGCTCGCCGAGTCCGACCCCGCCCAGGACAGCGAGCGCCGGCTGATCGGTCGCGCCTGCCGCCGCCCCGGCATGCGAGGCCAACCCCCTCCCCGCGTTCCGTGCTGCGCGCGGAACGCCGTCCCCCACGGTGAGAGAGGCGACAACGATGTCCACCTCCAAAAAGAAGCGCTGGGCGGCACTCTTCGCCGCCTGCTCGCTGCTCCTGCTCGGGCAGCAAGCCCTCACGATGGCCCCGGCGGAAGCGGCCGCCACCTTCACCGACGACTTCAACGGCCCCGCGGGGTCCGCCGTCGACGGGTCGAAGTGGCAGCTCGAAACCGGCGACAACGTCAACAACCACGAACGGCAGTACTACACCTCCGGCACCAACAACGCCCAGCTCGACGGGCAGGGCCACCTCGTCATCACCGCCAAGAAGGAAAACCCCGGCAACTACAACTGCTGGTACGGCCGCTGCGAGTACACCTCGGCCCGGCTCAACACCGCCGGCAAGTTCAGCCAGGCCTACGGCCACTTCGAAACCCGCATGAAACTCCCGCGCGGCCAGGGCATGTGGCCCGCTTTCTGGATGCTCGGCGGCGGGAACTGGCCCACCGACGGCGAGATCGACGTCATGGAGAACGTCGGCTTCGAACCGAACACCGTGCACGGCACCATCCACGGCCCCGGCTACTCCGGTTCCGGCGGCATCGGCGCGGCCTACAACGGCCCGAACTTCTCCGACGACTTCCACACCTACGCCGTCGACTGGGCGCCCAACCAGATCAAGTGGTACGTCGACGGCAACCTCTACCAGACGCGCACCCCGGCGGACCTCAACGGCAACCGCTGGGTCTACGACCACAACTTCTTCATCATCCTCAACCTCGCCGTCGGCGGGTACTGGCCCGGCGACCCCAACAGCAGCACGCAGTTCCCGCAGCAGCTGATCGTCGACTACGTGCACGTGACCAACTCCTCCAGCCAGGGCGGCGGCCGGACCGGCACGATCACCGGCATCGGCGGCAAGTGCGTCGACGTCGCCGGCGCGAACACCGCCAACGGCACGCCGATCCAGATCACCGACTGCAACGGCAACGCCGCGCAGAGCTGGACCGTCGGCACCGACGGCACCATCCGCGCCCTCGGCAAGTGCATGGACGTCTCCGGCGCGGGCACCGCGGACGGAACAGCCGTGCAGCTCTACGACTGCAACGGCACCGGCGCCCAGCAGTGGGTCGTGACCGGCGCCAAGGACATCGTCAACCCCAACGCGAACAAGTGCCTCGACGCCACCGGAAACTCCAGTGCGAACGGCACCCGCCTGCAGATCTGGACCTGCGGCGGCACCGCCAACCAGAAGTGGACCACTCCCTGATCGCCCGGGCCGGGAGCGCGTAGCTCCCGGCCCGCTCCCCAAGGAGAACTACCAGTGCGGCGAATCCTCGTCGCGCTAATGGGCTGTGCCCTGTTAGCGCTTTCCTTCCTCACGACCGGCTCCGCGCAGGCGGCGGTGAACGCCGGTCCGTCGGCGAGCCAACTGCTCGCCAAAACCCAATCCTGCCAACAGATCTCGAACGGGAAGTATTCCTTCGACGAAGGCGGCGCGGCCACCGTACCCGTCTGCCAGGCGAACGGTGCGGTGTTCTTCACGGCCGACATGGACATCGACTGCGACGGCGTCCGCACCACGCAGTGCAACGAGAACACCGACTGCTGCTTCTACCCCGACACCGCGTTCCACACCTCGACCGACCAGCCGCTCAACGCGGCGCAGCTGCCGTACATCGTGCTCCCGCAGCCGACGTCCACTTGGGACTACCGCAACTACGGCATCGACGGCGGATCGGTCGTCGCGGTGATCTACAACAACCAGGTCACCTACGCCGTGGTCGGTGACACCGGCCCGACGAGCATCATCGGTGAAGCGTCCTACGCCACCGCCGTCAGCCTCGGCATCAACCCCGACCCGAAGAACGGCGGCACCGAGGGTCCGGTGACGTACATCGTGTTCCCGAACACGCACGTCAACCCGATCGAGAACCACGCCAACGCGGTCAGCCTCGGCGAGCAGGTCGCGACGCAGTTCGCGGGCGGCACGACACCGCCGCCCACACAGAACGCCGGTGCGATCACCGGTATCGGCGGCAAGTGCGTCGACGTCGCCGGGGCCAGCAACGCCAACGGCGCCGCCGTCCAGCTCTACGACTGCAACGGCACCAGCGCTCAACAGTGGACGGTCAATTCGGATGGTTCCGCCCGCGCGCTCGGCAAGTGCCTCGACGTCACCAGCGCGGGCACCGCGAACGGAACGCAGATCCAGCTCTGGGACTGCAACGGCTCGGGTGCCCAGAAGTGGACCGCCAACTCGGCGAAGAACCTCGTGAACGCCGGCTCGGGCAAGTGCCTCGACGCGACCGGCAACTCCAGCGCCAACGGGACCCGGCTCCAGATCTGGACCTGCGGGTCCGGCGCGAACCAGAAGTGGACTCTGCCATGAGAAAGCGTTCTCTCCTCGCGGCGACAGCTGCCGTGGCGCTCACCGCGGCCACCTTCGCCGTCCCCGCGCAAGCCGCGGGCGAAACGGTCAACGTCTGGCTCACCACGACCAGCGACTCCGGCGGCCGGACCGTCACCCGCGGCCTCCAGCAGCAGACGCCGGTGACGTTCGCCGCCGGCACCGGCAGCGGCGGCGTGACCATCAACGTCAACGAAAACACGACCTACCAGCAGTTCGAAGGCGGCGGGGCGTCCTTCACGGACACCGCGGCGTGGCTGCTGAACTCCAGTGGCGCGCTGTCACAGGCCACCCGCGACGACACCATGCGCAAGCTGTTCGACCCGAACAGCGGCATCGGGCTGAGCTTCATCCGCAACCCGCTCGGCGCGTCCGACCTGGCCCGCTACAGCTACACCTTCGACGACATGCCGGCCGGCCAGACCGACCCGAACCTGACGCACTTCTCGATCGCGCACGACCAAGCCGACGTGCTGCCGCTGACCAAGCAGGCCAAGCAGCTCAACCCGCAGGCCAAGGTGATGGCGTCGCCGTGGAGCGCGCCACCGTGGATGAAGGACAACGACAGCTACTTGCTGGGCTGGGTCGAATCGCAGTACTACCCGGCCTACGCGCAGTACTTCGTCAAGTACCTGCAGGCCTACCGGGACGCCGGTGTGCCGATCGACTACGTCTCGATGCAGAACGAGCCGACGTGCTGCTCGAGCTACCCGTCGACCAACTGGAACGGCGCAGGCCTCGCGTACTTCGCGAAGAACAACCTGCTGCCCGCGCTCCAGAACGCCGGTCTGTCCACAAAGGTCCTGGCCCTCGACTGGAACTGGGACACCTACGCCTCCTACGGCGCGCCCACCCTGGACGACGCGGCCATCCGCAACCACCCGAACTTCGGTGGCGTGGCCTGGCACGGCTACGGCGGCGACATCGCGCAGCAGACGACCACGCACAACCAGTACCCGAACGTCAACGCCTACTCGACCGAGCACTCCGGTGGCACCTGGATCTCGAACCAGCAGGCCGAGGACATGAACAACATCGTGGACTACACCCGGAACTGGTCGAAGAGCTTCGTCAAGTGGAGCCTCGGCGTCGACCAGAACATGGGCCCGCACAACGGCGGCTGCGGTACCTGCACCGGCCTGATCACCGTCCACAACGGAGACTCGCGCAGCGGGCAGGTCGACTACACCGTCGAGTACTACACGATGGGTCACCTGACGAAGTTCGTGAAGCCGGGCGCGTACCGGATCGACTCGAACGACAACTCGACCGTCCGCAACGTCGCCTGGAAGAACCCGGACGGCTCGAAGGCCCTGATCGCGTACAACTCGAGCACGGGCAACCAGAGCGTGCGCGTCAACTGGGGCAACTCGTCGTTCACCTACACGCTGCCCGGCCACACCTCGGCGACGTTCACCTGGAACGGCACCCAGGGCAACGGCGGCACCACCGGCAAGACCGGCCCGATCACCGGTGTCGGCGGGAAGTGCATCGACGTGGCCGGGGCCAGTAGCACCAACGGCACCGCGGTCCAGGTCTACGACTGCAACGGCTCGAGCGCCCAGCAGTGGACCGTCGGCACCGACGGCACGATCCGCGCGCTGGGCAAGTGCCTCGACGTCACCGGACAGTCCACGGCGGACGGTGCGCAGCTGCAGCTCTGGGACTGCGGCGGGACGGCCAACCAGAGGTGGGCCGCGAACGCGGCCAAGGACCTCGTCGGCGCCGGCTCGAACAAGTGCGTCGACGCGACCGGCAACTCCAGCGCCAACGGCACCCGGCTGCAGATCTGGACCTGCACCGGCGCCGCCAACCAGAAGTGGAACGTGCCCGCATGAAGAAACTCGCAGCATTCGGTGCTCTCGTAGCAGCGGCATCGGCGCTGGTGCTCGCCCCCGGCGTCGCGCAGGCGGCGACCGGGCCCATCACCGGCATCGCCGGCAAGTGCGTCGACGTCAACGCGGCGAGCACCGCCAACGGCACGGCGATCCAGCTGTACGACTGCAACGGCACGAACGCCCAGCAGTGGACGGTCGGCTCCGACGGATCCCTGCAGGCGCTGGGCAAGTGCCTGGACGTCACGAGTGCGGGCACCGCGAACGGCACCACGGTCCAGCTCTGGGACTGCAACGGCTCGGGCGCCCAGAAGTGGACAGCCAACTCGGCGAAGAACCTGGTCAACGCCGGGTCCGGCAAGTGCCTCGACGCCACCGGCAACTCCAGCGCCAACGGGACGCGGCTGCAGATCTGGACGTGCGCGAGCACGGCCAACCAGCAGTGGACGCTGCCCAGCGGCGGCACCACCCCGCCGCCCGGGCCCGGGGTGATGGCCGTGGCGCCGTACCTCTACAACGGCTGGGGCGACCCGCCCAACCCGGCGACGATCCAGAACGCCACCGGCGTCAAGTGGTTCACGCTGGCCTTCATCCTGTCCAACGGCTACTGCAACCCGCAGTGGGACGGCGGCCGCGCGCTCACCGGCGGCGTCGACCAGAACACGATCAACACCGTCCGCGCGGGCGGCGGCGACGTCATCCCGTCGTTCGGCGGCTACTCCGGCAACAAGCTGGAGTCCTCCTGCGGCAGCGCGGGCGAGCTGGCGGCCGGGTACCAGAAGGTGATCAACGCCTACGGCCTCAAGGCGATCGACATCGACATCGAGGCCGACGCCTACAGCAACCCGACGGTGCAGCAGCGCACGGTCGACGCGCTGAAGACGGTCCGCGCGAACAACCCGGGCATCAAGATCTACGTCACCTTCGGCACCGGCCAGTCCGGACCGGACAACAGCCTGGTCAACCGGGCGGCGCAGGCCGGGCTCACGGTCGACGGCTGGGTGATCATGCCGTTCGACTTCGGCGGCGCGGGCCAGAACATGGGCACGTTGACGCAGCGGGCGGCCGAGGGCCTCAAGAACGTCGTCAAGAGCGCGTACGGCTACGACGACGACACGGCCTACCGGCACATGGGCATCTCGTCGATGAACGGCATCACCGACAACAGCGAGACGGTCACGCTCGACGACTTCACCACGATCCTGGGCTACGCGAACTCCCACCACCTGGCCCGGTTGACGTTCTGGTCGGCGAACCGCGACCGCCCCTGCCCCGGCGGCTACCCGAACAACGACACCTGTTCCGGTGTTTCCCAGCAGGCGTGGGACTTCACCAGGATCTTCGCCCGCTACGCCGGCTGACCCCGGCACCAGGAAGGCCCGGCCGGGTTCCGGCCGGGCCTTCGTGCGGTCGGGCTGCCGGGCCGCGGCCCTGGGGAAGCGGCGACCCGGCAGCGAGGGGCTCCGCCTGCCGCTGGGGGTCTCCGGCGGCGGAACCGCCACCGAGGTTATCGACCGCGTGTACCCCGCGGCGGGTGCTCGGACCGTCCGGACGCCAACCGTGCCCGAACTGACCTACTCCGCCGCCGCGCTGGCCGCCCGGGCCGCCTCGGCACGGTCGGCGTACGCGCCCACCAGCTGTTCTTCGGCGTCTTCGAGGTACTTCAGCAGCAGCTGCTCCGCGCCCGCGCCGTCGCCGGCCTCGATGCGGTCGAGGATTTCGTGGTTGCGCGGCAGGTAGCGCTCGTGGAAGCGCCGCGGCTCGGCCATGATGTGGAACACCAGCCGCAGCTCGGCGGTCAGCCGCCCGACCAGCTCGTTGACCCGCTCGCTGCCGGACAGCGCGGCGAGCTCCTGGTGGAACCAGACGTTCGCGGTACCGAGGTCCTTCCAGTTGCCGCTGCGCGCGGCCTCGTCCCCGATGTCGACCTTCTCCTTGATCCGCGCGAAGGACGCCGGCTTGGCCGTGACCCCGCGGACCGCCGCGCACTCGATGATCTTGCGCACCCGGTAGATGTCGGTGACGTCTTCGACGCTCGGGATGCGGACGAAGACCCCGCGGTTGAGCTCGTGTGCCAGCAGCCGCTCGTGCGTGAGCAGCCGGAACGCTTCGCGGAGGGTGTTGCGGGAGACCCCGAGCGCGTTGCCGATGTCCTGCTCCGAGAGCCGCCCGCCGGGGAGGAAGAAGCCCTCCGCGATGCGCTTGCGGAGGACGCCGGCGACCCGCTCGGCCGTGCTCTTGCGCGTGACCAGGCCGCGGTCGGCTTCGAGGCCCGTGACGACGCTGTCTTCGATGACCACGAGGACAAGGCTACCCGCCACTCGGGGGACGATCCAATTGGCATCTTGTGGAATTGTTCAACAATCCCTACCGTGTGAGGCACGCCACGATGAGAGACACTGGCCAGGAGGTGCCCCATGACTGCCACAACCGCAACCGAGGCCCGGCCGTTCGACTGGTTCCGCACACTCGGGAAACGTGGCCGCCGCGCCTTCCTGGGCGCGTTCGGCGGGTACGGCCTGGACTCGTTCGACTACCAGACCCTGCCGCTCGGCCTGGCCGCGATCACCGCCTACTTCGGCATTTCGAGCGGTGAAGCCGGCCTGCTCGGCACGACGACGCTGGTCGTGTCGGCCGTCGGCGGCGTCGGCGCCGGCATGCTGGCCGACCGGATCGGCCGCGTCCGGACGCTGCAGATCACCATCGCGATGTACACGATCTTCACCGTGCTCTGCGGCTTCGCGCCGAACTTCGAGACGCTGCTGGTCTTCCGCGCGCTGCAGGGCCTCGGCTTCGGCGGCGAGTGGGCGGCCGGTGCGGCTCTGGTCGCCGAGTACTCGCAGGCGAAGTACCGCGGCCGGACCGTGGCCTTCGTGCAGAGCGCGTGGGCGGTCGGCTGGGGCCTGTCGGTGATCGTCTACACCGTCGTGTTCAGCGTGGCCGGCGACGACGTTGCCTGGCGGATCATGTTCTGGACCGGCGTCATCCCGGCGCTGCTCGTGCTGTGGGTCCGCAAGAGCGTCCAGGACGCGCCGCGCGCCGAGGAGCGGCTGAAGGCCGAGCGCCCGAAGGGGACGCTCAAGCAGATCTTCAAGGCCGATCTCCTGCGGACGACGTTCTTCGCCGCGCTGCTGGCCACCGGCGTCCAGGGCGGGTACTACACGATCTCGACGTGGCTGCCGTCCTACCTGAAGAAGACGCGCGAGCTGACCGTGATCGGCACCGGCGGCTACCTCGCGTTCCTCATCACCGGCGCCTTCGTCGGGTACGTCTGCGGCGGCTACCTGACCGACCTGCTGGGGCGCAAGAAGACCTTTCTGACGTTCGCACTGCTGTCGGCCGCCCTGATCGTCGCGTACACGCAGATCCCCAAGGGGGCCAACGGCCTCGTGCTGGTGCTCGGCTTCCCGCTCGGCTTCTCGATGTCCGCGATCTTCAGCGGCTTCGGCGCGTTCCTCGCCGAGCTGTACCCGACCGCGCTGCGCGGCACCGGGCAGGGCTTCACGTACAACTTCGGCCGCGCGGTCGGGGCGATCTTCCCGACCATCGTCGGCTTCCTCGGTGCGGGCGGCGCGATCGTGTTCGGCGCGCTCGGGTACGGCATCGCGGTGCTGGCCCTGCTCGGGCTGCCGGAAACCCGCGGTATCGAACTCGTGGACTGAGGGGGCGAAATGACGACCTTCGACGAACCGGCCACCTACACCCCGGCGCAAGCGCGGGCGGCGTTCCGCACCGGCACCGCCCACCCGACGACGGGCTGGGCCAGCGGTTTCACCCAGACCAACCTGATCGCCGTACCCGAGGACTGGGCCTACGACGTCCTGCTGTTCTGCACCCGCAACCCGCAGGCGTGCCCGCTGCTCGACGTCACCGACCCCGGTGACCCGGCCACCAAGCTCGCCGAGGGCGCGGACCTGCGCACCGACCTGCCGCGCTACCGGATCTGGCAGAACGGCGTCCTGGCCGGCGAGGTGTCGGACGCGACCGGCCTGTGGCGCAGCGACATGGTCGCCTTCTCCATCGGCTGCAGCTTCACGTTCGAAACGGCGCTGGCCGCCGAGGGCGTCCCGCTGCGGCACGTCGACCAGGGCCGCAACGTCGCGATGTACGTGACGAACCGGCAGTGCGAGCCCGCCGGGCGCCTGTTCGGCCCGATGGTGGTGTCGATGCGGCAGATCCCGGAGGACCGGGTCGCCGACGCGATCCGGATCACCCGCGCGATGCCCGCCGTGCACGGCGGCCCGGTGCACGTCGGCGATCCGGGTGCGCTGGGCATCACGGACCTGTCCCGGCCGGACTTCGGCGATCCGGTGGCCGCCGAGCCCGGCGACGTCCCGGTGTTCTGGGCCTGCGGGGTCACGCCGCAGGCCGCGCTGATGGCGTCCCGGCCCCCCTTTGCGATCACCCACGCACCGGGGTACATGTTCATAACCGATCGGTACGACAGCGAATACCGGGTGGGCTGAAATGGACCTGAACAGCGACCTCGGCGAGGGCTTCGGCGCCTGGAAGATGGGCGACGACGAAGCCATGCTCGACATCGTGACCAGCGCGAACATCGCGTGCGGCTTCCACGCCGGCGATCCGTCGGTGATGCGGCGGGTGTGCGAGCTGGCGGCCGCGCGCGGCGTCGCGATCGGGGCGCACGTCGGCTACCGCGACCTGGCCGGCTTCGGCAGGCGCGCGCTCGACATCGCACCCGAGCAGCTGGCGGACGAAGTGCTCTACCAGATCGGCGCGCTCGACGCGTTCGCGCGCGCGGCCGGCAGCCGCGTGTCGTACGTGAAGCCGCACGGCGCGCTGTACAACACCGCGGCGGTGGACGTCGAGCAGGCGGCGGCGATCGTCGAGGGCCTCCGCCGGTACGACCCCGAGCTGGCGCTGCTCTGCCTGCCCGACTCGGAGATGCAGCGCGAGGCGGAGCAGGCCGGCGTCGTCGCGTACGCGGAGGCGTTCGCGGACCGGGCCTACACCGCGAGCGGCAAGCTCGTCCCCCGCGGGCAGCCGGGCGCGGTCCTGCACGACGCCGACCTGGTGGCCGAGCGCGCGGTCGGCATGGCGACCGGCGGCGTCGTGACGGAGAGCGGCGAGAAGCTGGAGCTGCGCCCGGACTCCCTGTGCGTGCACGGGGACACCCCGGGTGCGGTCGAGCTGGCCCGGCGGATCGAGGCCGCGCTGAGCGGAGCGGGCGTCCAGCTGGGCGCGTTCACCGGATGACCGTCCGGTTGCTGCCCAGCGGACGGCGCGCGGTGCTGGTCGAAACCACCGACGTGCTGGGGTTGCAGGCCGCGTTGACGCAGGCGCCGCCCGACGGCGTCGTCGAGCTCGTCCCGGCCGCGCGGACCCTGCTGGTCCGGTTCGACCCCGCGGTGACGAACCCGGACCGGCTGGGCGCGCTGCTGCGTCGGGTGTCCCCTGTGGACAGTGCGCCGACCGGCGCCGGCGAGGTGGTGATCCCGGTGGTGTACGACGGCGAGGACCTGGCGGACGTCGCCGCGGAGACGGGGCTGAGCGTGGCTTCGCTGGTCGCGCGGCACACGGCGGGTGCGTACGTCTCGGCGTTCTGCGGCTTTGCGCCGGGGTTCGCCTACCTGACCGGCTCGGATCCCGCGCTGCACGTGTCCCGCCGGTCGTCGCCGCGCACCCGCATCCCCGCGGGATCGGTGGCGATCGCCGGCGAGTACAGCGCGGTCTACCCGAGCGCGTCCCCCGGCGGCTGGCGGTTGCTGGGCCGGACGGACGTGCCGGTGTGGGACGTCGAGCGCGACCCGCCGAACCTGCTGCCACCGGGTACTCGCGTGCGGTTCGAGGCGGTGCGGCCGTGAAGCTCGAAGTCGTCCGGCCCGGGTTCGCCACGACGGTGCAGGACCTCGGCCGCCCGGGCCACGCCGCCCTCGGCGTCGGCCGGTCCGGCGCGGCCGACCGCGGGTCGTTCCGGCTGGCCAACCGGCTGGTCGGGAACCCTCCCGGAGCCGCTGCGCTGGAGGTGACGCTCGGCGGGCTGGTGCTGCGCGCGTCGAGCGTGACGACGGTGGCGGTCACCGGCGCCGCCTGCCCGCTCTCGAAGGGCGGCCTCGACGGGCCGATCACGCTGTGGCCCGGGGAGGAGCTGTCGCTGGGCACGGCGGTGTCGGGCCTGCGGTGTTACGTCGCGGTGCGCGGCGGCATCGACGTGGCGCCGGTGCTCGGCTCCCGGGCCACGGACACGCTCGGGAAGCTGGGGCCGCCCCCGGTGACGGCCGGGATGCTGCTGCCGATCGGCCCGGCGCCACGGGAGTTCCCCGCGGTGGACCTCGCGCCGCGGGCGCCGCTGCCGCCGGAACCGGTGTTGCGCGTGACGCCGGGCCCGCGGCGCGACTGGTTCACCGCACCGGACGCGCTGCTGTCCACTGTGTACACGGTGTCACCGGACTCCGACCGCGTCGGCATCCGGTTCACCGGCCCGGCGCTGGCCCGCGCCCGCCACGACGAGCTGCCGTCGGAAGCGTGCGTGCCGGGATCGCTGCAGGTGCCGCCGTCGGGCCGGCCGATCCTGTTCCACGCCGACCACCCGACGACCGGCGGGTACCCGGTGATCGCCGTCGTCGAGGAAGAGGACCTCGACCTGGCCGCCCAGCTGCGGCCCGGCCAGACCGTGCGCTTCCGTCCCGCGTCGTGAGTGGCAGGCGGTCAGCCCCGCCTGCCACTCACGGCCACCAGCCAGGCGACGTTCGTGACCGCGATCGCGAGCCACGCCGCCGTCATCAGAGATCTTTTTCGCAACTTTTCCCGCGCACGGCGATCACGAAGTTGCCCGAACAGTAACCGTACCAACATGGCCCCCGACATCACGAGGAGAGCACCGGTACCTCAGCTTCCATTGGAGCAGACTAGGGATTGCCATGTCGTATAACCTCGCCGACCGGCTTGTCGTAGGAGTGGCCTCAAGCGCGCTGTTCGACCTCAAAGAGTCGAACGCGATCTTCGTTAATCAAGGAGAGGACTCCTACCGCCGACACCAGGAGGAAAATCTCGAAAATCCGCTGACGCCAGGCGTTGCCTACCCTTTCATCAAACGACTACTGTCGCTAAATAACCTGGCTGTCCCTGAAGATCCACCAGTGGAAGTCATTGTGCTATCAAGGAACGACCCCGACACCGGAATGCGAGTGATGCGATCCATCGACCATCATCACCTTCCCATCACAAGAGCAATATTCACCCAAGGCCGCTCGCCATACAGGTACATGCACGCACTGAACATGTCGTTGTTTCTATCCGCCGATGACTCGGACGTGCGCGACGCGATCAGCCTAGGGCTCCCGGCTGGCCGAGTCATGGAGTCTTCTTTCGTGGACGACGACGACGAAGACTTGCGCATCGCCTTCGACTTCGACGGCGTCCTCGCAAGCGACGAATCAGAGCGAGTG
This sequence comes from Amycolatopsis sp. NPDC004169, assembly GCF_040610315.1. Lineage (NCBI taxonomy): Bacteria > Bacillati > Actinomycetota > Actinomycetes > Pseudonocardiales > Pseudonocardiaceae > Amycolatopsis > Amycolatopsis sp. NPDC004169. The sequence goes on from NZ_JBEXMD010000005.1 coordinate 12,178, forward strand.
ATGCAGTCTGGGACGCTGGAGGATTTCCACAGCTACGAAGTAGCAAACTCAGTGACTCCCCACGCACCAGGACCACTCCATGACTTCCTGACCAGCATGAATCGTCTGCAACGCCTCGAGGAAGAGCGAAGACTGAATGACCCTTCCTATAAGATTCGTGTACGGATCTCAATTGTGACCGCACGAAACGCTCCTTCCCACGAAAGAGCCGTCACCAGCCTGAAGTCATGGGGCGTGACCGTCAATGAGGCGTTCTTCCTGGGCGGAATCGACAAGAGTGTCATCTTGGATGTAATGAAGCCCCACGTATTCTTCGACGACCAGGCACGACACCTTCGGAAGACAACTCAGATTCCCAGCGTCCACGTACCGTTCGGAGTTATCAATGAGCGATCACCCTTCGAACAGGAAAGCGATCAGTAAAATAGGACGTCGACGTTCGACGTAACGATCAACTATCACTTTTCACGCAAGACTCGTTCACGAAAATTTAATTCCGTCTTTCAGACGAACCAACATAAGGTCAGCCTGTCCGATTCCACGGCAGCGAATACCCCAGGTTCGCGACGGCGATCGCGAGCCACGCCGCCCAGGCCGCGCCCGGGACCAGCCAGGTGGTGGCGACCCCCAGTGCCACCGTCACCACCACGGGCCACGCGCGCCGCGGCCGCGGTGCGCCTCGCTCGGCGAGGTAGGCGTCCAGGGCCTCGGCGACCTGGTCGTCGATCTCGTCGCGCAGCCGCGCGTCCAGCTCAGACATGCGCCGGCACCGGCCGCGGCGGGGCGACCGACAGGCAGGCCAGCAGGCACGGCCCCGCGGCCCGGAAGAGCTTCTTCATGCGAACCCCCCAGTTCTCTCCCGACCCAAGGTAGCGATTGCAGAGATCCTTTGCAAACAATCTCTGTAGTAGTCTGGCGGCATGGTCGAACGTCCCGAGAAGCGCGTCCTGACCGGCGCGGACCTCAAGGCCTTCTACAAGGCACTCGCCAACCCGGTGCGCCGGGACATCCTCAGCTACCTGGGCAAACACGGCGAAGCGAACTCGACGAGCGTCGCGAAGGCCCTCGGCGAGAGCACCGGGACGACCAGCTACCACCTCCGCAAGCTGGCCGACCTGGAGCTGATCGAGGAGCTCACCGACCGCGGCGACGGCCGCGAGCGCTGGTGGAAGTCACGCTCGAAGGACATCTACACCCCACCCGGCCTCGAGCTGGCGCCGGACGAGCGCGAGGCGATGCTCAAGCTGGGCGCGCTCAAGCTGAGCCACGACCTGGGCCTGGTCACGCGGGCGTACGCCGGGTACGAGACTTCGGAGGGCTGGAACCAGATCCACCGCGCCGGGCTGCACCTGACGAAGGAGCAGGTCACCTCGTTCGTCGAGGAGTACCAGAACCTGGTGTGGAAGTACGCGACCGAGCCGGGGCAGCACCCGGCGGGTTCACGGGCGGTGGCCGTGCGGTTCATCGTGGTACCCGAAGAGGAGTCCACTGAGGACTAGAAGCCGGACACCCGTAGCGTGATGTTCAGCCGCCCGTTCAGGCCCAGTGCCGGGTCCGCGGTGCCCGGCAGCGTCTTCGGCACGCCGTGGTAGGCGAGCCGGGACTCCCCGCCGAACACGAACACGTCGCCCGAGCGCAGCTCGACGTCGGTGTACGGCCGGCCGCGAGTTTCGGTGTTGCCGAAGCGGAACACGCAGGCGTCACCGAGGCTGAACGACACCACCGGCTCCAGGCTGCGCTCGTCCTTGTCCTGGTGCAGCCCCATTTTCGCGGTGGCGTCGTAGAAGTTGACCAGCGCGATGTCCGGCGCGTACGACTCGGCAGGCTCGCCGTACGCGGCCGCCAGCGCCCGGCGGCCGAGGTCGCCGAGCCAGTCCGGGAACGGCAGCACCGGCTTGCCATCGCCGGTGGTGCGCGAGTAGCCGTACGCGTACCAGTGCCAGCCGAGGCAGACCGACTTCACCGACATCACGCCGCCGTTGGGCAGCCGCGTGTGGCAGTAGCCGGACCAGCCGCGGCAGGCGGCGACCAGGTCACGCTGCTCGTCGAAACCGAGCCAGTCGGGCAGGTGCACGGCTCCGGGCGCCAGTTCGGCGCGCGGGCGCGGCAGGAGGGCGTCCATCACCTCGATTGTGCCGGAGACTTCCGCCGGGCACGTTCGGTGATCGTCGAGGGCACGACCCGGTGGCCACGGAACGTGATCCCGGCGGCGGTGAACAGCCGCAGGGCCCGCCCCAACGGACCAACGGGACGGTCCTGCGGCCGCGTCCCCTCGCCCTGGGCCACCATGGAATAGACGTTCCCACACCTGAATGTCACAAGCCAGCGTGGATCAGCTACGAACGGGTCTCTTGACCGCGGCGCGGCCGATCAGTCACCGAAGGTGACGACGGTGACGCCCGCCTGCGCCGGGACGGGGTCGTTCATCGCCGCGAGCGCGGCCGGGACGTCGTCGAGGCCGATGCGCCGTCCGATCAGCGCGGCCAGGTCGATGCCCGCCGTCTCGACCACGCGCAGCAGCTCCGGGTACTCGTGCGCCTGCAGGCCGTGGATGCCGACCAGCTCCAGCTCGCCGCCGATGACGCGGTGCATCGGGATCGGCGCGATGCCCTGCGCGGGCGGCATCAGCCCGGCCTGGACGTGCCGGCCGCGCTTGCGGAGGCTGCCGACCGACGCCGCGCAGGTCGACGGCGAGCCGAGGCAGTCGAGCGAGACGTGCGTGCCGCCGCCGGTCAGCTCGCGGACGTGTTCGGCGACGGCTTCCGGGCCGTCGAACGCCGAGGAATCGACGGTGACCGCGGCTCCCGACTTCGCGGCGAGCTGCAGCGCCGCGGTCGAGACGTCGACCGCGACGACCTTCGCGCCCGCCGCCACGGCCAGCAGCACCGCGGAGATCCCCACGCCGCCGCAGCCGTACACCGAAACCCACTGGCCCGCGGTGACCCGGCCCTGCCGCAGCACCGCGCGGAACGCCGTGCCGAACCGGCAGCCCAGCGCCGCGGCCTCGGCGGCGCCGAGCGAGTCCGGCAGCGCGACCAGGTTCGTTTCGGCGTGCTCGATGGCGACGCGCTCGGCGAAGGACCCCCAGTGCGTGGCGCCGGGCTGGAACTCGCGGTCGCAGATCTGCCGGTCGCCGCGGGCGCACTGGGCGCAGCTGCCGCACGCGCAGACGAAGGGCACGGTGACGCGCGCGCCGAGTTCCCAGCCGCGGACGCCGTCGCCGAGCGCGACGATCCGGCCGGCGAGCTCGTGCCCGGCGACGTGCGGCAGCGTGACGGCGGTGTCGTGCCCCTGCCAGGTGTGCCAGTCGCTGCGGCAGACGCCGGTGGCGTCGACCTCGATCACCGCACCGCCCGGCGCGGCCACCGGCTCGGGCACGTCCCGCACGACGGGCGGGACGCAGAACTCCTCCATGACGACAGCTCGCATGCCGCGAGCCTAGCCGTCGCTCAATTGAGCGCGTGGAACCTCGTTCTGGCCCGCGGCGGGCCGAGCAGCTTGCTGAGCGAGCCGTCGGGCACGTTCAGGATGTCCTCGAGATTCCGCAACGCCTCCAACGATTCCGGCCGCTCGGGACGGCACCGCCCGGACTGCCAGTGGCTGAGGGTGGCCAGGCTGACCGTGGTTCCCCTGCCGCGCAAGCGATAGCGGATCCGCTCGAGGCCGAGGCCGCGGGCCCGGATCGCCGCCCGCAGGGCCACGTCGAACGGTCCGGCTGCCAGCAGCCGGCTCAGCTCCGCCTGTTCCCCCCGGTCGATGGTGCGTGTTCGCTGACCGGTCATCACAACGCTCCGAACCACTTCCGTTTACAGAACATTGGAGCGTAGGCGCAGCTTCCCAAGATCGGAAGGGCCCTCACCCACCTGCCTTGCGGGTCTCGTCGGCGATCGCGGCGAACGGTTCCGCGTAGCCGGAGTTGATCGTGACGTAGGAAATCCCCCACCGTTCCCGCCACCGGAGAAGGGTTTCCGTCGCCGCACCGGGATCCTCGGGCAGCACGGTGACGGCCCCGCCCGCGGCGAGCTCGGGCACGTCGACCCCCGCCCACCTCGCGATCCCCGGCGACGGCGCGGTCCCGACGGCCATCAGGTTCAGGCCGAGCTCGATCCCGGGGAGCCGTTCCCCGGCCAGTTCTCGGAATCGATCCACAATGGACTGCGCCTCGGTTTCGGTGGTTTTCGGCATCCAGGAGAACGTGACGGTGTCGGCTTCTTGCGCGGCGAGCGCCAGCATTTTCGGCCCCCCGGCGGCGAGCATCAACGGCGGCCGATCGGGTGTTCGCTTCAGGTGCGCGATGGTGGCGGCCATCCGTGTGATGCGCTCACCCGGTGAGGGGAACTCCCGCCCGAGGCTCTTCGCGTGTTCGCCCGCCCCGGGCCGCCCGACGCCGAGCCCGAGCTCGAACCGCCCGCGCGTCTGCCGGTGCAGGGTCTGCGCCTGCCAGTCGAGCGCTTCCGCGCTGCGGAAGGGGTCGGCGAGCACGAAGGTGCCGACGGTGAGATCGATGGTGACCGCGGCGGCCGCCCCGAGCAGCACGAAGGGATCGGCGGCACCGACGGGATCGGTGGCGAGCAGGGTGTCGAAGCCGAGCTTCTCGACCCGTTCGGCTTGGGCGGTCCAGGAGGTCAAGTCGGGCGCGTAACCGGCGACGACGCCGAAGCGGAAGGGTTTCATGGGGTGATGGTCGCGGGGCGGAGGTGGTCACCACATCCGCTTCACGACGTCACCCGCGCGTACGCCCCTCAGCGCAGGGTGACCGACAACGCCTGCGCGATCTCCTTGCCGATCGCGTGCGTCGCCGCGTCCGGCGGGGACCCCACCTTGACCACCATCGGTCCCCCGAACGGCTGGCGCTCCACGACCTCGATGCGTTCGCCCAGGTTGATCGCGTGTTCCGTCAGGTACCTCAGCAGCTCCGGGTCGGTGTCCCAGACCCGGACGATCTCGCCGACCGCACCCGGCGGGAGGTCGTCCAGGATGCGGACCGGCAGCTCCTCGACGCTGCCGTCCGGGGCCGGGATCGGGTCGCCGTGGGGGTCGCGGACCGGGTTGCCGAGCTTCGCCGCGATGCGCTCGACCAGCCTGTCCGACACCGCGTGCTCCAGCGCGTCCGCCTCCGCGTGGACCTCGTCCCACGTGTAGCCGAGCTCCGACACCAGGTACGTCTCGATCAGCCGGTGGCGCCGCAGCACCGAGCGCGCCAGGAGCCTTCCGTCGGCCGTCAGCTCGATGCCGCGGTACGGCACGTGGGTGACCAGGCCCAGCTGGGACAGCTTCGTGACCATCCCCGACGCCGAGGACGGGCTGACCTCCAGGCGGCCGGCGAGCGACGCGTTGGTGACCGCCTCTCCCCGCTCGACCAGGCCGTAGATCACCCGGACGTAGTCCTCGACCGACGAGGACCTCCGGACCGAACCATCTCCCATACCGCATACGATACGGGGCCGGGTTCTTTCTCGTGAAAGTTCACGGCCGCCAGCGGTAGCGGATCCAGCCGGGGACCGGCTCCGCGCCGAGCTGGGCGTAGAACGCCTCGCCCTTTTCGTTGCCCTCCTGCATGTCCCACTCGACGCGGCCGGTCGTGCGGTTGCGCAGCTCGTCCAGCAGCTCGCCGCCGAGGCCGTGGCGGCGGTGCGCGGGCCGGACGAACAGGTCGTCCAGCCAGATCCCCGGCCGCGCCTCCCAGGTGGAGAAGTTCCAGCTGCAGAAGGCGAAGCCGGCCACCGTTCCCGGCTCGCCCGGCGGGGTCGCGATCAGCACCCACGCCTTCGGGTCCGGCCCGAACAGGTGCCCGCTCATCTCGGCGCGGTCCAGCTTCAGGTCGTGGTTGTCCTCGTAGACGGCGTGCTCCTCGATGAGCGCGCAGATTTCCTCGATGTCTTCGAAGACGGCGTCGCGGACGGGCATCTCGCCTCCCGGTTTTGTCGGTGGTGGTCGTTACGGTCGTGGTCGGAGGTGGTCGATGGCACCAGAGGAGAAGTTCGAGGACCTGGTCGACGAGTTCACCGGACGTCCGGGCATCACGCCACCCGGCACGACCGGCGGGTTCGGGCGCACGGCGCTGCGCGCGCACGGCCGGATCTTCGCGATGTTCGTCCGCGGGCAGCTGGTGCTCAAGCTGCCCCGAGGCCGGGTGGACGAGCTGGTCGAAGGTGGGCACGGGGTGCGCTTCGACGCCAACAAGGGCACCCCGATGAAGGAATGGCTGGCGCTCGACCCGGGGTCGCCACACCCCTGGGCCGCACTGGCCGAGGAAGCACTCGAGTTCGCGGAGAGGAAGTGAGTCATCACGCTTGATAACGCAGTTCGCCGCCGACGGCGGTGCCTTGCACGCTGAGTTCTCCGGAAGCGAGCGCGTCCACAGCGGACTCGTCCAGCGGCGAACCGGACAGCACGGCGAAATCGGCGAGCTTGCCGGGCTCGAGCGTGCCCAGGTCGCGCTCGGCGAAGGTCGCGTAGGCCGAGCCGTACGTGTACGCGCGCAACGCCTGCTCCGGCGTCAGCGCCTCTTCGGGTGCGAAGGGCGCGCCTGACGCCGTGCGCCGACGCACCATGTCGGCCAGCGCGAGCAGCGGCGCGCCGTTCACGACGGGCCGGTCCGAGGACGCGGGCAGCACGCACCCCGCGTCGAGGACGCTGCGCAGCCGGTAGCACCACGGCACCCGGGCTTCCCCGAGCGCGGCGCGCATGCCGTCGCCGAGCTCGTTGACGAACCGGCCCTGCGGCGACGGGATGATGCCGAGCGACGCGAGCCGGGCCAGCTCCGCGGGCTGGAGCACCGCGCAGTGCTCGATGCGGTGCCGGTGGTCCGTGCGCGGCGAAGCGGCCAACGCGGCTTCGTAGGCGTCGAGGACGACGGTGATCGCGCGGTCGCCGATCGCGTGCGTCGCGATCTGCCAGCCCGCCTCGTGGGCGCGGCGGATCGTGCGGGTCAGCTCGTCCTCGGGCACCTGGAAGTAGCCGCGGTTGTCCGGCTCGCCGTCGAACGGGTCGTGCATCGCGCAGGTGCGCCCGACCAGGGAGCCGTCGGCGAACAACTTCATCGGGCCGATGCGCAGCCACTCGTCGCCGAGGCCGGTGCGCACGCCGAGGTCGAGGCCGAAGCCGGCGTCGTCGGGCAGGTCGTGCAGCACGCTCGCGGCGACCATCACCGTGCTGCGCACGCGCAGCACGCCGCGGTCGCGCGCCTGCTGGTAGGCGGCCAGTTCGGCGGGCGTCTCGCCGACCAGGCCACCGCCGATCCCGGCTTCCTGGACGCTGGTGATGCCCTCGCTCAGGTACCGCTCGGACGCGCGCTCGAGCCCGCGCACCACCCGGTCGGTGGGGGTCGGGTAGGTGAGCGGCCGCAGCAGCAGCTGGGCCTGTTCGCGCAGCAGGCCGGTCGGCGAGCCGCCGTCGTCGAACACGACGTCGCCGCCGACCGGGACGTGCGCCAGGTCGAGCCGGTCGAGCACGGCCGAGTTGACCACGGTCATGTGCCCGGACGTGTGCTTGAGCCGCACGAGCATCCCCGGCGCGGCGCGGTCGAGGCCGTGCCGATCGGGGTGGCCGCCCACGAGCTTGTTCTGGTCGTACCCGCTGCCGACCACCCAGCTCCCAGCCGGGAGCGTCGCGGCGCGCGCGGCGACGGCGTCGTAGACCTCCTCGACGCTGCGGCAGTCGCTGAGCGGGACGTCGTCGAGGCCCATGCCGAACCACGCCATGTGGTTGTGCGCGTCGTGGAAGCCGGGCACGACGAAGCCGCCGGCCAGGTCGACGCGGGTGCGCGCGGACAGCTCCAGGGCGTCGTCACCCAGCGCGACCACGCGGCCGTGCAGGACCGCGAGGGCGCTGGTCAGACCCGCGCCCGTCCAGACGGTGGCGTTTTCGTAGACCGCATCGACTCGCACGAGTCCAGAGGCTATCGATCGATCGATCGAACGTCTAGCATCGCCCTCATGCCCACCGTGGAGTTCGCCGTCGAGGACGGCATCGCGCAGATCCGGCTGAACCGGCCCGAGCGGCTGAACGCGGTCGCCGCCGTGCTGGTCGACGACTTCCTCACCGCCCTCGACGCGGCCGCGCGCAGCGACGCCCGCGTCGTCGTGCTGTCCGGCAACGGGCGCGCCTTCTGCGCCGGTCACGACCTCAAGGAACCCACCCCCGCGGGTGACTCGCGGACGCGGCTGGACCGGCTCCAGGACGTCACGCGGCGGCTGCGCGGGCTCCGCCAGCCGGTGATCGCGGCGGTGCACGGCTACGCGATCGGCGCCGGCGCGGAGTTCGCGCTCGGCTGCGACCTGATCCTGGCCGCCGAGGACGCCGTGTTCGCGTTCCCGGAGGTCTCGCTGGGCCTGAGCGTCACCGGGGCGGCGTCGCGGCTGCTCCCGCTGCTGGTCGGCCCGCTCAAGGCGAAGGAGCTCCTGCTGCTCGGCGAGCGCTTCGACGGCCGCAAGGCCGCCGAGCTGGGGATGGTCAACGCCGCCGTCCCGGCCGAGCAGCTGCAGGCCGAGGCGCTGAGCTGGGCCAAGCGGATCGCCGAGCACCCGCCGGCCGCCGCCGCCATGGCGAAGCGGGTCCTGGACGCGAGCACCGACCTCGAGCCCGCCCTGGAACTCGAGGTCAGCCACGCCCTGATCACCGAGCACTCGGCCGCCGTCGCCGCGTCCACCGAAGCGTTCCGGAGCCGGGCGTGACTCCGCTGGCGGAGATCGGGACGCTCGCGCAGCTCGTCACGCGGGCCGCCGCGCTGTGGCCGGAGCGCACGGCCTGGATCTTCGACCACCTGGACCGGACGTTCACGTTCGCCGAGGTCGACCGCGAAAGCTCCCGGATCGCCGCGGCGCTCGCCGAGCGCGGCATCGGCCCCGGCGACCGGGTCGCCGTCATGCTGCGCAACCAGCCGGAGTTCCCGCTGACCTGGCTGGCGCTGGCGAAGATCGGCGCGCAGCTGGTCCCGGTCAACACGAACTACCAGGAGTTCGACGGCGCGCACATCCTCCGGCACTCCGGTGCGAAGCTGGTCGTTGCCGCGGCCGAGTTCACCGAGCTCCTCGGCCGGATCGGCCTGACCGAGGTGATCACCCCGGACGAACTGCGCACCGACGCCACGCCGCCGGACTTCACCCCGGTGCCCGAACTGCCGGTCAACATCCAGTACACCTCCGGCACCACCGGCGCGCCCAAGGGCTGCGTCCTGCCGAACCGCTACTGGACGACCCTCGCGGTCAGCCTGGCCACCGACTTCCCCGCTGTCGGCGAGGACGACGTCATCCTGACCGCGCAGCCGTTCCACTACATCGATCCACAGTGGAACGTCGCACTGGGACTGGCCGGCGGCGCCACCCTCGTCGTCCTCGACCGCTTCCACCCCAGCACGTTCTGGGCGAAGGTGCGCGAGCACGGCGTCACCTGGTTCTACTGCCTCGGCCTGATGCCGACGCTGCTGCTCCGGCAGAAGCCGTCGGAAGCCGACCGCGACCACCGCGTCCGCGCGATCTGCGCGTCCGCGATCCCGCACGACCTGCACGCCGAACTGGAGGCCCGCTGGGGCGTGCCGTGGTACGAGGCGTTCGGGATGACCGAAACCGGCGGCGACATCCGGATGACCGCCGCCGACCACGACGAGACCGTAGGCACCGGCTGCATCGGGCGGCCGTCCCGCGACCGCGAGGTGCTGATCGCCGGCGACGACGGGAAACCGCTGCCGCGCGGGGAAACCGGGCAGCTGCTGATCCGCGGGATCGGCCTGATGCACGGCTACCACGACGATCCGGACGCGACGGCGAAAGCGTTCGAAAACGGCTGGTTCCACACCGGCGACCTGGCCAGGATGGACGCGGCCGGCCGCGTCCACTACGTCGGCCGCACGAAGGACATGATCCGCCGCAGCGGCGAGAACGTCTCCGCCGACGAGGTCGAGCGCGCCCTGCTGCTGCACCCCGCGGTCAAGCTGGCGGCCGTCGTCGCGGTGCCCGACGAGCTGCGCGGCGAGGAGATCAAGGCGTACGTCGTGTGTGACGGCGACCGGCCGGACCCGGCCGAGCTCGCCGCGTTCTGCGCCGGGAAACTGGCCTACTTCAAGGTTCCGCGGTTCTGGGCGTTCGCCGACGCGCTGCCGATGACGCCGTCGGAGCGGGTGGCCAAGGGTGAGCTGCGGAAGGTCGCCGACCCGCGCGCCGGGTCGTGGGACGCGAAGGCGGGAGCGTGGCTGTGAGCAGCCGGGAGCGGGTGCGCGCGGCGGCGGTGAAGCTGTTCGCCACCAAGGGCTTCCACGGCACCGGCATCCGGGATCTCGCGCAGGAGGCGGAACTCTCCTCGGCCAGCCTCTACCACTACATGGGCACCAAGGAGGATCTGCTCGCGGAGATCATGCACACCGCGCTGAACCGGCTCCTCGACGCCGCCCGCGAAGCGACCGCGGGCGGCGGGGACCCGGTGCACCGGCTGCGGACGCTGGTCGCGCTGCACGTCCTCGCGCACGCCGTGGGGCCGGCGGAAACCCGGGTGGTGGACAACGAAGTCGACGTGCTGTCCCCGGCCGCGCGCGAGCCGGTCGTCGCCCTGCGGGACGCCTACGAACGGCTGTGGGCCTCGACGATCGACGAAGGGGTGGCCGCCGGGGTGTTCCGGGTGGCGCACCCGGCGGTGACCCGGCTCGCCCTGCTCGAGATGTGCAGCGGTGTCGCGAGGTGGTATTCCCCACGTGGCCCGCTGGCGCTGGACGAGCTGGCCGAGCACTACGCGGAACTGGCGTCGAGGGCCCTGGGCTGCACGTCCACGCCCGGCGTCACCGACTTGCGACGGTGCCGGGAAATCGTCGCGAAAGAGTGGGGCGTGTCCGTTTAGCGGCGCTTTTACCTGTGTACGCCTTGCTCAGACGGCGCGGGTGGGGGACGCTCGAAGGGTGACTGAGGAAACGATCCAACTGGAACTGGACGACTCGGGTCTCGCGCCGGGCCTCCCGGCGCCGGCACACCCCCGCGATCAGGTGCAGGATGTCCCCTATCGCCCCGTCGAGTTCCGTGACGACGATCTCCCCGCGGCTCTGGAGCGCTGCGCCAAGTGGCTACGTCAGGCTCAGGAGTGGCTCGGTGAGCCGCTCGACGTCCTGGCCATCCACCTCGACTACGACGACCGTCAGGGTTCGCCGTACTACGACGTGAAGCTCTTGTGCAACGAAGAGGACCTCGCGGGCGTCCCGATCGCCATTCGCAACAAGAAGTAACCAGGTTGGACAGCCGTCAAGACCGCCGCGAAGGCGGTCTTGACGGCTTCTCGCGTTTCTGAGCGGGGTCAGCCCAGCGTGCCGCCGACCTTGACGTGCCCCTTGAGCAGGTTGCGCGCGATGGTCCGGCGCTGGATCTCGTCGGTGCCCTCGTAGATGCGCAGCAGCCGCAGCTCGCGGTACCACCGCTCGACCGGCAGCTCCCGCGTGTAGCCCATGCCGCCGTGGATCTGCAGGACGCGGTCGACGATCTCGTTGGCCTTCTGGCCGCCGTACAGCTTCGCCATCGACTGCGCGTGCCGCGAATCTAGGCCCTGGTCGACCTGCCACGCGGCGTGCAGCACCAGCCAGCGCAGCGCTTCCAGCTCGACACCGGAGTCGGCGATCATCCACTGGATGGCCTGCCGCTCGGCGATCTTCTGCCCGAACGTCTCGCGGGTGTTGGCGTGCTCGATGGCCATCGAGATCAGCCGCTCGCACGAGCCGATCGCGCGGGCGGGCAGCAGGTAGCGGCCCTGGCCGATCCACTGCATGGCGAGCTCGAAGCCGCGGCCCTCCTCGCCGAGGATCTGCGTCTCCGGCACGCGGACGTCCTGGAAGATCAGCGACGCCGGGCCCCATTCGCCCATGGTGTCGATGTACTCGGACTTCCAGCCGGCCTCGCGGTCGACGAGGAAGCAGGTGACGCCGCCGTTCGCGCCCTTCTCCGGGTCGGTGATGGCGAAGACCATGGTGAAGTCGGCCTCGTTGCCACCGGTGATGAAGGTCTTCTCGCCGTTGATGATCCAGTCGGTGCCGTCCTTGCGGGCGGTGGTCCGGATGGCCTTGGCGTCCGACCCGGCGCCCGGCTCGGTGATCGCGAAGCAGGACTTGCGCTCACCCGAGATGGTCGGCAGCAGGTAGGTCTGCTTCTGCTCTTCGTTGGCGTGGAACAGGATGTTGTCGGCGGCCCCGCCGAACCGGAACGGCACGAAGGTGCGGCCGAGCTCGGCCTCCAGCAGCGCGGCCATCACCGCGGACAGGCCCATGCCGCCGTACTCCTCCGGGGTCAGCACGCCCCAGAAGCCGGACTCCTTCGCCTTGAGCTGGAGGTCCTTCAGCTCCTCACCGGTCAGGCCGGGCTGGTGCGCGCGCTCGCGGCGGAGGACCTCCTGCTCGAGCGGCACGAGCTCCCGCTGGACGAACGTGCGGACCCAGTCGCGCACTTCCCGTTCTTCGGTGCTGAGAGAGAAATCCATGGCCTCGTTGCTCCTCCGACATGACTAAGCGCTCGCTTAGGGCCAGGGTACCTCCGGGTCGGGCATAACCCCAGACCTCGGCCGGAATTCGTGACAACGGCTGCCGGGCCCGGAAAGATCGGGGGTGTGATGGAGATCGAGGTCCGCTGGTCGTCGCCGTTGCCCACCGAAGATCGCTTCATGCGCCTGCTCGACGACGTCGAGCAGGGGCGGTTCGAGGCGTACCGGCAGGAGGCGGACAAGCGGCGATTCCTCACCGGCCGCGTCCTGGCGAAGACGGTCGCGGCCGAGCGGCTCGGCCTGGCCGTGGAGGCGGTGAAGTTCGACGCGACCTGCGAAGACTGCGGCAAGCCCCACGGACGGCCCCGCATCCCGGGCGCGGACCTGACGCTGTCGATCTCGCACTCGGGCGACCTGATCGGCCTGGCGGCGACCCCGTCGGTCCCGGTGGGCCTCGACGTCGAGACGGCCACCCGCCGCGCGGACGAGGGCCTGATCGAGTACGCGCTGAGCCCGGCGGAGGCGGCGCACCTGGCCGGCCTGGACGCCACGGAGAAGGCGGCGGCGTTCTTCGTCTACTGGACCCGCAAGGAAGCGGTGATGAAGGCCACGGGCAAGGGCCTGCGCATCCCTCTGCAGAGCATCACGTTCTCCCGCTACGACGAGCCGGCGAGCTTGGTGTCCTCAGGCGACCCGGCCCTCGACCCGGCAACAACCCGCTTGGCGGACCTGAAGGCAACGGACGGCTACCGGGCGGCCATCGCGGTGCTGACCACCGAGGAGCTGTCGGTCACCGAGGAGCACTGGCTACCGCGGCTATAGTTGCGGCATGTCCACACCGGCGAGCACGGACGAGCCGAAGTACCCGTCGGGCACCTCACCCGCGGCCATCCGGGCCGCGCTCCTGCCCGAGGACGTACCCCGGTTCGACCGCGACTACCGGCATGCTCTCGACGTCGCCCGCGAAGCTCTGAGCCTGACAGACCTCGTCGAAACGCTGGAGTCCTGGCGACGGATCGCCTGGAGCACCCAGGCGGACCCAGCCGCCCACCGGCGCATGGTGCAGGCGGCCGAGCACACTCAGCGCACCGGAGAACCGCCCGCCGGCACCCGGCCGTGGAACTCGCTCAAGTCGGAGCTCGGTCTGTAGCAGTGGCGTACGACATCGAGGTGTATCCCGACGTCCAGGACCAGATCCGCGCGTTGCCACAGCAGGCGCTCCACGCCTTGGCCGAGGCCATCTGCGTACTGGAGCTGGTACCCGGCAAAGGCGATCCGTACCACCGGTCGAACCCGGACGGCTCGATGCGCAACCTGGCGTTCGGGCCGCACGGGGAAGGGCTCCTCACGTACCTGATCCTGGAGGATCAGCACCGGGTCGACCTGCTTCGCGTCCTCTGGACCAGCTAAGCGACGTCCTCCAGGCCCATCGCCGTCAAGAGCGTGCGGAACTTCGCCGTCGTCTCGTCCAGTTCCGCCTGCGGGTCCGACGCCGCCACGATCCCTCCGCCCGCGTACAGCCGCATCGATGTCGATGCGATCTCCGCGCAGCGAATCGCCACCGCCCACTCGCCGTCGCCCGCCGCGTCCACCCAGCCCACCGCGCCCGCGTAGTAGTCGCGGTCGAACGGCTCCAGCTCCTTCACCAGTTCGCGGGCGTCCTCCGTCGGGGTGCCGCAGATCGCCGGGGTCGGGTGCAGGGCCGCGGCCAGGTCCAGTGCCGTGATCTCCGGGTCCGCCAGCTCGCCGGTGATCGGCGTGCGCAGGTGCCAGATCGCCGGGGTCGTCACCAGCTCCGGGCCGGCCGGGACGTCGAGAGTCCGGCAGAACGGCCGCAGCGCCTCGACCAGGTAGTCGATCACCACCGCGTGCTCGAGCTGGTCCTTGCGGGACGTCCGCAGCGCCTCGCCGTTCGCGCGGTCGGCCACCGGGTCCGCCGAACGCGGCATCGAGCCGGCGTGCGGTGAGGAGAACACCGTGCGGCCCGTCCGGCGCAGGAGCAGCTCGGGCGTGGCGCCGACGAGCGACCGGCCGCCCGGCAGCTCGGCCGCGTACGTGAAGTGCCGGGCATTCCCGACGGCCAGGTTGCGCACGATGCTCTCGGCGGGCACCGGCGCCGCGAAGTCGAGGTCCAGGGCACGGGCCAGGACGGCTTTGCGCAGGTCACGAGCAGCCAGCGCGGCAACCGCGGCGCGCACCGCCTCCATGTGCAGCACCGGAGACGGCACCGCACGTACCCGCACGGGCGCCGGGAGGGTTTCACGCGGGAAAGAAGGCGTCCCCGAGGAGCGGTGGACGGTCCGGGGCACGACGAGGTGGCCCGGCACCTTCGTGTCGGGCCCGGTGTCGAACGGCAGGACACCGACGGCCAGCGGGGCACCGGTCTCGGCGAGGACGCCGGGGATCGCCGAAGCGAGCCTTCGCGGGTCCGTCTCGGTGACGGTGCGGATCGCGCCCTGCGCGAGGAGTGCGCGCTCGGCCGTGGTGAAGAGGAAGTCGCCTCGCTGGTAGCGGGCGGCGAGGTCGAGTGCCGGGGTCGCCGGTTCCAAAGAACTCACAACTCCCAGCGTCCCAGGCTGCGGGAAATCCGCGAGGGAAGTGTCGCGAGCGACACTCCCCTCGCGGTCAGCTCCGGGTGACGAGCTACTTGAGCGCGTCGATGAGCGCCTCGCGCTGGCGCTCGCCCAGGCCGGCCGCACGCCGGTCCGGGTCGATGCCGGCCTGCTCGAGCAGGGCGGCGACCTTCACCGCGCCGAGGCCGGGGACGGCCTTCAGCAGCTGGGTGACCTTCGTCTTCCCGATGGTCTTGTTCTCCTTGGCCTGCTTGAGCACCTTTTCGATGCTCTCCTGGCCGGACTTGATCGACGCGAGCAGCTCCGAACGCGCCTTGCGAGCCTCGGCGGCCTTGGCCAGGGCCTCGGCGCGCTGCTCCGGAGTCAACGTAGGCAGAGCCAACGTAGTGTCCTTTCCTCTCAGTCTCCGCTTTCGCGGCCGACAGCTTTTGTGAGTGCTTGCTCCTGCAAGCGCTGCTCAGCCGTCTCTTGCCACGGGCCCAGTAAACGCCACCCGCTTCGTGGCCGTGCAACCGACACGCACTTATTACCCCCGGAGGTGATACCGGGCAACCCGCTCCGGCCTGCGGAAACGCTCCCAAGAAGGGCCCCGGGTGGCCCATCTCACCCGGAAGTGGAGCCTCCGTTACGCGCTGTTCTCGTGCACATTTCTTGGCACATAAGGGAAACCCGAAAAACGGATGATCTTGATCATCATCCGGTCGTCGCCCGATCGCGCGACGACCGTGACCGAACGGAGCCGTTGTTGACCATGCCCGCTTCACCCGATCCGCACTAGAGTCGGCGCAACCCCAGTTCACCGGCGAACGACCCCCGGGAGCGACCATGTTGAGCACCATGCAGGACGGCCAGCTGTCGCTGGCGAACCTGCTCCGCCACGGCACGTCGGTGCACTCGGCGAGCGAAGTCATCACCTGGACCGGTTCAGAAGCCCGGCGCGAGACCTACGGCGACCTGGGCAGGCACGCCGCCCGGCTGGCGAACGCCCTCCGCAGCCTCGGCGTGACCGGCGACCAGCGCGTCGGCACCTTCATGTGGAACAACGCCGAGCACATGGCCGCCTACCTGGCCGTCCCGGCCATGGGCGCCGTGCTGCACACCCTGAACATCCGCCTGTTCCCGGAGCAGCTGACGTTCGTCGCCAACCACGCCGAGGACCAGGTCGTCATCGTCGACGGCACGCTGGTCCCGCTGCTGGCCAAGCAGCTGCCGGAGTTCAAGACCGTCCGGCACGTCATCGTGGCCAACGGCGACGCGGCGGCGCTGCAGGCCCCGGACGGCATCCAGGTGCACGCCTACGCCGAACTGCTGGCCGGGCAGCCGGACACCTTCGACTGGCCGGACGTGGACGAGCGCTCGGCTGCCGCGATGTGTTACACGTCGGGCACCACCGGTGACCCCAAGGGCGTCGCCTATTCACACCGGTCGATCTGGCTGCACTCGATGCAGGTGTGCATGAGCGACAGCATGAACCTCGCGCAGAGCGACAAGGCACTGGCCATCGTGCCGATGTTCCACGCGATGGCGTGGGGCCTGCCCTACGCGGCGCTGATGGTCGGCGCGTCACTGCTGATGCCGGACCGCTTCCTCCAGCCGGCGCCGATCGCGGCCATGCTGGCCGCCGAGAAGCCGACGTTCGCCGGCGCGGTCCCGACCGTCTGGCAGGGCCTGCTCGCCCACCTCGAAGCGAACCCGCAGGACATCTCCCACCTGCGCGAAGTCGTCGTCGGCGGGTCCGCGGTGCCGCCGTCGCTGATGCACGCGTTCCAGGAGAAGCACAACGTCTCGATCCTGCACGCCTGGGGCATGACCGAGACGTCGCCGCTGGGCAGCGTCGCCCGGCCGCCGGCGGCCGCGACCGGCGACGAGATCTGGAAGTACCGCTACACGCAGGGCCGCTTCCCGGCGTCCGTGCGGGCCCGCCTGATCGACGACGACGGCGCGGTCCTGCCCTGGGACAACGACGCCGTCGGCGAGCTCGAGGTCCAGGGCCCGTGGATCGCGGCGTCCTACTACGGCGGCTCGGATGTCGACCCGGACAAGTTCCACGACGGCTGGCTCCGCACCGGCGACGTCGGCAAGATCAGCGCCGACGGCTACCTGACGCTCACCGACCGCGCGAAGGACGTCATCAAGTCCGGCGGCGAGTGGATCTCCTCGGTCGACCTGGAGAACCAGGTGATGGGCCACCCCGCGGTGGCCGAGGCCGCGGTCGTCGGCATCCCGGACGAGAAGTGGGACGAGCGGCCGCTGGTCGCCGTCGTGCTCAAGGAAGGCCAGAGCGTCACGCCGGCCGAGCTGCGCGACTACCTGAGCGACAAGGTCGCGAAGTGGCAGCTGCCGGAGAACTGGACGTTCGTGGACGAAGTCCCCAAGACCAGCGTCGGCAAGTTCGACAAGAAGCGCATCCGCGCGTCCTACTCAGAGGGAAAGCTCGACATCGCCCAGCTCTAACGGGTAAATCTCCGGCGAGTCTTCACGCTTCGAACGGCCACCTTGCGGGAACCTACCCCCAAGGTGGCCTTCGGAGCACGTCGGAGGGGTTCTGGGGATGCAGCGAAACAGGCGGAGCTTTCTGGCGCTCGCGGGCATGGGCGCGCTGGCGACGGCATGCGGGTCGAACACCGGGCGGCAGGGTGACCCGCCGCCCTCGACGGCGTACTCGGCGGGGCCACCACCGTCGGACGCCCCGAAGGTCCCGCTCCAGCAGTGGTACCACGCGTACGGTGAGGAAGGCGTCCAGGACGCCGTCAAGCGGTACGCCGCGAGCTACCCCGGCGCGGCCGTGACCGTGCAGTGGAACCCGGGCGACTATGACTCGAAGATCGTCACCGCGCTGCAGAACAGCAAGGTGCCCGACGTCTTCGAGGCGCAGGTCAAGATCGACTGGGTCCGGCAGAACCAGGTCGTCTCGCTCGACGACGTCATCGCGCCCGTGAAGGGCGACTTCAGCCCGGCCGTGCTGGCCGCGCAGACCGTCGAGGGCAAGGTCTACGGCATTCCGCAGGCCACGGACACGCAGGTGCTCTTCTACCGCAAGAGCCTGCTGCAGGCGGCAGGCGTGCAGCCGCCGCAGACGGTCGACGAGCTCGTCGACGCGGCCGCGAAGCTCACCAAGGACGGCGTCAAGGGCTTCTTCGCGGGCAACGACGGCGGTGTCGGCGTGCTCACCGGCCCGCTGCTGTGGTCGGCCGGGCTCGACTACCTGAAGAACGGCAACCGCGAGGTCGGCTTCGACGACCCGCGCGCGGCGACCGCGCTGGCGAAGCTGCACACCCTGAACGCCAACGGTTCCCTGCTGCTCGGCGCCCCGGCGGACTGGTCGGACCCCGGCGCGTTCATCGACGGGCTGACGGCGATGCAGTGGACCGGGCTCTGGAACGTGCCGAAGATCCGCCAGGCGTTCGACGACGACTTCGGCGTCCTGCCGTTCCCGAAGCTGGACGGCAGCGGGGCGCCGTCGGTGCCGGTCGGGGCGTACGGCGCGATGGTGAACGCCAAGAGCGCGCACGTCGCCGAGGCCAAGGCGTTCGTGAAGTGGCTGTGGATCGACCAGACGCAGGACCAGCTGGAGTTCGCGACGAAGTTCGGCTTCCACGTGCCGGCCCGGCAGAGCCTGATCGGCCGCGCGGACAACCTCAAATCGGGCCCGGCCGCCGACGCGGCCCGGTTCGTCAAGGAGAACAGCCACCTCGTCGGCGGTCCGGTGTGGACGCAGCAGTCGAACACCGCGTTGTCCGATGCGGTCGCGAAGATCGCAAAGGAGGGCGCGGACCCGGCGGCGCAGGTGAAGACGGCGGTCGAAGTTGCGAAGGCCGAGCTGAAGCGTCTCTTCGGATGAGCTGCGAGACTTATTCAGCCGTCGGCCGACGCAAGCCGGCGGTCGAGCTGTGAGCGCCAGTCCGTCGCGCCGGCCTAACCAGAATAAGTCTCGGCGCGATGCGCGCGCGTTCTGGCTGTTCGTCGGGCCGTTCCTGATCGGCTTGGCGGTCTTCGCGTACCTGCCGATCGGCTGGAGCGCGTACCTGTCGTTCTTCGACGCGCGCAACACGGTGACACCCACGGACTTCGTCGGACTGGACAACTACGGGCACATGCTCACCGACGAGCCGTTCCTGTCGGGCCTGGGGACGTTCAGCGTGTTCGCGCTGTTCATCGTGCCGCTGACGTTCGTGTTGTCGCTGGCACTGGCCCTCGGCGTGAACCAGCTGAAGTTCGCGCGCGCGTTCTTCCGGTCGGTGTTCTTCCTGCCGTTCGCGTGCTCGTACGTGGTGGCATCGCTGATCTGGAAGACGTCGTTGTTCTCGGGTGTCCGATACGGACTGGCGAACACCGTGCTCGGCCTGTTCGGCGCCGACCCGGTGGCCTGGACCGGGACGGTCGACCCGCCGCTGTACTGGATCGTGCTGGTGACCGCGCGGCTGTGGCTGCAGCTCGGTTTCTACATGATCCTGTTCATCGCGGCGTTGCAGCGCATCCCGCAGCACCTGTACGAAGCGGCGTGGCTCGACGGCGCCAAGCCGGGCTGGCAGGTGTTCCGGTACATCACGCTGCCGCAGCTGCGCGCGACGGCGGTGGCGGTGCTGCTGCTCAACCTGATCAACGCCTACCAGGCCTTCGACGAGTTCTACAACATCATGGGCGACGCCCGCGGGTACCCGCCGTTCGCCCGGCCACCGCTGGTCTACCTCTACTACACGTCGCTGGGTTCGGGCGGCCAGGACCTCGGCCGCGGCAGTGCCGGCGCGGTGATCCTGGCGCTCATCATCGCGCTGGTGACGGTGCTGCAGGGCCGGGTGCTGCGGTTCGGGCGGGCGTCATGAGGGCGGTCCTGCGCTGGGCTTGTCTCGTGCTGGCGGCGGTGCTGTTCCTGCTGCCGTTCTACCTGCTGCTGCGCAACGGCTTGGCCGCGCGCGCGGACCTCACTTCTCCACAGTGGACGTTCTTTCCGTCCACAGTGCACTGGGAGAACTTCTCGCGGCTGTTCTCGCTGTCGGACGTCCCGTTCGCCCGCAGCCTGCTGAACTCGGTGGTCGTGGCGGTCCTGCAGACCCTCGGCCTGCTGGCGATCTGCTCCCTGGCCGGCTACGGCCTCGCGCGGATCCCGTACCGGCATTCCGGGATCGTGTTCTACGCGGTGCTGGCGACGCTGATGATCCCGACGTCGGTGACGTTCGTGCCGAGCTTCGTCGTGGTGTCGTCGCTGGGCTGGCTGTCGGACTTCCGCGGCCTGGTGATCCCCGGGCTGTTCAGCGCGTTCAGCGTGTTCCTGTTCCGCCAGTACTTCCTCGACTTCCCGCGCGAGCTGGAGGAGGCGGGCCGGGTCGACGGTCTGACGCGCTGGGGCGTGTTCTGGCGGATCGTGGTGCCGAATTCGAAAGGCTTCTTCGCGGCGATCGCGGTGATCACGGTGATCGGCAGCTGGAACGCGTTCCTGTGGCCGCTGATCATCGCCCAGTCACCGGATTCGTGGACGGTCCAGGTGGCGCTGTCCGGGCTGCTCACGGCCCAGAACCCCCAGCTGAACCTGCTGTTCCTGGCGGCGGTGGTGTCGATCCTGCCGATCGTGCTGCTGTTCGCGTTCCTGCAGCGGTACCTGGTGCGCGGGGTGACGGAGTCCGGTTTGGGCGGGTCGTAACAAGCGGCGGCGCGGCGGCGACTTGGGGGCGTCTCTCAGGAAGCAGGTGTGCCATGACCAGTTCGACCCCCTACCCGCCGACCAACCCGGACGACCCGCAGTACCCCGCGTCGACGCCGATGCCCGTGCCGGCACCGGCCTACCCGGCGCAGTACGCGGCGGCACCGAGCCCGTACCCGATGCTGCGCAACAGCGGACTGGCCATCGCCGGCATGGTGGTCGGCATCCTGGCGCTGATCGGTTTCTGGATCCCCATCGGTGACGTGGTCATGGGCCTGATCGCGATCGGGCTGTCCTGGGCCGGCCTGCAGCAGAGCTCGCAGCCCGGCTACACCGGCCGTGGCATGGCCGTCGCCGGCCTGGTCTGCGGGGGCATCGCGATGATCCCGGCGATCATCGTGATGATCCTCTTCTTCACCGCGGCGACCGCCGTGACCACCTGCGGCGCCTTCTGCTGAGGCGCCTCACGGCGGAAATGACCACAACCTTCGGCGGTACACCCCCTCCCCGGGACTGTGACAGGGTGGACTGAACTGTCACGGTGAATGTTTTTCACGTTCACCTCGCGTCCACCCGAGTCCGGCAGCGTGCCGGTCAACCGAGAACACTGGGGAGCGAACTCATGGCCGAACTCACCCGGCGCACCTTCGCCACCGCGGGCGCCGCCGGTGTCGGGCTCCTGCTCTGCACGCCCACCGCGAACGCCCTCGACCGCGCCCTGCGGCTCACCAGCGCCCGTTCGGTCACCACCGCCGGCACCACGCTCGAACAGGTCGCCACCGGCGGGGGCACCGCCACCTACAGCCGGCTCGGTGCGGGCCCGGGCTGGCCGCTGGTCGTCCGGACCGACCTCGCCGCGGCGCAGAGCGGGCGCGACGACCGGCGCCGGGCGCTGTCCGCCTTCGTCCAGTTCACCGACCTGCACATCACCGACGCCGAAAGCCCCGCGCGCTTCGAATACCTGCACCCGTACATCGGCTCCGCGCACCGGCCGCAGGAGGTGCTCGGCACCGTCGCCACCAGCGCGCTCGTCGAGCGGGTCAACAGCGTGCGGCAGGGGCCGTTCACCGGGCGGCCGTTCGACCTGATGGTGACCACCGGCGACAACACCGACAACCACGAGCTGATCGAGCTCGACTGGTTCCTCAAGGTGCTCAACGGCGGCACGGTCACCCCGAACTCCGGCGACGCGAACGCCTACGAAGGCGTCCAGAGCTCGGGCAACGACGAGTACTGGAACCCCTCGATCCCCGGCGTGGGCGACAAGTACTCCGCGAAGGGCTTCCCGCAGCTGCCCGGCCTGCTCGAAGCGGCCACGCGGACCTTCACCGCGCCCGGCCTCGACGTCCCGTGGTTCTGCACGTTCGGCAACCACGACGACAGCATCGTCGGCTCGCTGCCTGCGCAGATCCCCGGCATCGACGCCTGGTACACCGGCCGGTACAAGGTGATCGGCAAGGACGAGACCACCGCGAAGAAGCTCGCCGACGCCATCCGCAAGCCGGGTTCCAGCGTCCCGGTGGCGGAGCTGTTCGGCGGCAGCGGCACCATCCGCGAGGTGACACCGGACCCGCGGCGGCGCCCGTTCAGCACCGCCGAGTTCGTCCGCGCCCACCTCGACGCGGCCAACACCGGCCCCGGCCCGGCCGGGCACGGCTTCACCAGCGCCAACGCCGACGGCAAGAACGTCTACTACACCTTCCGGATCGCGCCGGGCATCACCGGGATCAGCCTCGACACCACGACCGACGCCGGGTTCGCCGACGGCTCGATCGGCCTCGCGCAGTACACCTGGGTCGAGTCGACGCTCAAGCGCGGCAGCTCGACGTACTACGACTTCTTCGGCCGCAAGCTCACCCACGCCGTCACCGACGAGCTGTTCATCCTGTTCAGCCACCACACCAGCGGCTCGATGGGCAACCTGCTGCCGGACTCGCGCCACCTGCTCGACCCGCGCCTGGACGGCAACGCCTTCGTCGCGCTGCTCAAGCGGTTCCCGAACGTGCTGGCCTGGGTCAACGGCCACACGCACCTCAACAAGATCACCGCGCACGCCGGGGCGACGCCGCAGCAGGGCTTCTGGGAGATCAACACCGCCTCGCACGTCGACTTCCCGCAGCACGCGCGGATCGTCGAGGTCGCGGACAACGCGGACGGCACGTTGTCGCTGTTCACGACGCTGATCGAGGCCGAAGCCCCGTACGCCGTGGACTACGACGCCCGGACACCGCAAGCGCTTGCGTCGCTGTACCGCGAGCTGTCCTACAACGACATCCACACCAACCTGGGCCGCGTCGGCGCGGCCGAGGACCACAACACCGAGCTGCTCCTGGTGAACCCGCTGAGCTGAGGACCGGCGTGGAGTGGGGGGCCCGCCCCCCACTCCGCACCCGGGCGAAAACTGGTCAAAATGTTGACTCGAAGCGGGCACAAAGCCGTCCGTTCCGTTTCTTCTGCACACCGCGCGTTCGCTTCGCTAGACTGATTGGCCCGAGTCGGCGAGGTGAGCTTTGGTAAACCATGATCGTCCCCCGCATCGCGATCCCGGAATAGGCTTCTTCGACGAAGCCGACACGAAGGCCGCCATCCGGAAGATTGCCGGTGCACACAGGCTCACGATCTTCACCGGCGCCGGCATAGCGGCGGATCTTCACGTTCCGAACTGGTCCAAACTCGTATCCCGCCTGTTGGAGAACCTCGAGTCACGGTCCTATCGAGACGATCAGGAGTGTCGCGACACCGTCCACCAGGCCGTCGACTTCTTTCACCAGATGCCTGCAGCGTCGATAGTCGATGCGCTGTACGAAGAACGATTCCCTGGACACGCCAACGAACAACGCAACAAGGACATCGCACGCATCCTCTACGCCGGCCGGACCTCGGACCACGAAGCGGTCCCGGAAGACTCTCTGGCGGTGTACGTGCTTCGACTTGCGATAGCCAAGCGCCTGGCAGGCTGCGACATTCACATCCTCACCACCAATTACGACGACATGCTCGAGCAGATCGCGAACCACGACGTGACGTTCAGCGATCTGCATCTGAACGGCGTCGAGGTGTACACCAACTGGGACCCGGACGACAACCCGGCCTCCGGGGTGCCCATATCCCATCTTCACGGGTTCATTCCCCGTACCGGGACCGCTCGATCGGTGGTCTTCTCCGAGAGCGAGTACATCAAGTGGGACAGAGAGAGCACCTGGCGGGACTACCTGGCCCAACGGGTGACCGGAGAAGGGTTGATGCTCTTCGTCGGGGCGTCGTTGCGGGACTACAACATCGCCGCGATGATCCGCCGTTTCAGCAAAGGCGAGGTCTATGCCCTCCTGCCGGTGGAAGACGAGGTCGCGGACGCTCAGTCGAGGAGAAAACCGTGGTCGCCCCGCAGCGCGCGGTACGCCACCCTTCGTGGTCTCCACCTCGGCGTCAAGGTCCTGCGACCGGACTTCTACGGCCAAGTCTGCCAGTTCCTGAACGAGGCGACCATTCCGGCGGATTCCCGGATACCCGACTACTCGACCCGGCTGCGGAAGTGGTGGACGTCCTGGTCGGCACAGGAGCACGAACCGCAGGGACTCGAGTACCTGATCACTTGTTCGAAAGCTCTTCGGCAGTTCGCGTTCGACGAAGAGCAGCAACTCGATCGAGCGCCGTACGTCAAAGCGGAAGTGTGGGTCCGCCACAACCCGGATTCGCGCAGGCTCAGTCTCTACGCTTCGTCGCAGAGCGTGGTGCTGCCCGGCGAGGGGTACTGGCCGCACTCCGCGAAGATCGAACACCTTTCCCGCTACGCCGCCGTTTCGGCTTTCGCAGCACGTCAAGCCACCCAAGGGACGGTCGAATACCGGACCGATGGCCGGTGGACCCACTTCTTGGCGGTGCCCGTCATCCTGCCCGAGGCGCCGTATTACGAACTCCCGGTCGGGGTGGTGATCCTTCTCCTGCACGCACCGGACGTCCAGGACGACGTCTACTTCGGCGAAGCCGACAGTGAACGCATGCTCGATCTCTCGGTGCGGATGAAGACTCTGGGCCAGAACTTCCTGCGGCCGATTACTTCGCCTTGACTCCGTACCGTTCTTTCAACACCTCGCGAAGCCCGTCGGTACCGACCCGAGGTGTCGCCACCTTGACGACCCGGACCCCGGGCCGCTCCTGGCTTCGCATGCGCACCCGGCTGCCGGTCTCCGCCGAGAGCACCGGACGGTACTCGTAATCCTCGGCAGGTGCAGCGGCGTCGTCCATTCCGCTCACGCTCCATCCCGCAGCCAGCCCGAAACAGAAAACATCAACTCTACAGTACGTCAGCGCACGACGAAACCATGGAGCCGCGGCCGCACCCCACCGGAGTATTTCAGCAATCAACCCGCCGGGCCGACCGCGTTACCCCGGACGTAATCGCCCTCGGGCCCAGCCGTGCGGCACAGTGACCGCATGACCGATCCCGAGGGCACGCAGCTGTTCCACCGGTCCATGCCGTTCTCCGAACGCCTCGGTGTCGAGGTGCTGGAACACGGGCCGTCGCTCGTCCGCAGCCGGCTGAAGTGGGATGAGAGCCTCTGCACGCTCGGCGGTGCGCTGCACGGCGGCGCGCTCATGGCGCTGGCCGACTCGACCGGTGCGGTGTGCGCGTTCCTCAACCTGCCCGAGGGCGGCCAGGGCACGACGACCGTCGAGTCGAAGACGAACTTCCTGCGTGCGGTGCGTTCGGGCTACGCCGTTGCGTCGTCCAGACCACTGCACGCCGGGCGCAGGTTCGTCGTGGTGGAGACCGAGATCCACGACGACGACGGCAAGTTGGTCGCGAAAGTGACACAGACGCAGGCCGTGTTGTAGGTACCTGTTTACATACCCGGCCGAAGCGGCGAAAATCCCTGGCTACTGGGTGGGTCGATCAGGGAGCCGCGATGCGCGCACGCAAGTTGTTCACCTTATTGTCAGTGGTTGTGTTGTCCGCGGTAACCACGCAGGTCGCGGCGGCCGGCCCGGTCCGGCCCCGCGACGACGAGGCGATCGACTACCACGAGTGGACCGGCGGCCGCTTCCACGAAGGCGGCTTCGCCGGGCTCACGCTCACCCGCGACGGCCTGCGCATCACGCACCCCGTCGGCACGGTCGAGCACACCGAGCCCGAGCTGGGCACGACGAGAACGTACGAATACGGCCAGTGGACGTCACCGGAGTACCGGCAGGGCTTCGGTGCGACGCAGCTGGTCGCGTCGTGGAACGCGAAGACGCCGGCGAAGACCTGGCTGCAGGTCGAGGCGCGGGGCCGGACGTCGGCGGGCGCCGAAACCGCGTGGTACGTGATGGGGCGCTGGGCCGGCGGCGACGCCGACATCCTGCGCACCAGCGTCGACGGCCAGGACGACGCGAACGCGCTGGTCGACGTCGACACGCTGGTGCTGAAGACCGGCGTGACGCTGAAGTCGTACCACCTGCGGGTCAGCCTCTACCGCGAACGCGGCTCGGGCGCGACGCCGACGGTGAGCCTGCTGGGTGCGATGACCTCGGCGGTCCCGGACCGCTTCGACGTGCAGACGACGAAGCCGGGACGCGCCGCCGGGATCGAGCTGAAGGTGCCCGCGTACGCGCAGAACCTCCACAAGGGACAGTTCCCGCAGTACGGCGGGGGCGGCGAAGCCTGGTGCAGCCCGACGTCGACGGAGATGGTGGCCGAGTACTGGGGCAAGAAGCCGTCGGCCGAGGAGATGTCGTGGATCCCGGCGGACTACGTCGACCCGCAGGTGGCGTTCGCCGCGCGCTACACCTACGACCACGCCTACGACGGCACCGGCAACTGGCCGTTCAACACCGCGTACGCCGCGTCGCGCGGGCTGCGCGGCCACATCACGCGGCTGCACTCGCTGAACGAGCTCGAGGACTACATCGTGCGCGGCATCCCGGTGATCACGTCGCAGTCGTTCCTGTCCTCGGAGCTCGACGGCGCCGGCTACGGCACGTCGGGCCACATCATGGTCGTCGTCGGCTTCACCAAGGACGGGGACGTGATCGCGAACGACCCGGCTTCGAGCAGCAACGACCGCGTCCGGAACATCTACAAGCGCGACCAGTTCGAGAAGATCTGGCAGCGGACGAAGCGGTACCGCGCGGACGGCACCGTGGCGGGCGGCCCCGGCGGCGTCGCCTACATCATCACGCCTGCGTGAGCGGGCTCGGCGGGGCGCCGCGACCGGCGCCCCGCCGGGTTCACCAGGTCTTGCCCGCCTGCTCCCGGACCGCGCGGTTGATCCGGTTGAAGAAGCCGGTGAGCGCGATGTGCAGGACGATCGCGGACAGCTGCTTTTCGTCGAAGTGCGCGGCGGCGGCCGCCCAGACCTCGTCGGTGACGCCGGGCTGCCCGTCCTGGATCCGCGTCGCGGCTTCGGTCAGTTCGAGCGCGGCCCGCTCCGGCTCGGTGAAGAACGGCGTCTCCCGCCAGGTGACGACGCTGTGCAGCCGGTCGTCGGTCTCCCCCTGCTTCTTCGCGGCCTGGACGCCGGCGTAGGTGCAGGGCGCGCAGCCGTTGATCTGGCTGGCCCGCAGGTGGACCAGCTCGAGCAGCAGCGGATCGAGGCCGGCGCCGTACACGACCTTGAACAGCTGCTGGACCGCGCCGGTGACCTCGGGACTGCTCTGGCTCTTCAGCCGTGGTTCCATCGGTTTCCTCCATCGTTACCTGTGCCCCTCCGGGCCCGTCATGTCCACGACGGAGCGGGAGCGAGGAAGGTAACGACCATGTCCGACAGGTTGGCTTCGGTGTTCGAGGGACAGCGCGACCGGCTGCACGCGGTGGCCCGCCGCGTCCTGGGGTCCCAGACGGACGCCGAAGACGTGGTCCAGGAGGCGTGGCTGCGCCTGTCCCGCCAGGACGAGGCGACGATCGAGAACCTCGAAGGCTGGCTGACGACGGTGGTCGGCCGGCTCAGCCTGGACGTGCTGCGGTCACGCCGGGCGCGTCCGGAAGCGGCGTACGAGGAGGTCGTCGTGACGGTGGCCTCCCCGGAGGAGGACGCGGAGCTGGCCGACTCGGTGGGGCTGGCGTTGCTGGTGGTGCTGGAGTCACTCGGCCCGAGCGAGCGCCTGGCGTTCGTGCTGCACGACCTGTTCGCGGTCCCGTTCGAGGAGATCGGCCGAATCCTGGGCAAATCCACGGCGGCGGCCAAGATGCTGGCGAGCCGCGCCCGCCGGAAGGTCCGGACGCCCTCGCCGCCGACGGGGTCTTCGCAGCACGAGGTGGTTGAGGCGTTCTTGACGGCGGCCCGCGACGGCGACTTCGAGCAGCTGCTGAAGCTGCTGGACCCGGAGGTCCGCTTGACGGTCGACACCCCGGACGGAGTGGTGGTGGTCTTGGGGGCGACGAACGTGGCGGCCGGAGCCCGCATCGGCGCGGCCGCGGGCGGCCGGGCGGTGCTGGTGGGCGGGTTGCCGGGGGTGGTGGCGTGGCGCGAGGACGGGACGCCGATGTCGGTGGTGGCCTTCACGGTGGTGGACGGGCGGATCGTGAGCATCGCTTCGGTGGCGGACCCGGTGAAGCTGGTGTCGATGGAGCTGCCGGAGCCGCCCGGAACTGTCCGTGGTGGGCGATAAGCTGGCAGCCGGGGGCGGAGGCCCGCCCGCCGTGCCAGACTGCCGAGACCATGCGCCCGCCGCTGTTCCTCGACGTCGACGGCCCGCTGATCCCGTTCGGCCGCGCTGCCGGCGGCTACGAAACCTTCACGGACGCCGACCACGGCAATCCCCTGCTGTCCCGCATCGACCCGAGCCTCGGGCCGCGGCTGCTGGCCCTCGGGTGCGACCTCGTCTGGGCCACCACGTGGCTCGAAGACGCCAACGAGTGCATCGCCCCGCTGCTCGGCCTGCCCCCGCTACCGGTGCTCGACTTCCCGGACGAAGACCCACCCGGCGAGAACCTTCCCACCGCCGGGCCGCACTGGAAGACCGGCCCGATCGTCGCGTGGGCGGCCGGCCGCCCGTTCGCCTGGGTCGACGACGAAACGACCGACGCGGACCGGGCCTGGATCGCGAGCCACCACCCGGAGCCGGCCCTCCTGCACACCGTCGACCCGGCCACCGGCCTCACCGGCCAAGACTTGGCCACCATCGCCGCCTGGAGCGCCCACAGTTGCGCATGACGCAACACGTTGCACGAGCCTCACTCATGCGGATGTCGCCATCCCCGCATGATCCGTGATTAGCTGCGGGCAGGACGAGCCGGAGCCGGAAGGTGGATTCGCATGCCGTACGAGGTCCAGGGGGTTGTTTCGCGGGCGAAGGGCGAGCCCGTCTCGCTGGAGACCGTCCTCGTGCCCGATCCGGGGCCCGGCGAAGCCGTCGTGAACGTGCAGGCCTGCGGGGTCTGCCACACCGACCTGCACTACCGCGAAGGCGGGATCAACGACGACTTCCCGTTCCTGCTCGGCCACGAGGCCGCCGGGGTCGTCGAGGCCGTCGGCGACGGCGTCACCGATCTCGAACCGGGCGACTACGTCATCCTCAACTGGCGTGCCGTCTGCGGCACCTGCCGGGCCTGCCGGCGCGGCAAGCCGTGGTACTGCTTCTCCACCTTCAACGCCACCCAGCCCATGACGCTGAGCGACGGGACCAAGCTCTCGCCCGCCCTCGGCATCGGGGCCTTCCTCGAGAAGACGCTCGTCCACAGCGGACAGTGCACGAAGGTCGACCGGGCCGCCGAGCCCGCCGTCGCCGGGCTGCTCGGATGCGGTGTCATGGCCGGGCTCGGCGCGGCCATCAACACCGGCGCCGTCACGCGCGGGGACTCGGTCGCCGTCATCGGCTGCGGTGGGGTCGGCGACGCCGCCATCGCCGGAGCCAAGCTGGCCGGCGCCACCACCATCGTCGCGATCGACATGGACGACCGGAAGCTCCGCTGGGCCGAGGACTTCGGCGCGACCCACACGATCAACAGCCGCGGGCTGGCCGAAGACCAGGTCGTCGAAGCAATGCAGGAGGCCACCAACGGGTTCGGCCCCGACGTCGTGATCGACGCCGTCGGCCGCCCCGAGACCTGGCGGCAGGCGTTCTACGGGCGCGACCTGGCCGGCACGGTCGTGCTGGTCGGCGTGCCGACGCCGGAGATGCGGCTGGACGACCTCCCGCTGATCGACTTCTTCTCGCGCGGCGGCTCGCTCAAGTCGTCGTGGTACGGCGACTGCCTGCCCAGCCGCGACTTCCCGATGCTCGTCGACCTCTACCTGCAGGGCAGGCTGCCGCTGGACAAGTTCGTCACCGAGCGCATCGCCGTCGACGGCGTCGAGCAGGCCTTCGAGCGCATGCACCGCGGCGAGGTCCTGCGCAGCGTGGTGACGTTCTGACCCTGTTCACCGACGACGAGTACCCGGCCGAGCCGTACCCCGGCACCCGGCCGGGCCACTCGTTCGTGCACGTCGACGGCGCCGGGCTCGCCGCGGTGTGGGCGGCCGGCTTCCGCGTGGCCGACGACCAGCCGGCGGTCCTGGACCGCTGCGAAGCGGCCCGGCTCGAAGGCGTCGCGGCCGACGGCCACGGCGTGCCCTGCGAAGTGCTCACACCAGCTTCCCCGGGTTGAGGATCCCGGTCGGATCCACAGCGGACTTCGCCGCGCGCAGCACCTCCACGCCCAGCGAGCCGATCTCCGCGCTCAGGTACGGCGCGTGGTCGACCCCGACGGCGTGGTGGTGCGAAATCGTGCCCAGGCCGGCGATCGCTTCGCAGGCCGCCGCCTTCGCGCGCTGCCACTGGCCGACCGGGTCCGCTTCGTCGCGGGCCGTCAGCACCGTGAAGTACAGCGACGCGCCCGTCTCGTACGCGTGCGAAATGTGGCACATCACGATCGCACGGCCCAGCGAGGCCGTCAGTGCCGCGCGGACGTCGTCACGCAGCTCGTCCACATTGGACCAGTAGGCGGCCGTTTCGAGCGTCTCCACGCAGATGCCCATGTCCAGCAACGTATCGCGCTGCCGCGGCCCGGCGAACCGGCCGTGCCGCCACGATTCGCCGAGCGCCTTGCCGACGCGCACGGCGCCCGCGGCCTTGAGCCGCCGCGTCGTCTCGCGGCGGCGCAGCGCCACGTCGTGCGCCGTGCCTTCCCAGCCCACGATGAGGAAACACGGCCTTCGGACGCCGCGCGCGGCGAGGTAGCGGCGCAGCGCCGCCGTCTTCAGCCCGGCGTTCAGTGCGAGCGACACCTCGGTCTCGTCCACATCGGACAGCCGGGTGACGTCGGCGAGCGCGTGGTGCTGCGCGAGGTCCCGCACCGCCTCGGCGCCGGCCGCCCAGCCCGGCAGCGCGTACCCCTCGTAGCGCCGGACCGCGGGCGCCGGCCGCACCCGCAGCGCGACCTCGGTGATCACGCCGAGCGTGCCCTCGCTGCCGACGGCGAGCTGGCGCAGGTCCGGCCCGGCCGCGGACGCCGGCGCGACGCCGAGCTTCCACGGGCCGCGCGGGGTGGCCAGCCGGACGCCGGTGACCATGTCTTCGAACCGCCCGTAGCCCGACGACGCCTGACCGGCCGAGCGGGTCGCCGCGAAGCCGCCGATGGTGGCGCGCTCGTAGGACTGCGGGACGTGCCCGAGCGTCAGGCCGTGCCCGGCGAGCAGCCGCTCGGCTTCGGGGCCGCGGACGCCGGCCTGCAGGACGGCGATGCGTGATTCGGCGTCCACCGACACCAGCGCGTCGAGCCGGACGAGGTCCAGCGCGATCACCGCGGTCTTCTCGCCGGGCAACGCCGAGACGCCGCCGACCACCGACGTCCCGCCGCCGAAGGGCACGACTCCGACGTCGTGCCGCACGCAGACGTCGAGGACCGCCTGGACCTCGTCCGGGTCGGCAGGCAGCACGACCGCGTCGGGCACCGGGAAGTCCGCGGAGGGCGAACGGCGCCGCAGGAGGTCGAGGTAGGACAGGCCGGTCGCCCGCGCGAGCCGCGCCGCGCCGTCGACCAGCACGTTCTCCGCGCCGACGACCTCGGAGAGCGCTTCCCCTGCAGATTTCGACAAGTTCGGTGACGGTATTTTCACCGACACATCCGGCGCGGAGGCGGCGCCGGGGGCCGTCGGACCGATACGCTGTTCAAGCCACTTGGCCGCCCGCGCGGGCAGCGGGGCGGCGCCGGCGGCTTCCGCGGTCCACGACTGGCGGAGGCGGTGGTCAATGAGCGCGTTCACGACTACAGTGTGACACATGGACGTAAAACGTCACACCACGCAGACCGCGGGTTCCTCCGCGCTCGCCGACACCCGCAGCCGCCAGACGGCGACCCGGGTGGCCGATGACGTGCTGCTCGACGCCGCGCGCTCGTGCGTGCTGGCCGTCGGTGTGCGCCGCACCACACTCGCCGAGATCGCCCGCACCGCCCGGGTCAGCCGGATGACGGTCTACCGCCGGTTCCCGGACGTCCGCAGCGTGCTCGCGGCGCTGATGACCCGCGAGTTCAGCGGGCTGCTGCGCACGGCGAGCGAGCGCGGCGCCGACGCGGCGCACAGCCGCGACCGGCTCGTGCTGATCGCGGAGGCCGGCGTCCGCGCGCTGTCGACCGACCCGCTGTTCCGCACGCTGCTCGACGTCGACCCGGAACTGGTCCTGCCGTACATCGTGGAGCGGCTCGGCGCGACGCAGAAGTTCGCCGAGCAGGCCCTGCACCAGCTCCTGGAGGCCGGCCACCAGGACGGCTCGATCCGGCGGGCGCCGGTCGCGGTGCAGTCCCGGTCGGTGCTGCTGGTCGTGCAGTCCTTCGCGTTCTCGCTGCGGCCGGCCACCGCGGACCTCGACGAAGCGGCGCTGATCGCCGAGTTCAAGCACGTGCTCGACGCGGCCCTGCGGCCATGACGCCGGGCTCGCTCAACGCGCGGCGCCGCGAACGCGAACTGGCGGAGCTGGCCTCGGGCGAGCGCGTGGACATCGTCGTGGTCGGCGGTGGCGTCACCGGCACGGGTATCGCGCTGGACGCGGCTTCGCGCGGGCTGTCGGTGGCCCTGGTGGAGGCCCACGACCTGGCGTTCGGGACGTCCCGCTGGTCGTCGAAGCTGGTCCACGGCGGCCTGCGGTACCTGGCGCACGGCGAGCTCGGCCTGGCGCACGAGAGCGCGGTGGAGCGCGGGATCATGATGACGCGCACGGCACCGCACCTCACCCGCGCGATGCCGCAGCTGTTCCCGTTGTACCCCAGCACATCCCGCACGCAGGAGAAGGTGGTCGCGGCCGGCCTGCGAGCCGGTGACCTGCTGCGCCGGGCGGCGCGCACGCCGTCGTCGGTGCTGCCGCGGCCGCGTTCGATCCCCCCGGTGGAGGCCTTGGCGCTGGCGCCGGGCCTGTACGCACACGGGTTGCGCGGCGCCCTGCTGGCCTACGACGGAGCGTTGGTCGACGACGCCCGCCTGGTGGTGACCCTCGCCAGGACGGCGGCCTCGTTCGGCGCGCGGATCCTCACGCGGCTTTCGGCCACTTCGCTCTCGGCGGACCGCGTCCAGGCCCGCGACGGCCTCTCCGGCTCCACAGTGGACATCCACGCGCGGCAGGTGGTCAACGCGACCGGCGTGTGGGCGGGAACGCTGACGGGCGCGGTGCGGCTGCGTCCGTCACTGGGTTCGCACCTGGTGCTGGCGCCGGGGACGGTGCCGATGGGGACGACGTCGGTGAACATCGGCGTGCCCGGGGAGACGAACCGGTTCGTCTTCCTGCTGCCCCAGCCGGACGGCCGGGTCTACCTGGGACTGACCGACGAGCCCGTTTCGGGCCCGATCCCCCCGGTGCCGGTGGTTCCGGAGTCCGATGTGGACTTCCTGCTGACGCTGGCTTCCTCGGTTCTGTCGCGGCCGCTCACGCGCGCCGACATCGCCGGGTCGTACGCGGGCCTGCGCCCGCTGGTAGAGGGCGGCGGCCGGTCGGCCGACCTGTCCCGCAAGCACGCCGTCCTGGTGGGGTCCGATGGGCTGTTGACCGTGGTGGGCGGCAAGCTGACGACGTACCGCCGGATGGCCGAGGACGCCGTCGACGCGGCGGTTCGCCTCGCCGGGTTCGCGGCTCCCCCGTGCCGCACGGCCCGGTTGCCGTTGCTGGGCGCGGCTCCGCGGTCGGAGTTGTCCCTTGTGGACGCTTCGCCGCGCCTGGTGGCGCGGTACGGCACCGAGGCGCCGCGCGTGGCGGCACTGGGCGAGCTGGACGCGGAGTTCGCGACCCCGGTCGGACCGGGGACGGAGATCACCGCGGCCGAGGTCGTCTGGGCGGTCCGGAACGAAGGTGCGCTGGACGTGGCGGACGTCCTGGAGCGCCGGACGCGGCTGGCGCTGATCCCGTCGGACGCCGAAGCCGCGCGGGCACGGGTGGCGGAGCTCGTCGACAAATCGCTGGCCGGCCTCGGCTGAGCGTCAACCGGACTTGAGGTTCCCTTAAGTTGACGCGTCGTTGGGTTTTTGCAACAGTACGTTCATGAGTCCGGTCAGACGCGGCAAGGAGCTGCCGATCTACAACCGGCTTCCCGTGCTCCGGGCCGAGCGGGGGATGACCCGGGCCGCGCTGGCGAGCGCCGTCGACGTCAACCCGCAGACCATCGGCGCGCTCGAACGCGGTGACCACTACCCGAGCCTGGACCTGGCGTTCCGGCTCTGCGCGGTGTTCGACCTGCCCGTCGAGGCGGTCTTCAGCCGCGAACCGTTCACGCCTCTTTCCACCCAGGTCTACCGCGAGGGGGGAGCATGACCGAGCAACCGGGCCGTCTCGCTGCCTACTGGGAACGTCAGCTGGACAAGATGGACGCGCGGGAGCTGCGGCACGCCAAGCGGCTGCCCGGCTGGCGCACCCGGCGCCGCCGCCGGGCCCTCGCCGCGCTCCTGGGGCTCGCCGACCTCGGCCTGATCGCCGGCGCGTCGGTCTTCCCCACGGGCGGCGACGGGCTGTTCGGCGCGCTCTGGCTGGGCAGCGTGGTGGTCGGCGGCAGCACGTTCGTGCTGCTGCGGATCCTCACCGGCCGGATGAGCGGCGGCTTCTCCCGGCTGCTGGACGAACGCGAACGCGAGTGGCGCCACCGCGTCACCTACGTCGCCTTCCAGATCCTGAGCTACCTGATGATCGCCGCGATGATCTACAGCATCGTCGTCGCCCACACCGAAGAAGGCGGCCTGCGCGGCGCGATGATGCTGTCGGCGCTGCTGGTCACCGGCACCACCGTCCCGGCCATCGTGCTGGGCTGGGCGCTGCCGGACGACGACCCCGAGGATTTCGAAGAGGGGATGGGGAATGCCTGAGGGGACACTGGAGATCGACGGGATCTCCAAGCGCTACGGCGCCAAGGTCGCGCTGGACGGCGTCTCGTTCGACGTCCGCGCCGGCGAGCTGTTCGGCTTCGTCGGCAGCAACGGCGCCGGCAAGACCACCACCATGCGGATCGCGCTGGGCGTGCTCGCCTCCGACGGTGGCGAGGTCCGGTTCGACGGCAGGCCGGTCACCCACGAGACGCGCACCCACATCGGCTACATGCCGGAGGAACGCGGGCTGTACCCGAAGATGAAGGTGCTCGACCAGCTCGTCTACCTCGCCGAGCTGCACGGGCTGAGCGCGAACGAAGCCCACCGCAACGCCGAAACCTGGATCACCCGGCTCGGGCTGGCCGAGCGCCGCAAGGACGAGGTGCAGAAGCTGTCCCTCGGCAACCAGCAGCGCGTCCAGCTCGCCGCGGCGCTGGTGCACGACCCCGCCGTGCTGGTGCTCGACGAGCCGTTCTCCGGCCTCGACCCGCTCGCCGTCGACGTGATGAGCGCTGTCCTGCGGGAGAAGGCCGCCGCGGGGGTGCCGGTCGTGTTCTCCAGCCACCAGCTCGACCTCGTCGAGCGGCTGTGCGACCGGGTCGGGATCATCCGCGGCGGCCGGATGGTCGCCGTCGGCACGGTCGCGGAACTGACCTCCGGCGCACGCAGCAAGCTCGTCGTGACGGCGCCGGCCGCGGCCAACGGCTGGGCCGCGGGCCTGCCCGGGGTGCGCGTGCTGGAGCAGCACGGCACCACCACCGTGCTCGATCTCGAACCGAGCGCGGACGACCAGGCCGTGCTCGCCGCCGCGCTGGCGACCGGGCCGGTCACCGAATTCAGCCGGCGTCGCCGCTCGCTCACCGAGCTCTTCCGCGACGCCGTGTCCGCGCCGGCCGAGGGGGAACCGCGATGAGGACGTTGAGTGGCCGCCGCGCCGTCTGGCTCGTGCTGAAGCGCGAGCTGAACACCCGGCTGCGCACGAGGTCGTTCGTCGTCGGCACCGGCGTGCTGCTGGTGCTGCTGCTGGGGTACGTCTTCTTCCAGACGTCGCTGGCCAAGTCGTCGGACAAGAACACCGTCGGGCTGACCGGCCAGGCGATCGGGATCGCCCGGCAGCTGCAGACCGAAGCGGCGCTGTCGGGTCGCGAGATCAGCACGGTCGTCGTCACCGACCCGGCGGACGGCCGCAAGAAGGTCGAGGACGGCGACCTCGACGCGCTCGTCTCGGGCAGCGCGGCGCAGCTGACCGCGACCTACAAGTCCTCTTTGGACGACCAGCTGCGCCGGGTGCTCGACCAGGTCGCCCAGCAGCAGGTGCTCGACGGCGTGCTGTCGTCCGCGCAGCTGGAGCCGGCCGAGGTGATGGCCAGGGTCAACGGCACCCACGTGCAGGACGACGCGCTCTCGCCGCAGCCGGCGGATCAGACGCAGCGGCTGGTGGTCGGGCTGGTCGTGGCGTTCCTGCTGTACATGAGCATCATCACCTACGGGATGATGGTGGCACAGGGTGTGGTCGAGGAGAAGTCGAGCCGGGTCGTGGAGATCCTGCTGGCCAGCGTCCGGCCGTGGCAGCTGCTGCTGGGCAAGGTGATCGGGCTCGGCCTGGTCGGGCTGACCCAGCTGGTCATCCTCGCGGTGGTCGGCCTGGGCGCGGCGACGGCGACCGGCGTGTTCACGCTGTCCGGCTTCGCGACGGGTGCGGTGCTGTGGGGCCTGCTCTGGTACCTGCTGGGCTTCCTGTTGTACGCCACGATCTACGGCGCGCTCGGGTCGCTGGTGTCCCGGCAGGAGGACACCCAGTCGGTGGTCGGGCCGCTGAACATCATCCTGGTGGTCGGGTTCATCGCGGGGTTCAACCTGCTGGTCCAGAACCCGGCGGGCTCGGCGACGAGGATCGTCTCGCTGATCCCGCTGCTCTCGCCGATCCTGATGCCGGCCCGGATCTCGACGGGCGCGGCGGCGGGGTGGGAGATCGGGCTGTCGCTGGGGCTGACCGTCGCGTTGGTGGCGGTGCTGACTTGGGTGGGCGGGAAGATCTACGGCAACAGCGTGCTGCGGATCGGCAGCCGGATCAAGCTGTCGGAGGCTCTGCGCGGCTGACCCTCGTGAGGGCTCAGGAGGGTTCTGTCCTCCTGAACCCTCACGACGTGATCTTGCCGTACCGCTCCAGGGACACCTGGCGCTCGTGGCCGTGGTCGACCATCGGCTCCGGGTAGTCGGCGGGACGGTCCTTCAGCTTGTGCACCGCCTTGCCCGCCACCGATCGCAGCTCCGGCACGTACTTCCGCACGTAGTCCCCCTGCGGGTCGAACTTCTCCCCCTGCGTCGTCGGGTTGAAGATCCGGAAGTACGGGGCCGCGTCGGTGCCGCAGCCCGCGACCCACTGCCAGTTCAGCTGGTTCGAGGCCAGGTCGCCGTCCACCAGGTGCTTCATGAAGTGGCGGGCGCCCAGCCACCACGGCAGGTGCAGGTCCTTCACCAGGAAGCTCGCGACGACCATCCGCACCCGGTTGTGCATCCAGCCCTCGGCCAGCAGCTGCCGCATCCCGGCGTCCACGATCGGGTAGCCCGTGCGGCCCTCGCACCACCGCGTGAACGCCTCGGGGTCGTCGTCGTGCTTCATGCCGTCGAAGCGCTTGTCGTAGTTCTGCCGCGCCGTTTCCGGGCGGTGCCACAACACGTCGGCGTGGAATTCCCGCCAGCAGATCTCGCTGCGCAGCGACTTCGCGCCCACGCGGTCGTCGCCGGACAGGTCCGCCAGGATCGTCCGCGGGTGGATGCAGCCCCAGCGCAGGTACGGCGAAAGCCGCGTGGTCCCTTCGCGGTCCGGGCGGTCGCGATCCTCGTCGTAGGTCTCGATGCCGTCTTCGAGGAACGCGTGCCAGACGTCCAGCGCCGCCTTCTCCCCCGGCTCGGGCAGCGCGGCGGAGACCTTCGGCGCACGCGGGACCTTCAGCGAGCGCGGCGGTTCGACCCAGTCCACAAGGGACGGTCCGGTGTCGGCGGGCGAGTGCCAGCCCCGCGCGGTCCAGGCGCGGAAGAACGGGGTGAAGACGCGGTACGGGCTGCCGTCCGGCTTGGTGACCCGGCCCGGCGTCACCGCGTACGGCGAACCCGTCTCGACCCAGTCGATGTTGTGCTCCGCCAACGCTTTCGCGACCGCGTCGTCCCGGCGGCGGCCATAGGGACCGGTGTCCGCGCTGACGTGCACCGCGGCGGCGCCGATCTTGCGCGCCGCGCGGACGACCTCGGTCGCCGGGTCGCCGTGCACCAGCATCAGGCGGCCGCCGAGCTGGTCGTTCAGCTTTTCGAGACACCCGTACAGGAACGCTTCCCGCGGCGCGCCACCCGGCTTCAGCAGTGCCTCGTCGAGGACGTACAGCGCGAGCACGTGCTTGCTGTGCTTCGACGCCTCCAGCAGGGCGGCGTGGTCACCCAGCCGAAGGTCACGACGGAACCACAGGACAACGGGGGCTTCTCGGGTCACGCCGGTAAACGTAAACGTCCCGCCGGGCAAATGCACGGCGGGACGTTCGCTTGAATCGAATCAGCGCTCCGACCTCGGGACGTAGTCCCGGGTCGCGTGGCCGGTGTAGATCTGCCGCGGGCGGCCGATCTTGGTGGCCGGGTCGTTGATCATCTCGCGCCAGTGCGCGATCCAGCCCGGGAGCCTGCCCAGCGCGAACAGCACCGTGAAGAACTTCGTCGGGAAGCCCAGCGCCCGGTAGATCAGGCCGGTGTAGAAGTCCACGTTCGGGTACAGCTTGCGCGAAACGAAGTAGTCGTCGGAAAGCGCGACCTCTTCGAGCTTCTTCGCGATGTCGAGCAGCTGGTCGCCGCCCTTCAGCTTGCCGAGGATCTCGTCCGCGGTGTTCTTGATGATCTTCGCGCGCGGGTCGTAGTTCTTGTAGACCCGGTGCCCGAAGCCCATCAGCTTCACGCCCTTTTCCTTGTTCTTCACGCGCTCGACGAACTTGGCGACGTCGCCGCCGTCGGCCTGGATGCCCTCCAGCATGTCGAGCACCGCCGCGTTCGCGCCGCCGTGCAGCGGGCCGAACAGCGCGTTGATGCCGGCCGAGATCGAGGCGAACAGGTTCGCCTCGGACGAGCCGACCAGGCGCACGGTCGAGGTCGAGCAGTTCTGCTCGTGGTCGGCGTGCAGGATGAACAGCAGGTCGAGCGCCTTGACGACGTCCGGGTCGACGTCATACGGCTCGGCCGGGAAGCCGAAGGTCATCCGGAGGAAGTTCTCGACCAGGCCGAGCGAGTTGTCCGGGTACAGCAGCGGCTGGCCGACCGACTTCTTGTACGCGTACGCGGCCAGCGTCGGCACCTTGGCGAGCAGCCGGATCGTCGACAGCTCCACGTTCGGCTCGTCGAACGGGTTGAGCGAGTCCTGGTAGAAGGTCGACAGCGCCGACACCGCGCTCGACAGGACCGGCATCGGGTGGGCGTCGCGCGGGAAGCCGCTGAAGAACGCCTTCAGGTCCTCGTGGAGCAGCGTGTGCCGCTGGATCTTCTCGGTGAAGTCGGCCAGCTGGGCCTCGGTCGGCAGCTCGCCGTAGATGAGCAGGTAGGAGACCTCGATGAAGGTCGACTTCTCGGCCAGCTGCTCGATCGGGTACCCGCGGTAGCGGAGGATCCCGGCGTCACCGTCGATGTAGGCGATGGCGGACGACGCGGCACCGGTGTTGACGAAGCCGGGGTCGTAGGTGATGTACCCCGTCTGCGCCAGCAGCTTGCCCAGCTCGATCCCGGGCGCGCCCTCGACCGGGTGAACGATCTTGAACTCGTGCTCGCCACTCGGCAGGGTCAGCTTCGCGGTTTCGCCGCCGGACTGCCCCGCAGTCGTCGCGTCGGACATGCAAGTCCCTCTCACGTTGGGCACGGGCCGGCGGCGCCTGTACGTTCCACAGGTAGCCACGTGTTCACGCGAGGAAACACTGGCGCCTCGCTGCACACCGCCCCGCTGGGGTATGAAGAATGCCCCTCAACGTTAGTCGAGAAACCCGCCTTCGCGCAGCGGTGACGTTGCTCCCGGGGCCCCCTTTGGGACCAGGTTCACACGGTAGCCGCCATGTCGGCCGACGTGGGCGGCTCGGCGCCGCTGCGGGACACCGTGATCGACGCCGCTTTCGCCGCGAACGCGAGTGCCTCCCGCCACGCGCCGGCGTCGAGGGAGCCCAGGTCGGTGACCTCGCGGGTGTGCAACCAGGCCAGCAGCGCGCCGTGCACGGTGTCGCCCGCCCCGATGGTGTCCACGACGGTGACCTTCCGCGACGGCACGTGGGCCAGCTCACCTGCGGCGGTGATCACCGAAAGCCCGTCGGCGCCCCGGGTGAGCACCACGGCGTCCACACCGGACTCGATCCACGTCTTCGCGGCGGCGACCGGGTCGGCGCCTTCGGTCAGCCACGCGGCGTCGTCGTCGGAGATCTTCAGCAGCCGGACGTCCGGCAGCCAGGACGCGAACCGGGCCCGGTAGGCGGCCGGGTCGGCGATGAGCGCCTCGCGGATGTTCGGGTCGAGCACGGTCAGCACGCCGCGGGCCGCTTCGCGCCGCAGCATCGTCTCGTACGCCGAAGCGCCGGGCTCGAGGACCATGCCGAGCGTGCCGAGTGAGAGCGCTGTCACATCTCCCGCCAGCGGCCCGGGATCCGCGACCAGCCGGTCGGCGGTGCCCTCGACGTAGAACGTGTAGCGCGCGGCGCCCTTCGCGTCGAGCGCCACGACGGCCAGCGTCGTGGGCTCGTCACCGCGCTGCAGCAGCGACGTGTCGACGGCGGAGGCGTGCAGCCGCTCGACCATCGCGTCGCCGAAGCGGTCGGTCGAAACGCGCGAGAGGAACGAAGCCGGGACGCCGAGCCGCCCGGCGGCCAGCGCGACGTTGTACGGGCCGCCGCCCAGGCGGGGCAGCAGCGCGCGCAGCCCACCGTCCACAGTGGAATCCAGGGGGTCGCCGGGAACCAGGTCGACCAGAGCTTCTCCGCCTACGACGATCACGCCGGGAGTTTAATGGAGTTCCGGCTGACAATTCCTGTCCGCTATTTGTTCAACCCGCCGAGGAGCAGTTCCCCCAAAGCGGTGAACGCCTCGGCGTCGGAGACGTCGAGCCGGCCGCCGAGCACGCCGGTCTGGATGCCCTCGATGATCAGCCCGGCCATCTCGGCCACCAGCCGGGCGTGGACGTCGCGGAACACCCCGTCGGCGACGCCCTTGTCGATGAACTGCCGGAGCCGCCGCGCGGCGAACCGGCTGTTGAGCTGGTAGGCGTCGCGGGCCGGGCCGAACTCGGCGAGATCGCGCATGAAGGCCGCCGACGCCCGGTTGAGCTGCTCGGCGACCCCGGCCAGGTACTCGCCGATGAGCTTGCGGGCGTCGTCGATCCCGGCGACGCGCTCCTCGATCCGCTCGGCGGCGCCCCGGAAGAACCGGGTGACCACCTTGACGGCGAGCTGCTCCTTGCTGGGCGCGAGCGCGTAGAGGGTCGACTTCGAGCAGCGCAGGCGGCCGGCGAGGTCGTCCAGGGTGAAGACGGCGAAACCCTCGGCCAGGAAGAGCGCCTCGAGCTCGCCGAGCAGCGCCTGCTGGCGGGCGGTCGGCCGTCGTCGGGGTTCGGGGCGCATCGGCTCACTATCTCCTACGTCTTCCGGCGTCCCCAGTCCTGCCGTACAGTACTCTGAACTAGCCCACAGTACTGTTTTCAGTACCGTTTTGGAGGACGACGATGCCCGCCGAACGCCTGCTGCCTTCCTCGGAGGCCGAGGACCTGGTCGCCTTGGCCACCGAGATCGCGCGCGACGAGCTTGCGCCCCGGGCAGCAGCGGCCGAAGAGGCCGAGCAGTTCCCGCGCGAGCAGTTCCGGCTGCTCGGCAAGTCCGGCCTGCTCGGCCTGCCCTACCGCGAGCGCTGGGGTGGCGGCGAGGTGCCGTACGAGGTCTACCTGCAGGTCCTGGAGGAGATCGCGACGGCGTGGATGACGGTCGGCGTCGGGCTGTCGGTGCACACGATGTCCTGCTACGGGCTGGCTGAGTACGGCACCGACGAGCAGCGCGACCGGTGGCTGCCGGACATGCTCGAAGGCTCGCTGCTGGGCGCGTACGCGCTGTCGGAGACGAACGCGGGTTCGGACGCGGCGGCGCTGTCGACTCGCGCCCGGCTCGACGGCTCGGACTACGTCGTCAACGGCACGAAGGCGTGGATCACGCACGCGGGCGTGGCGGACTTCTACACGACGATGGTCCGCACGGGTTCG
Organism: Amycolatopsis sp. NPDC004169; assembly: GCF_040610315.1. NCBI lineage: Bacteria > Bacillati > Actinomycetota > Actinomycetes > Pseudonocardiales > Pseudonocardiaceae > Amycolatopsis > Amycolatopsis sp. NPDC004169. Next base: position 54,328 of record NZ_JBEXMD010000005.1, read on the forward strand.
GACGAAATCTCGTGTCTCCTGGTCGACTCGTCGACTCCGGGGCTCTCGGCCGCACCCCGCGAGCGGAAGATGGGCCTGACCGGCTCCCCGACGGCCCAGATGATCTTCGACGGCGCCCGCGTGCCCGCCGAGCGGCTACTGGGCGACCCGGGTGCCGGGCTCCGCATCGCGCTGTCGTCGCTGAGCTCGGGCCGGCTCGGGATCGCGGCGTGCGCGGTGGGCCTGGCGCAGGCGGCGCTGGACGAAGCGGTGGCGTACGCGAAGGGGCGCTCGCAGTTCGGCCGCCCGATCATCGACTTCCAGGGCGTCGAATTCCTGCTGGCGGACATGGCGGCGGTGGTGGAGTCGTCCCGGGCCTGCTACCTGGACGCGGCCCGGCGCCGCGACCGCGGGATGCCGTTCCAGCGCCAGGCCTCGATCGCCAAGCTGGTGGCGACGGACGGCGCGATGAAGGTGACGACGGACGCGGTCCAGGTCCTCGGCGGCGCCGGGTACACGCGGGACTTCCCGGTGGAGCGGTACATGCGCGAGGCGAAGGTGCCGCAGATCTTCGAGGGGACGAACCAGATCCAGCGGATGGTCATCGCGCGCGAGCTGAAGAAGGCGTAACCCGATCCAGCGACCCGTGTCGCGCCTCGGTGACGGCTAGCGTTGTCCCATGGCCCTGCTGACCATCGAGGAGTACGCGGCGCTCGACGGCACCGGTTTCACGGAGCTGGTGGAGGGCCGCGTGGTGCCTTCGCCCGGCTCCGGCCGCCGTCACGACTTGGCGGTCTGCCTGCTGGCGGGCGCGCTCGAGCGGCAGCTGCCGCTCGGACTGGCGTTCGTCGTGGCCAGTGACCTGGATCTGGGGTTGTCTCCGGACGGCGGGCCCGGCTTCGCCCGCCGTCCGGACCTGCTGGTGATCGACCGGGCGGCGGTCGGCCGCGACGATCGGCTGTTCCGTGCGGAGGACGTGGTCCTGGTGGCCGAGGTGGTGGCACCGGGGTCCCGGCGGACGGATTACCGGGTGAAGCGGGACGAGTACGCCGACGCGGGGATTCCGCACTACTGGATCGTGGATCTCGGCGAGCCGGTGTCGCTGGTCGCCTGCCGGGGTGGCGGGTCGGGGTACGTCGACGCGCCGGCGGTCAGCGGGACCTTCACCACCGATGTCCCGTTCCCGGTCAAGATCGACCTCGACACCCTCCTCGACTGATCGGGCAGCACGCCGGAACCGCCCGGTCACCGGCGTGCCGCCCGAAGCTCAGCGGGTCTCCCGGTACCGGCGGTCCTTCGACACGCCCTCGCCCGTCGACTCGTCGAAGTGGTACACCTCGTCGCCGCGGATGAACACGCGCAGGGCTCGGTTCATCACGTCCAGCGGGTCGCCCGACCACAGCACCACGTCGGCGTCCAACCCCGGCGTGAGCGCACCGATCTGCTCGTCCAGCCCCAGCATCGACGCCGGGTTGACGGTCAGCGAACGCAGCGCCGTCGCCGGGTCGAGGCCGTCCTTCACCGCGAGGGCCGCCTGGTAGACCAGGAAGTTGATCGGGATCACCGGGTGGTCCGTCGTGATCGCGATCTTCACCCCCGCCCGCGCCAGGATGCCCGCCGACCGGAGGGTGCGGTTGCGCACCTCCACCTTGGACTTCGTGGTGAACAGCGGCCCCAGGATCACCGGCACCTCGCGCGAAGCCAGCAGGTCCGCGATCAGGTGCCCCTCGGTGCCGTGGTTGATCACCAGCTTGTAGCCGAACTCGTCGGCCAGCCGGATCGCCGTCACGATGTCGTCCGCGCGGTGGACGTGCTGGTCCCAGTACAGCTCGCCCTCGAGGACCTTCGACAGCGTCTCGAGCGTCAGGTCCACCTCGTGCGGCTTGCCTTCGGACTCCGCGTGCGCGCGCTTCGCCTGGTAGTTGCGCGCCTTGGTGAACGCCTCGCGCAGGATCGCCGCGACACCCAGCCGCGTCGAGGGTGTCTGCTTCTTGTCGCCGTACACGCGCTTCGGGTTCTCGCCGAGCGCGCTCTTGACGCTGACGTGCTCCGCGAACGTCATGTCGAGGATGCTGCGGCCCCAGGTCTTGACGCCGATCGTCTGGCCGCCGATCGGGTTGCCGGACCCGGGCTTGATGACGACGCTCGTCACGCCGCCCGCCAGCGCGTCGTCGAAGCCGGACTCGTACGGGTCGATGCCGTCGATCGCGCGGAAGCGGGCGCCGTTCGGGTCGGTCATCTCGTTGGTGTCGTTGCCGGCCCAGCCTTCGCCCTCCTCGTGGACGCCGAGGTGGGCGTGGGCGTCGATGAAGCCGGGCAGCACCCAGGTGCCCGCCGCGTCGACCAGTTCGGCATCCTCCGGGATGTCGACGTCGGCCTCGGTACCGACCGCGACGATCTTGCCGCCGTCGATCAGGACCGTGCCGCCCTCGATGGGTTCACCGTCGATGGGGACGACGTAGCCCCCGACAATTGCCTTCGCCATAGTTCGCCACGCTAACGAACTCACCCGGGGTCGCGCACGCGGGTCTTCTCCAAGTGCACCAGCTCGTGGTTGTTCTCGGGCGTCCGGTGCGTCTCCCGGTACCCGTGCTTGGCGTACAGCCGCAGCGGCACCACGCTGTTCGAGCCGGTGAAGAGCCGGAACAGCGTCACCTCCGGCGGGGCCGCCGACTCGGCGAACCGCAGCAGCGACCCACCCAGCCCGCACCCCTGCCGGTCCGGCGCGACGACCAGGCGGCCGATCACCGCGACCGGCCCGGTCACCGTCAGCCGCACCGAGGCCACCAGGCGACCGGACTCGCGCACGCCCCACGACAGCCCGGCCAGGGCCGCCCGCGTTTCGTCGAGCGTCTCCAGCAACGGCGGCAGGTCGAGGTCGCCGTGTGCCCGGGCCTCGGTGACGTACGCGGCCCGTTGCAGCGTCAGGACTTCGCCCGCGTCGGCGGGACCCAGCCGGATCACCGGACGCGGATGCCCCAGCTGCCCGACCAGGACGCCGACGGCGCCAGCTCGATCAGGTCGGTGCCCGTGTTGAGCGCGTCCGCCGGGCAGGTCATCGGCTCGATCGCCACCGCGCGGCCGCGGCCGACCAGGTCGTCCGGGGTGAACACCTGGGCCCAGTGGAAGTCGGGGCCGGTCCAGACCAGCAGTTCCCGGCCGTCGTGGCTGAGCACGATGTGGTGCGTGCCGTCCGCGGCCGCCGCGAGGCCGCCGAACGCCGTGTCCAGGTTGACGCCGGCCAGCACGCGGCTGGCGCGGAAGTCGTACTCCGTGCCTTCGACGTCCTGCTCCTCGGCGTACGGCATCTGCTCGTCGGGCAAGGACGGCCGGACGCGGCTCGCGGGCAGCGTGAGCGTCAGCTCGTCGGTCGGGACGTCGCCGATCCGGAAGTACGGGTGCGTGCCGACGCCGACGCCGATCGGCTGCTCGCCTTCGTTGCGGATCTCGTGGGTGACGGTCAGCTCGCGCGGCGCGAGCTCGTAGGTCACCGTCGCGCGCAGCGGCACCGGCCAGCCGGGCTGCACCGCGACGTCGACGGCCAGGGTGATCGACGACTCGGCGTGCTCCAGCAGCTCCCACTCGAGGTGGCGGGTCAGGCCGTGGATGGCGTTGCCGCGCGCCTCCTCGGTGATCTCCAGCTGCTTCTTCTCCCCCTGGAACGTCCACTGGCCGCCCTTGGTCCGGTTCGGCCAGGGCAGCAGCACCTGCCCGGCGCCCATCGGCGGCTTCGCGTCTTCGGGGAACTCCTCGACGTACGGCACGCCGCCGACTTCGAACGCGCGCAGCCCGGCACCGATTTCGGTGACGACGGCGCGCGCGTTGCCGCGGGTGATCTCGAACTGCTGACCGGTCGGGTTGCCCATGCGCACGACCTTACCGATCCACGAAGTCACTAGACCGGTCGTCATAGTTTGCGCTACGGTCAGGTCATGGTTCGCCGCACCGACACGCGGCAGCGGATGCTCGACACCGCCGCCGACCTGTTCCAGACCCAGGGCTACCACGCCACCGGCCTCACCCAGCTGACGACGGCGGGCGGCGCGCCCAAGGGGTCGCTCTACTTCCACTTCCCCGGCGGCAAGGAACAGCTCGCCGCCGAGGCCGTCCGGCTTTCCAGCGAGCGCACCGGCGCGCTCTTCGACGCCATCCTCCGCGACGCCCCCGATCCCGCGACCGGGATCGACCGCGCGATCGACGCGCTCGCGGGCGTCCTCACCGAGTCGGACTTCCAGCGTGGCTGTCCACTCGCGACAGTCGCACTGGACGCGGCCGCGGCGAGCGAACCCATCCGGCAGGCCTGCACGGACGGCTACGAGTCCTGGCACGTCGTCCTCGGCGATTACCTGGCCGGGCAAGGGCTTTCCGCCGGCCGGGCCGACGAACTCGCCACCATCGTGCTCGCCGCGATCGAAGGCGGGCTGCTGCTGGCCCGCACCCGCCGCGACCTCGCGCCGCTGCGCGCCGTCGCGACCCACCTGCACGCCACCCTCGAACGGGAGTTGTCCTGATGCGCGTCCACCACCTGAACTGCGGCACCATGCGCCCACTCGGCGGCAAGCTGATCGACGGCAGGCCGGGCCTGTTCCGGCGCGCCACCATGGTCTGCCACTGCCTGCTGCTGGAGACGGACACCGGCCTGGTGCTCGTCGAGACCGGCATGGGCACGCCGGCCGCGGTCGACCGGACCGCCTGGCTGGGCGCGGGTTTCGTCCGCCAGTCCAACCCGGTGCCCGACCCGGCGCAGACGGCGATCGCGCAGGTCCGCGCGCTCGGCTTCGACCCGGCCGACGTCCGCGACATCGTGCTGACCCACCTCGACCTCGACCACGCCGGCGGGCTCATCGACTTCCCGTGGGCGCGCGTGCACGTCTACGCCGAGGAGCTGCGGGCGTTCACCGACCCGCGCGACGACGGCGAGCGCGGCCGGTACCGCCGGATCCAGTTCGCCCATGGTCCACAGTGGACGTCCTATGCGGACACCGGCGAGCCCTGGTTCGGTTTCGACGCGGTCCGCTCGCTCGACGGGCTGCCCGAGGAGATCCTGCTGGTCCCGCTGTCCGGGCACACGCGCGGCCACGCCGGGGTCGCCGTCGACACCGGGCACGGCTGGCTGCTCAACGCGGGTGACTCGTACTTCTTCCACGGTCAGGTCGCCGCGACCCCGCACTGCCCGCCCGGGCTGAAGTGGTTCGAGGGCCACATGGAGACGGTCAAGGGTGCCCGGCTGGACAATCACCGCCGCCTGCGCCAGCTTGTTCAGGAGCACGGCGCGGAGGTCACCGTCTTCGCCGCGCACGACGAGACCGAATTCCTCCGGCTGAGCACCAGGAGCAGCGTATGAAGGTGCACCACCTGAACTGCGGATCGATGCACCCGGTGGGTGGCAAACTGCTCGACGGCGAACCCGGCCTGCTGCGGCGGTCGTCGCTGGTCGCGCACTGCCTGCTGATCGAGACCGGCGACAGCCTGGTGCTGGTCGACACCGGGTTCGGCCGCCAGGGCGTGACGCGACCCGGCGAGTGGCTGGGCCGCCCGTTCCTGGCGCTGGTCGGCGCGAAGCCGGCCGCGGCGGAGACGGCGGTGGCCCAGATCGAGGCACTCGGCCTCGACCCGGCCAACGTCCGGCACATCGTGGCGACCCACCTCGACGTCGACCACGCGGGCGGCCTGGCCGACTTCCCCAACGCGGTGGTCCACGTCCGCGCCGAGGAGCACCGCGCGGCGACGTCCCCGGCGAACGCGGCGGAGAAGAACCGCTACCGCGCGGCCCAGTTCGCGCACCGCCCGCTGTGGAGCACGTACGACGAGACGGGCGAGCCGTGGTTCGGCTTCGAGGCGGTCCGGTCGCTGAAGGGCCTGCCGGAGGAGATCCTCCTGGTCCCGCTGACGGGCCACACCCGGGGCCACACGGGCGTGGCGGTCGACACGGGCAACGGCTGGCTCCTGCACGCCGGAGACGCGTACTTCTTCCACGGCCAGCTGGACCCGGTGGCCCCGCACTGCCCACCGGGCCTGACGGCGTTCCAGAACATCGTCCAGACGCTGAGGGGGCCGAGGCTGGAGAACCTGGCGAGGCTGCACGAGCTGGCGCGGACACACCAGGACGAGGTCACGGTGTTCTCGGCGCACAGCCCGGTCGAGCTGGCGGCACTGCGCCGGTGAATCAGGGAACCGGATGATCTCCGCCCCATCGAACCTCCGGCCGAACGGGAAGTTCGATGGTGGCGCAGATCCGCGGCTCGATCTCTCCGGCGTTGTCCTGCGGCACCAGAACGAAGCCGGCCTCGACCAGGTCGCCTTCGGCGGCAGCTCGTCGGCTGGGCCTGATCAGCCGGCCGCGAGGGCCTGCTTGACCAGCGGCGCCAGCTGCTCCGGCGTCAGCTTCGCCGGGCCCGTGTAGTTGACCAGCACCGGCGTGCCCGCCACCAGCTCGGCCGCGGCGAGGGTCGCCGTCTTCTGCTCGTCGACGTAGTAGACCGCGCCGTCCGGGAAGCCCGGGACGTCCTTCGAGCCCGGCTTCGCCTTCTTGATCGACGCGACCATCTCGGCCGGCTTGCCCTTCTTGCCCTCGTAGCGCGTCACCGCGAGCGCGCCCGCGGCCTTGCCGTCGTGCTGGTACTCGCAGCTGCGTGCCTTGCCGCCGTTGGTCGCGTTGTCCTGGACCGGGCCCGGCACCGCCGTGAGGTTGTCGAGGAACAGCGCCTTGGAGACGGCCTCCGCGGGCAGCAGCTTGCACGGGTCGAGCGACGCCGCGGCGGCGTTCGTGCTCGGGGCCGGCTTGGGCGCGGCGGACGACGAAGGGGCCTTCGACGGCTCGTCTCCGGAGGAGCAGGCAGTCAAGGCGGCGAAAGCGACAAAAGCGACAACAAGGGTACGCATGTCCGCACCCTACCTATGCCGTCGGCGCCCGGTATCGCCAGAAGGCCGGGAGCACGAACATCGACGCGCAGACGAGCACGATGACCAGCAGCCCACCGACGCTCGCGGCGGCCGTCGTGCCGAAGGCGGCGGCACCCCAGCCGTGGGTGAGGTCGGCGATCCGCGGCCCGCCGGCGACGACGACCGTGAAGACGCCCTGGAGCCGGCCGCGCATCTCGTCGGTGGTCGCGACCTGCAGGATCGCCATCCGGTAGACGGCGCTGACCATGTCCGCGGCGCCGGCCAGCGCCATGAAGACGACGGCGAGCCACAGGGAGTGCGCGAGCCCGAACGCGGCCACCGCGGCACCCCACGCGCAGATCGCCACGACGACCGCGACGCCCTGGCGGTGGATGCGCGTCAGCCAGCCGGAGAAGAGCCCGATCAGCATCGCCCCGGCGGGCAGGGCGGCGTAGAGCCAGCCGAGGGCCGGGCCACCGCCGGGTGGGTCGCCGAAGGTGCGCTCGGCCATCTCCGGGATCAGCGCGCGCGGCATCCCGAAGACCATGGCGATGATGTCGGCGACGAAGGAGGCGAGCAGGATCTTCTGTCCGGCGAGGTACCGGAAGCCGTCGACGACGTCCCGCACCCCGGCGCGCCGCGAGGGGCCGTTGAGCGGCGGGATGGACGGCAGCCGCCAGACGGCGACGAGCGTGATCGTCAGGGCGATGACGTCGATGAGGTAGAGGGTGGAGAGGCCGAGGACGGGGATCAGCGCCCCGGCGAGCAGCGGCCCGAAGACGGCGCCGAAGGTGGCCATGGTCGAGCTGAGCGCGTTTGCGGCGGGCAGCAGCTCGGGCGGCACGAGCCGGGCGACGACGGCACCGCGCGTCGGCATGTTGATCGCGAAGAGCGCCTGGTTGACGGCGAGCAGGCCGAGCACGAGCCAGACGGAGCCGAAGTTGGCAAAGGCCTGCAGCCAGAGCAGCGCGGAGGTGACGGCGACGAGGACGTTGGTGACGACGAGCAGCTTCCGCCGGTCGACGGCATCGGCGACGGCGCCGCCCCAGAGCCCGAAGACGAGCAGCGGAACGAGGGCGACGAGCCCGGTGAGGCCGACCCAGGCGGAGGACCCGGTGAGGTCGAAGACCTGCTTGGGCACGGCGACGGCGGTGAGCTGGGTGCCGACGGAGGTGACCACAGTGGACAGCCACAGCCGCCGGAAGGCCGGGATCTTCAGCGGCCGGGTGTCCACGATGATGCGGCCGAGGAGCTTGCGTACACCCGAGCGGGGCGGCATCGTCCCCGGTTCACCAGTCACGACAGATCAGCTTAGCCGGGCTAAGTATCTCCGGTCGCGTGATTTTCCTCGCCCCGGTGAGTGGTTCCCGGTGTTGCGCGAGACGCAACACCGGGACCGGGAAACTCAGGGAGCCACGCGCTCGATGTGCCACCCGTCGTCGTTCCGCACGTACCGCAGCCGGTCGTGCATCCGGTCCTCGCGGCCCTGCCAGAACTCCACCAGGTCCGGCCGGATGCGCCAGCCGCCCCAGTGCGGGGGTGCCGGGATCCTCTCCACGTCCGCGAAACGCCTCTCGATGCCGTGCAACGCGTTGTCCAGCGCGCGCCGGCCGTCGACCACCCGGGACTGCGGGGATGCCCACGCGCCCAGCTGGGAACCGCGCGGGCGCTGGGCCCAGTACTCCGCCGTCTCCTTGACGCCGACCTTCTCGACCTCGCCGCGGACGTGGACCTGGCGGTGCAGCGGGTACCAGGGGAACGTCACCGACGCGTACCGCGTCGCCGTCAGGTCGTGGCTCTTCGACGACGTGTAGTTCGTGTAGAACACCACGCCGCGCTCGTCGAGGCCCTTGCACAGCACCGTCCGGGACGACGGGCGGCCTTCGGCGTCGGCCGTCGCGAGGACCATGGCGTTCGGCTCCGCGATGCCCGCCGCGACCGCCTGGTTCAGCCAGCCCTGCAGCTGATCGGTCCAGGTGGCGGCGAGCGCGGTTTCGTCGAACGCCGCGCCGTCGTAGGCCACGCGCATTCCGGGAAGGCGTACTACTGCGTCTTCCACCTGGTCCTCGATCTCCGGCATCATCGCCAAACCTCCACGCCCGGCCGGGGGCATCAGTCGACTTCGGCTCTAGGCACGTTAAGGGTTCGCGACCGGCAGCGGAACCCACCTAACGGTGACACCCGACACCCATTCCCCGCCATCCAGCCGTAACCGCAGGACAACAAGCCGTAACCGCCGCGTTACCCGCCGGACCAGGATCGATACAGGACCCGCCTACCTTCGGCCCGTTCCCCACCACCCCCGGAGGCAGGCATGACCGAGACCCTGTCCAGCGCAGAAAAGAGCATCCCGCCGAAACGCCGATACGCCCCGCTCGCGGCGAACGAAAACCGCGAGGACTACTCCCTCCGCTTCGCCGCACATTCGTTCCGGAAATGGTCCCCCTTCGTGGTCGCGACGACGGCGCTGGGCGGCATCGCCTACCTCGCCGACTTCGCGATCGGCGCCAGCATCGTCCTCTCCTACGGCTTCACCTCCGGCGTCCTGGCGATCCTCGCCGCGGCCGTCGTCATCTTCGTGACCGGCGTGCCCATCGCGGCCGCCTGCGCGAAGTCCGGAGTGGACATGGACCTGCTGACCCGCGGAGCCGGCTTCGGCTACTTCGGGTCGACGCTGACGTCGCTCGTCTACGCCAGCTTCACCGTCATCTTCTTCTCGCTCGAAGGCTCGATCATGGGCCAGGCCTTCGAGCTCGCCCTCGGCATCCCGCTGCCGATCGGCTACCTGCTCGCGACGCTCATCGTGCTCCCCTTCGCGCTCTACGGCATGGGCGCGGTCGCGAAGATGCAGACCTGGACGCAGCCGCTGTGGATCGCCGGCCTGGTGCTGCCCTTCGTCGTCGTGCTGGTCCGGGAGCCCGGGAAGTTCGCGGAATTCACCCACTTCGGGGGTACGGAAGGGGCCGGCGCCGGGTTCTCCGCCATCGGGTTCGGCTTCGGCATGGGTGTCGCGCTGTCGCTGATCGGGCAGATCGGCGAGCAGGCCGACTACCTGCGGTTCATGCCGGAGAAGACGGCGGAGAACAAGCGGTCGTGGTGGGCCGCCGTCCTCGCCGCCGGCCCCGGCTGGGTGATCCTGGGCGCCGCGAAGCAGATCGGTGGCGCGCTGCTGGCGTTCCTCGCCCTCGGCGTCGTCGGGAAGTCGCACGCGCTCGAGCCGATCGCGCCCTACCTCGAGGCGGTCAAACCCGCGCTCGGGCCGGTCGCGCTGACGTTCGCCGCGCTGTTCGTCGTCGTCTCGCAGATCAAGATCAACACGACGAACGCCTACTCCGGCTCGCTGTCGTTCGCGAACTTCTTCTCCCGCGTGCTGCACAAGCACCCCGGCCGGGTCTGGTACGTGCTGGTCAACTGCGGGATCGCGCTCGCGCTGATGGAGTTCGGGGCGTTCGGCTTCCTGAACAAGATCCTCGGCTTCTACTCGAACGTGGCCATCGCGTGGATCGGCGCGGTCTGCGCCGACCTGGTGATCGCCAAGCCGCTGGGCCTGTCCCCGCGCTACATCGAGTTCAAGCGGGCCTACCTGCACAAGATCAACCCGGTCGGGTTCGGCTCGATGATGGTCGCGTCGGCGGTGTCGATCGCGGCGTACTTCGGCGCGTTCGGGCAGTTCCTGGCCGCGTTCAGCCCGCTGCTCGCGCTGGTCATCGCGGTCGTGCTGGTGCCGGTGCTGGCCCTCGCCACGAAGGGCAAGTACTACCTGGCGCGGGAGAACACCGTCGCCGGGCCGGAGTCCGAGGTCGACCTGCTGGCGACGTACACCTGCTCGGTCTGCGGTGACCCGTACGAACTGCCCGACGTCGCCGACTGCGCGAAGCAGAACGGCCCGATCTGCTCGCTGTGCTGCACGCTCGACAACACCTGTCACGACATGTGCCAGGACTCCGGCCCGGTCGCACTCGGCCTGCCGACGGTCCGCACCACGTGATGTCCGTGAGGGCCCTTTCCCGCCAGTCCGCTGCCGGGAAAGGGCCCTCACGTGAGCCGGCGTCCCCCCGGTTCCCCCTCCCGGCTCTACTGTTCCACGCCGGAGGCCGCACCCGGGTTGCCCGGGATTCCCAAGATCTTTCCCGGCCGCATGATGGCCGCCAGCATCAGCGCGCGCAGCTCGGCGCCGACGTCCTCCACCGGTAGCGGCGGCTCGTGCGCCTGCCACTCGCGCAACAGCCCGGTGGCCGCGCCGACCAGTGCGATCGCCGTCAGCCGGTAGTCGCGGTCGGGTGCGACACCGTGCGCGGCCGCGCGCCGCGCCTCCGTCTCGATGAAGGTCGCCCAGCGGTCGACCCACACCTGGTGCTGCTCCTCCAGCTCCGCGCTGACGCCGACGGCTTCGACGTAGTTGAGCCGCGGCAGCCGCGGGTCGACGGTGACCGTGTCGATGAAGACGTCGAGCAGCGTGGCGATGCGGGTCATCGCGTCGGCCTCGGCGACCTTGTCGAGCGCGGCGGTGACGTGCTCCAGCGCGAGGCTGTTGATCCGGTCGTGGAGGGTGCGCAGCACGTGCTCCTTGCCGCTGAACTCCTCGTAGAAGTTCCGCGTCGAGACGCCGGCGCGGGCGCACACCTCCGTGATCTTCGTCTGCCGGAAGCCGGTGGTGGTGAACAGCTCGAGACCGGCCGTGAGCAGCCGCTCGCGGCGGTCGGCGCGACGTTGTTCGGGTGCGACGCCGCCGTACGTGCGAGCCAACGGTTGTGTCCTCCTTCTGAGGGATTGCCGGATCCTACCGGGCTGGTTAAGTTGTGAAAATCTCGATTACCACAGTGTGCCGATCAAAACGAACAGCCGGAGGCAATGATGCTTCGTCGGTTAGTGGTCGCCGTCGCGCTCCTTTTCGTGACAGCCGCCCCCTCCGCGCACGCGGATCCGGGTGTCCTCCTGGAACAGCGGCCGACGACGGTGTTCGTCGGCCCGTTCCCCGCCCCCGTCAAGGCCTGGCACCTGCTGTACCGCTCGACGTCGGCGACCGGCGAGCCGAACGCCGTCTCCGGCACGCTGCTGGTGCCGCCGACGCCGTGGCTGCGCGGCGGCCCGCGGCCGCTGGTCACGTACGCGGTCGGCACGCACGGCCTCGGCGACCAGTGCGCACCCTCGAACCTGCTGGCCCACGGCATCGAGAACGAAAGCGCGCTGCTGGCGCAGGCGCTGACGCAGGGCTGGGCGGTCGTCGTCACGGACTACGAAGGGCTCGGCACGCCGGGCACGCACACGTACGCGGTCGGGCAGTCCGAAGGCCGCGCGGTGCTCGACGCGGCGCGCGCCGCCGCGCGGGTGACCGGCGCGGGACTGTCGCCGTCCGGCCCGGTGGGCGTGTTCGGCTACTCGCAGGGCGGCCAGGCCGCGGCGTGGGCCGCCGAGCCGCGAGGCGGTGGCCCGGGTGTCGAAGGCGTGCACGGTGGAACTGGGCGCGGCGGCGCCGTTCGCGCACCTGCAGGACTTCGTGACGGTGCCGGACCCGATCCACGACCCGCGCTGGCAGGCCCGGCTGGCGGAGAACCACCTGGGCACGACCGCGCCGAAGCCGCCGGTGTACCTGTACCACGGAACGCTGGACGAGCTGATCCCGTTCAGCGTCGGAACGGCGTTGCGCGACCGCTGGAAGTCGCTCGGCGCCAAGGTGACGTGGCAGGAGTTCCCGCTGCTGGAGCACATCGCCGGGGTGTCGATCGGCGGCCCGGCGGCGATGACCTGGCTGGGCACGAAGTTCTGAGGGTTCCGCTCGCCGGGGAGGACGCAGGGGGTCCTCCCCGGCGAGCGGCACGGATGGGGATGAAGGAGATCGCCCGGAACCGCGTCGCCCGAAACGGTCGGTGGCCACCGGTAGCGTGGAAAACGGGGGCTGCTCAGGTCAGCTGCCGGCCGCGGCCAGGCCCTTCAGGGCCGTGACCGCGTCCGGCGCGAGAGAAGTGGTGAGGGTGCCGCCCGCGGCGAGGGGGCTGCGGGACCACCACTCACCCGACGCCGCCGGCAGCTCCGGGCCACCCACCACGAGATCCGTGGCCAGCACCCGCCGCCCCGCCAGCACCGCCAGGCTCCCGTCCAAGCCCGCATCCCCCACCGAAAGCGTCTGCCGCACCACCGGCACGGAACCCCACGTGACGGACAGCGAAGTCGACAGCGAACCGGGAGTTTCCCCGGCCCGCCCCAGCACCAGCACCTCCCGCGTGTGCAGGTACGCATCCGACGCCACCGAAGCCCGGAACACCGCGTTGTGCCGCGCCCGCGCGGTGACCACGGTCGGTTCCGGCAGGTACTCCAGCGACCCACCCGGCTCCACCACGACGTCCACAGTGGACAACGACGACTCGCCGTGCAGGCCCGGCAAAGCCAGCGTCGCCGCAACGCCGGAGAGCCGCAGCGACGCACCCGGGCCGACGTGGACCGACAGCAGCAGGTCGTCCCCGCCCAGCGGCGAGGTCGCCGAGTTGACCAGGTGCACCACCGCCGTCGAGCCGGACCGCCGGCGCGGGAACAGCGTCAGCGGCGCCATCGAACGCAGCTCGCGCAGCACCGTGCGCGAGCCGTCGAAGCACGCCGTCAGCCGCGCGTGGGCCTTCACAGCAGGGAACGGACCCAGCCCGCGACCGCCGGCGCGTCCGGGGTGTCCACCAGGGACTGGGTGATCACCGGCAGCTCGCCGCGCATCCGGTGCGCGTCCGCGGTCATCACCTCCATGTCCGCGTTGACCAGGTGGGCGATGTCGATCTTGTTGATCACCAGCAGGTCCGCCGTGGTGACACCGGGGCCGCCCTTGCGCGGCACCTTGTCGCCGCCCGCGACGTCGACCACGAAGATCTGACTGTCGGCCAGGCCGCGGCTGAACACCGCGGTCAGGTTGTCGCCGCCGCTCTCGATGATCACCAGGTCGAGACCGGGGAACTTCTCCTCCAGCCGCTCGACTGCGTCGAGGTTCGCCGTGATGTCGTCGCGGATCGCCGTGTGCGGGCACGCTCCCGTTTGGACCGCTTCGATCCGCTCCGGGTCCAGCACGCCGGCGCGACGCAGGAAGTCCGCGTCCTCGGTCGTGTAGATGTCGTTCGTGACGACGGCGAGGTTGATCTCGTCGCCCAGGGCGCGGCACAGCGCCGCGGTCAGCGCCGTCTTGCCGGACCCGACCGGGCCGCCGATGCCGATCCGGTAGGCGCGGCCCGCGGTGGGTGCCGCGTCGTAGTGGTCCGGCTCGCTGGCCGTCGGGTCGAAGCTGACCGGGTGGAAGTGACCGTGACCGTGGCCTTCAGCTGGCAAAGAGACGCACCTCTTCCTGGTGGTGCCGGGCGTGGGCCTCGGCGAACAGATCCAACCCCGGCGAACCGGGTGACGGCAGCGTCGCCGGGTCGTCTCCCGCGACTTCGGCCGCGGCCGAACAGACGGAAGCGAGATCCAGCCGCGCCACGACGGCGTTGACGGCGAAGGGATCCAGCCCCAGCAGCCGCACGGCCGCACTCGCCGGCCCGCTGACCGCCAGGTAGGCGACGGCCATCGCCGCGTCGTACGGCGACCCGCCCGCGACGCCGACCAGAGCACCCAGCACGATCGGGTGGTGGGGCCGCGGGGTCTCGGCCAGCAACGCGTCCAGGACCGGAGACGGCCACGCGATCCGCCCGGCCCGTGCGGTCCCGCGCCCCTGCGCCCGGGACGCTTCCCGCTGCGCGAGCGACGGAGTGCGCGCGTCCAGCTCACTGTCCAAAAGCGACCATTTCCCCCGCGCGACGGCCGCATGCGCGGAGGCCGCGGCGAACACCGCAGCCAGATAGCCCGCCGTCCGCAACCGTCCGGAAAGGAATCCCGGGAGATCGCGCACGGAAGTCACCAGCTTCCGCGAGACGACCTCCTCCAACCCGCCACTGTGGACGTGCCCGCCGCCGGGGAAGCGGGAGTCCGCGAGGATCAGTGCCGAAAGGTCCATCAGAACAGGAAGTATCGCTGGGTCATCGGCAGTTCGGCCACCGGCTGCGGTTCGATCAGCTCGCCGTCGACGTGCACCGCGAAGCTGTCGGGCTCGACGCGCACGTCCGGTGTGGTGTCGTTGAGCACCATGTCCGCCTTGGTCCGCGCGCGCATGTTCGACACCGCGACCAGCGGCCGGGTGATGCCGAACTGCTCGCGCAGCCCACTGTCCAAAGCGGACGGCGCGACGAAGTGCAGGCTCAGCGCCGCCCCGATGTTCGCCCCGAACATCGGCCGTGCCATGACCGGCTGCGGCGTCGGGATGGACGCGTTCGCGTCGCCCATCGCCGCCCACGCCGGGAAGCCGCCCTTCAGCACCACGTGCGGGCGGACACCGAAGAACTTCGGCTCCCACAGCACCAGGTCGGCGAGCTTGCCGACCTCGACCGAGCCGATCTCGGTCTCCATGCCGTGCGCGATGGCCGGGTTGATCGTGTACTTGGCGACATAGCGGCGGGCACGCAGGTTGTCGGCCGCGCCGTCGCCCGGCAGCGCGCCGCGGCGGCGTTTCATCACGTGCGCCGTCTGCCACGTCCGGATGATCACCTCGCCGATCCGGCCCATCGCCTGCGAGTCCGAGCTCATCATCGAGATCGCGCCCATGTCGTGCAGCACGTCTTCGGCGGCGATCGTGGTCGGCCGGATCCGGCTCTCGGCGAAGGCGAGGTCCTCGGGCACCGACGGGTTGAGGTGGTGGCAGACCACCAGCATGTCGAGGTGCTCGTCGAGCGTGTTCACCGTGTGCGGCCGCGTCGGGTTGGTCGACGACGGCAAAACGTTCGGCAGCGAGACGACCTGGATGATGTCCGGCGCGTGGCCGCCACCGGCGCCTTCGGTGTGGTAGGCGTTGATCGAACGGCCACCGATGGCGTCCACAGTGGATTCGAGGAACCCGGCTTCGTTCAGTGTGTCCGTGTGGATGGCCACCTGGACACCGGCTTCGTCGGCGACGGTCAGGCACGCGTCGATCGCGGCCGGGGTGGTGCCCCAGTCCTCGTGCAGCTTGAACCCGCCCGCACCCGCGGCCAGTTGTTCGCGCAGCGCCTCGTGCCGGACCGTGTTCCCCTTGCCCAGCAGCAGCACGTTGATCGGGTAACCGTCCATGGCGGCCAGCATCCGGCCCAGGTTCCACGCGCCGGGCGTGACGGTGGTGGCCTTCGTCCCCTCATTGGGCCCGGTGCCACCACCGACCAAAGTGGTCAGTCCGGCGGCCAAGGCCGTGTCGACGAGCTGCGGGCAGATGAAGTGGACGTGGCAGTCGATGCCGCCGGCGGTGAGGATCTTGCCGTTGCCGGACAGCACCTCCGTCGACGGACCGATCACCAGGGCGGGGTCGACACCGTCCATCGTGTCCGGGTTGCCCGCCTTGCCGATGCCGACGATCCGGCCGTCGCGCACGCCGACGTCGGCCTTGACGATGCCCCAGTGGTCGAGGATCACCGCGCCGGTGATGATCAGGTCCGGCGTGCCCTCCGCCCGGGTCGCCGTGGCCTGGCCCATGGACTCGCGGATGACCTTGCCGCCGCCGAAGAGCACCTCGTCGCCGGCGCCGCCGGGGCCCATCGAGCGGTCCTCGGTGACCTCGATCAGCAGGTCGGTGTCGGCGAGCCGGATCCGGTCGCCGGTGGTCGGGCCGAACAGCTCGGCGTAGCGCTCACGGTCGATCTGCGGCACTCAAAACTCCCCTGCGAACTCGGATCGGAGTCCGGGCACCCGGCGGGCGCCGGCCAGCGGCACCAGGTCGACCTCGCGTTCGACACCCGGCTCGAACCGCACCGACGTGCCCGCCGGGACGTCGAGCCGGTGGCCGCGGGCGGCGTCCCGGTCGAACTCGAGGCCGGGGTTCACGGCCGCGAAGTGGTAGTGCGAGCCGACCTGCACCGGCCGGTCGCCGAGGTTCCGCACCACGAGCCGGACGCGCGGGCGGCCGGGGTTCAGCTCGACCGGCTCGTCGCCGGGGATGATCTCGCCAGGGCGCATACCGCTCCTCACACGATCGGGTCATGCACGGTGACGAGCTTCGTGCCGTCCGGGAAAGTGGCTTCGACCTGCACCGAGTCGACCATCTCCGGCACCCCGTCGAGCACCTGTGCCCGGGAGAGCACCGTCCGGCCGCTGGCCACCAGCTCGCTGACCGTGCGGCCGTCGCGGGCGCCTTCGAGGACGTGGTCGGTGATCAGCGCGACCGCCTCCGGGTAGTTGAGCCGGACACCGCGGTCCAGCCGCTTCCGCGCGACGTCGGCCGCCACGTGGATGAGCAGCTTGTCGCGCTCCTGCGGGCTGAGGTGCATGCGCTAGGTCTATCACCCGAAACCGCGGAGCGCCTGGTTCGGAAACACAGGATTTACCTGGGCTTCGTCACACTGAGTGGTGAAAATTCTCCTGCCTGGGCCGACGTGTGACTGAATCGTTCTCGTAATCGTGACCGAAACCACCGCTTCTTTCGATTGCCAGTGGCCGGTCAAGAGAGCAAGGTCTATCCATCCGTGCGATGTGGCGCGCGTTCAGTGCGCTTGTCCCAACCGCGCGACCAGCACCAACCAGCCGGGGAAAAAGCGCACCGAAAGGTTCCGCGAAACAGTGACTACCTCCACGATCAGCAAGCCTCAGCCGTCCGGCCAACCCGACGACGGCTTCCGACCGGGTCTGGAAGGCGTCGTCGCCTTCCACACCGAAATCGCCGAACCCGACCGGGACGGCGGTGCCCTGCGCTACCGCGGCGTCGACATCGAGGACCTCGCCGGCAAGGTGACCTTCGGCGACGTCTGGGGCCTCCTCGTGGACGGCCGGTTCGGTCACGGCCTCCCGCCCGCCGAGCCGTTCCCGCTGCCGGTGCACACCGGTGACGTCCGGGTGGACGTCCAGGCCGCGCTGGCCATGCTCGCCCCGATCTGGGGCTACCGCCCGCTGCTCGACATCACCGACGAAGAGGCCCGCGAGCAGCTGGCCCGCGCCTCGGTGATGGCGCTGTCCTACGTGGCCCAGTCCGCGCGCGGCATCGGCCAGCCCGCGGTACCGCAGACCCGCGTCGACGAGGCCCACTCGATCACCGAGCGGTTCCTGATCCGCTGGCGCGGCGAGCCGGACCCGGCGCACGTCAAGGCCCTGGACGCCTACTGGGTGTCGGCCGCCGAGCACGGCCTCAACGCCTCGACCTTCACCGCCCGCGTCATCGCCTCCACCGGCGCGGACGTCGCGGCCGCCATGTCCGGCGCCATCGGCGCGATGTCGGGCCCGCTGCACGGCGGCGCCCCGGCGCGCGTGCTGCCGATGATCGAAGAGGTCGAGCGCACCGGCGACCCGGCGGGCCTGGTCAAGGGCATCCTGGACCGCAAGGAACGGCTGATGGGCTTCGGCCACCGCGTCTACCGGGCCGAGGACCCGCGGGCGCGCGTGCTGCGCCGCACCTGCCAGGAGCTCGGCGCGACCCGCTACGAGGCGGCCGCCGCGCTGGAGCAGGCCGCGCTGAAGGAGCTGCGCGAGCGGCGCCCGGATCACCCGATCGAGACCAACGTCGAGTTCTGGGCCGCGGTCATCCTGGACTTCGCGCAGGTCCCGCCGCACATGATGCCCGCGATGTTCAGCTCGGCCCGCACCGCCGGCTGGGCCGCGCACATCCTGGAGCAGAAGCGCACCGGACGTCTCGTGCGGCCGTCGGCCAAGTACGTCGGCCCGGCGCCGCGCAGCCCCGAGGACGTCGAGGGCTGGGAGCTCGTCACCAAGCACTGACGCTTTCTCACCTGCCGGCCGGTGCCTCCGCGGCGCCGGCCGGTTCGTGTTCCGCGGTGGCGCCGAGCATGGCCGTGAGCTGGTCGACGAGCCACGTGTCCAGTGACTCGCGCGGGACCGTGCGTTCCTGCAGCCAGCTCAGCAGCGCACCTTCGACGACCGCCGTCCAGCAGCGGAGGGTCAGCGACAGCAGCGGTGAGGGATCGGTGACGCCGAGGGCGTCCAGGATCAGGGCCACCGCACGGTTGCGGACCTCGTCGATGGCCGCGTCCGTCTCCGAGGTCGCGATCACCGAACCGGTGCGCAGCAGGGCGATGTACCCCGCGCGGTAGTGGTCGGCGACGTCGATCAGGCCGCGGACGGCCGCGCGCAGCCGCACCTCCGGCGGGCCCTCCTCGAGCCCGGCCAGTCCGTCGATCAGCCCGTCGGTGACCGTGCGCAGCGCCTGCACCTGCAGCTCGCGCAGGTTGGCGAAGTACCGGTAGAACAGCGGCCGCGACACCTCGGCGCGGGCGACGATGTCGTCCACGGTGACCAGCTCCGGCGCCCGGGAGCCGAACAGGTCGAGCGCGGCGCGGATCAGGTCGTCGCGGCGGGCCTGCGGCGACATCCGCCGCGGCCGGCTCACGGCGTCAGGTCCAGCTTCGCGGCCGTGCGCAGCAGGCCGGGCGTCAGTCGCGAAAGGACCAGCGCGGCCTTCGCCTCCGGGGTGGACGGCGCGATCGCGATGTCCTTTTCCACGGCGCGCAGGATGTCCCGCGCGACCCCCTCGGGGCCGAACCCGCGTCGCGCGTAGAGCTTCGAACTCGACAGCTGCCGCCTTCGCTGTTCCTCTTCGGACACCCCGACGAACGTCGTCGTGTTCGTGATGTTGGTCTTGACGATCCCCGGGCAGACCGCGGTGACGCCGATGTGGTGCGCGGCCAGCTCGGCCCGCAGGCAGACGCTCAGCGTCAGCACGGCGGACTTCGTCGTGGCGTAGGCGGAAAGGATCTTCGACGGCAGGTACGCGGCCGCCGAGGCGAGGTTGACGATCTGGCCGCCTTCGGCGCGCTCGGCGAGCATCGGCGCGAACGCGCGGCAGCCGTGGATCACGCCCCAGAGGTTGACGTCGATGACGCGTTCCCAGTCCGCGGCCGAGGTGTCGAGGAACGGGCCGGACATCCCGATGCCCGCGTTGTTGACCACGATGTCCGGGACGCCGTGGTTCTCCCGCACGTCCTGGGCGAAGCGGTGCACGGCGCCGCCGTCCGAAGAGTCCACTGTGTACGCACCGAGGCCGTGGTCGCCCAGGAGCTTCGAGGTCTCGGTGGCCGCGGCGGCGTCGACGTCGGTGATGACGACGTCGGCACCCCCGGCGGCGAAGGCGAGCGCGGTCGCCCGGCCGATGCCGCTGCCCGCTCCGGTGACCACGACGAGCTTGTGCGCGAACGGCCCGGCGTCGGGGCGGGCCCGGCGCAACGCCCGGCTTTCGGTGCCGGTCTCGGCGTATTCGATCAGCTCGGCGGCCGCGGCGGCGACCACCTCCGGCCGCGCCCTGGTCACCCAGTGCGTCCCGACGATTCGCCGGATCCGCAGGTCGGGCACCCAGCGGGCGACCTCGGTCTGCAGCGGCGGGGTGACGTAGGCGTCGCCGGTCGGGGCCAGCACCTGCACCGGGACGTCGGCGGGCCGGGGCGCGGGCCGCGAAAGCCGGGTGAACATGTTGGCCCGGTAGAGCTGGAGACCGTGCAGGCCGTCGGACTTCTCCGGCGGTGCCGCGTCCGGCTCCATGCGCTGGATCTGCTTGCCCAGCAAGCCGGTGCGCCAGAGCAGGTCCGGGATGAGCGGAATCTGGAACGCCAGGATGTACCACGAGTGCAGGAACTGGCTCAGCGCGTTCTTGAGCCGCTTCGGCGTCGGACGCCGCAACTGGGCGCGGAACCACGCGCCGGCGTGGTCGAGGCTCGGGCCGGAGATCGACGTGTAGGAGGCGATCCGCCCGCGCAGCCCGTCCCCGGTGACGGCGTGCCAGGTCTGGATCGAACCCCAGTCGTGGGCGACCAGGTGCACCTTGCCGGTGGGCTGCACCGCCTCGACGACCGCGCGGAGGTCGTCGGCCAGCTGGTCCAACCGGTAGGACGCGCGTCCTGACGGCTTGTCCGACTGTCCGGCCCCGCGGACGTCGTAGGTGACGACGCGGTGTTTCGCGGCCAGCCCGGCGGCCACCCCGCCCCACATCGAGCTGTTGTCCGGGTAGCCGTGCACGAGCACGACCGTGGGCCCGTCACTCCGGCCGTCGACGGTCACGGAGAGGCGGACACCGTCGCTGGCGGTCACCCACTTGTGAGACATTCCGTCATGTTAGACAACTTGTCAACAGCGGGTTCACCCACGCGGCGGTTCCCCGGGCTCGGGTGTTCGGATTTTTGCTTGTATGACAGCGTTTTCGTGGTTTCCCGTGGAACCAAGCCGCCGTGTCCACCGTTCGGTGGACAGCCGGATTCAGCCGCCTGTTGGTCGGATCCGGCGGTCCCGGCGGCCAGGCTTGAGCCATGACCACAGCAGTGAGCGTGCGCGGCCTGCGCAAGCAGTACCCCGGTCACCTCGCCGTGGCCGGGCTGGACCTGGAGATCTCCCAGGGCGAGGTGTTCTCCCTGCTCGGCCCGAACGGCGCCGGGAAGACCACGACGGTCGAGATCCTCGAGGGGCACCGGCAGCGGACGGAGGGCGAGGTCAGCGTCCTCGGCGAGGACCCGGGCCACGCCGGGCGGGCCTGGCGGGCGCGCCTCGGCATCGTGCTGCAGACGGCGACCGACGCCGCCGAGCTGAGCGTCGCCGAGACCGTCCGGCACTTCGCGAAGTACTACCCCGACCCGCGCGACCCCGACGAGGTGATCGACAAGGTCGGGCTCACCGAGAAGGCCGGGGCGCGGGTCAAGGCGCTCTCCGGCGGCCAGCGCCGCCGCGTCGACGTCGCCCTCGGCATCGTCGGACGGCCCGAGCTGCTCTTCCTCGACGAGCCGACCACCGGCTTCGACCCCGAGGCGCGGCGGCAGTTCTGGACGCTGATCAGCGACCTCGCCGCCGAAGGCACCACCATCCTGCTGACCACGCACTACCTCGACGAGGCCGAAGCGCTCGCCGACCGGGTCGCGGTGATCGCGCGCGGCGAGATCGTCGCCCAGGACACCCCGCAGAACCTGGGTGGCCGGGCCGCGGCCGAGGCCACCGTGCGCTGGGTCGACGAACGCGGTGAGCACGTCGAGCGGACGGCGTACCCGACCAAGCTCGTCACCGAGCTCTCGGCCGGGGGCCGGGAGCTCGCCGGGCTGACGGTGACCCGGCCCAGCCTGGAGGACATCTACCTGGACCTGATCGGAGACAAGGCATGACCACTGCGCCATCCGGGGCTTCGCCCCGGGCCGGGGGCTCCGCCACCCGGAACCCCCGAAGAGCAGCTGTCGCGCTCCCCGGCCCGCTTTCCCTCGGCCTCGCCAGAGGCGGGACCGAGCTGCGGCAGTTCTTCCGCAACAAGGAACAGGTGGTCTTCACCTTCTCCCTGCCCGCGGTGCTGATGATCCTGCTCGGGTCCATCCTGGACGGTCCGACACCGCTCGACGGCGTCACCTCCGGGCAGCTGCTCGCGGCCGGGATGATCGGCTCCGGCATCGTGTCGACGTCGTTCAACAGCATCGCGACCGGCGTCTCGGCCGACCGGGAAACCGGTGCCCTCAAGCGCCTGCGCGGCACGCCGATGCCGCCAGCGTCGTACTTCATCGGCAAGATGGCGCTGGTCGCGGTGTCGAGCCTGGCCCAGACGGTGCTGATGGCCACGGTCGCCGTGCTGCTGTTCGGGCTGCGGCTGCCGTCCGACCCGGCGAAGTGGCTGACCCTGCTGTGGGTGTTCGCGCTCGGCATCGTCTCGTGCACGCTGCTCGGGATCGCGATCAGCTCGCTGGCGAAGTCCACCAACGGCGCGGTCGCCGTCGTGCAGATGCTCTATCTGATCCTGCAGTTCATCTCCGGCGTGTTCGTCTCGCCGATCACGAACCTGCCGAAAGTTATGGTGGACATCGCGTCGTTCTTCCCGCTGAAGTGGATCTGCCAGGGGTTCCGGTCGGTCTTCCTGCCGGACGCCGCCGTGAGGATGGAGATGGCCGGAGCATGGGAACTGCCGCGAGTGGCGCTGGTGCTGGGGATCTGGTGCGTGGCGGGGGCGGTACTGGCGCGGCTGACCTTCCGGTGGTCCGACGCGAAGTGAAGGACGCCTGGGACCGGTTCAACTGGCTCTGGGAGATCCTCTTCGCCGTCGCCTACCTGGCCACGACCACGCTGGTGCTCCTCGACCACGGCGACCCGGCGCGGACGGCGATCGCGGTCGGGGCGCTCACCGCGCTCGCGCTGGGCTACCTGCTGTGGGGCCGCCGGATCGTCCGGGACGACGACTCGCCGTCCGGGCAGCGGTGGGCGTTCGCCGTCACGGTGCTGGTGCTGGTCGGGATCGCCCTGTTCGCCCAGGAGACGTCCGGCTTCATCCTCTTCATGGCCTGCCCGCTGCTGTTCTCGACGCTGGAGTTCCGGCCGGCGGCCGTCCTCACCACCGTCGCGATCCTGCTCAACCCCGCGTCGACCGTCGTCAACCAGGGGTGGCGGGGCCCGACCCTGCACATCATGCTGCCGATGACGGCGATCCTGGTCGTGTTCGGCCTGCTGTGCGGCAAGTTCATCGGGCACGTCATCGACGAGAGCCGGGGCCGCGCGGACCTGATCGCGAAGCTGGAAGCGAGCCAGGCCGAGGTCGCCCGGCTCTCCCGGGAGGCGGGCACCGCGGCCGAGCGCGAACGGCTCGCCCGCGAGATCCACGACACGCTCGCGCAGGGCTTCACCAGCATCGTCACCCTCGCCCAGGCCATCGAATCCGAATTGGACACCGATCCGGCGGCCGCGCGGCGGCACGCGGAGCTGGCCGCCCGGACCGCGCGGGACAACCTGACCGAGGCCCGCGCGATGGTCGCCGCGCTGGCCCCGGCGGACCTCGCCGCGGGCTCGCTGGTGGACGCCGTCCGGCGGCAGGCCGACCGGCTGGCCGACGAGACGGGCCTGCCGGTCGAGTACGAAGTAGACGGTGGGCTGCCCGCGCTCGGCACGGCCGGCGAAGTGGTCCTGCTGCGCGGCGCCCAGGAAGCGCTGAACAACGTCCGGCGGCACGCGGCCGCGTCCGCGGTTTCCGTCCGGCTGTCCGCTGTGGACGGTTCGGTGCGGCTGTCGGTGCGCGACGACGGCGCCGGCTTCGACCCCGACCGCGCCACCGGGTTCGGGCTGCGCGGGATGCGGTCCCGTGCCGAGCAGGTCGGTGGCAGACTGAGTGTCCGGAGTGGCCCCAGCGGCACCGAACTCACCCTGGAGGTGCCGGCTTGATCCGCGTCATGCTCGTCGACGACCACCCCGTCGTCCGCGAAGGCCTCCGCGGCATGCTCGAAGCGGAACCGGACCTGACGGTCGTCGGCGAAGCGGGTTCCGGGGACGAAGCCGTCGCGCTCGACCGGATCGCCGCACCCGACGTCGTGCTGATGGACCTGCGGATGCCCGGTCTCGACGGCGTCGGTGCCACCAAACGGATCCTGCGCGAGCAGCCCGGGCGCCGGATCGTCGTGCTGACGACGTACGAGACGGACGCGGACATCCTGCACGCGGTCGAGGCCGGCGCGTCGGGCTACCTGCTGAAGGACGCCTCGCGCGCGGAGCTGGCGAACGCGATCCGCGCGGCGGCCCGCGGGGAGACGGTCCTGGCGCCGTCGGTGGCGGGCAAGCTGGTCAACCGGGTCCGCAACCCGGAGCCGCAACCGCTGTCGGCCCGCGAGGTGGAGGTCCTCCGGCTGGTCGCCAAGGGCGGCACCAACGCCGACATCGGCCGCGCCCTGCACATCAGCGAGGCCACGGTGAAGACCCACCTGCTCCGGGTGTTCGGCAAGCTCGGCGTCTCCGACCGCACGGCCGCGGTGACCACGGCGATGGCGAAGAACCTGCTCGGCTGAGGACCAGGGCCTGCTTCGCCGGCCGGAGCGCGGCAGAATGCCCCCATGCTTGCCTCGACCGAACTCGCCCTGCTCCGCCGGATCGCCCACGAGCAGGCCGCCTGCCGGGCTCCGTCGCTGGTCGCCGCCGTGGTGCGGGACGGCGGGATCGTCTGGTCCGGTGCCCGGGGCTGCGTCGGCGGCGAAACGCCCGGCACCGACACCCAGTACCGGCTGGGTTCGATCACCAAGACCCTGGTCGCCACCGCCGTCATGCGGCTGCGCGACGAAGGCCTCGTCGACCTGAACGACCCGCTCGAAAAACACGTCCCCGGCACGCCGTTCGGCGCCGCCACCGTCGCCCAGCTGCTGTCCCACACCTCCGGCCTGACGTCCGAGTCGCCCGGCCTGTGGTGGGAGCGGACCCCGGGCGCCGACTGGGACGCGCTGGTCGGCAGCCTCGCCGAAGGCGCGACCAAGCACCGGCCGGGCGCGCGGTTCCACTACTCGAACGTCGGCTACGGCGTCCTCGGCGAGCTGGTCGCCCGCCACCGCGGCAAGGGCTGGCTGTCGGTGCTCGAGGAGGAGGTCCTCGGCCCGCTCGGGATGACCCGCACGACCCCGCACCCGGTCGGCGCGCACGCCGACGGCTTCGCCGTGCACCCGTTCGCCGACGTCCTGCTGCCCGAGCCGAGCCCGGACGCCGGCGCGATGGCCCCCGCCGGGCAGCTGTGGTCGACCGCGCGGGACCTCGGCCGCTGGACGGCGTTCCTCGGCGGCGACACCGGCGGCGTGCTCGCGCCGGAGACCGTCGAGGAGATGCGGACCATGGTCACCGTCGACGACACCGACGTCTGGACGACCGGGTTCGGGCTCGGCCTGATGCTCGTGCGCCACCGGGGCCGCCGGTTCGCCGGCCACACCGGCTCGATGCCCGGCTTCCTCGCCGTGACGCTGGTCGACCCGGCCGCGCAGACCGGCGCGCTGGTGCTGGTCAACTCGACGTCCGGGGTCGGCATCACCCAGCTCTGCCTCGACCTGATCACGATGACCGACGAGCTGGAGCCGCGGCTGCCCGCCGAGTGGCTGCCGTCGCCGGTCGACCCCGCGCTGCTCGCGCTGACCGGGCTCTGGCACTGGGGCCCGACGCCGTACCACCTGCGCGTCCAGGGCGACGGGCTGCTGCTGCTCGCACCGGTTGAAGGCGCCGGGCGCAGCTCGCGCTTCCGCGCCACGGGCGAGGACACCTACGTCGGCCTCGACGGCTACTACGCCGGCGAGACGCTCGTGGTGGGCCGGAACGCCGACGGCGTCGCCACCCACCTCGACCTGGCGACGTTCGTCTTCACCCGCACGCCCTACGACCCGGCCGCGCCGGTGCCGGGCGGCGTCGAAGACTGGCGGTGAACCGGGCCCCGCTCGCACCCCCAGGGTGGCGAGCGGGACCCTCAGTTCAAGGCGGCGGTGCGCGCCGCGTAGGCGACGGCGGCCGCGAACCGGGTGGCGAGGCGCTTGCCTTCGCCCCAGTCCCAGACGCCGAGCTTCAGCACGGTCATGATCGTGAGCGCCGAGCCGCCGTCGGCGTGCGACACGGTCACGTTGACGTGCTGGCCCCAGCTCAGCAGCGACATCCCGGTGCGGCAGGTGGCGAACCCGCGCGAGGGGTCGTAGACCGGCTGCCGCCCGCCGATCGCCGCGACCCCGGCCGGGAGGGCGTTCCACAGCACTTCGGGCGGCACCGGGTAGGTCTGCTGGAGAGTCGTCACGGCCGGGGACGCTACCGGGGGCCCGCAGGGCCGGGAACCGTGTTTTTACCCCCACCGACACGCCGGCCGATGCGTCCTACGGCGTAGCTGTTTCCGTCCGGAAGGCCGGTTACGAGGTCCTCCGAAGGCCACGCGGCGAGCCACAGCCGTCGCCGGTCGCGCAGCTCGGCGGCGACGTCGGCGGGCACCGGAGGCAGGTGGAAGCGGATGCGGACGTCGCCGGGCAGCACCGCCCAGCCGTCGACCGGCTCGCCCGGCCGCACGTCGAACGCGGCGGCCGTGACCGGCGTCCAGCTGCCGCTCGCCAGGCACCGGACCGGGACGGCGAGGTCCGCGCGCCGCACGGCGAGCGCCAGCAGCGCGACCACCGACGGCACCGGCAGGACCCACGGCAGCCAGCCACCGGTCACGACGACGGCCGCGACCTCGGCCGCGAGCGCGAAGGCACCCACCGCCCACACCGCCGCGGTGGCAAGCACGAACTTGGCCCGCAGGACCCGCCGCGTCGACGGCCGCTCCGGCAGCAGCTTGGCCAGGCCGTACAGCGAGGCGCCGGCGAAGAACGAGACGAACACTCCTGCGTAGACGACGTCGGCACCGTGCGGCGGGTGTTCGACGAGCCCGTCGACGAGCGCGGCGGCCACCAGGACCCACAGCACCAGCAGGCACGCCCGCAGCACACCGCGGCGGCCGTCCGGACGCGCCTCGCCAGTCGCCCACCACGGCAGCCGCGGGACGAAGACGAGCACCAGCGTCGCCGCGAACCCGACCGGCAGCCCGATGGCAGCGGTGTCCGTCCAGCCCTCGATCGCGAGGTGCACCGCGGCCAGCACGGCGAACCAGGCGAAAAAGTACCAACGGGGCTTCATCGATTCCACATGTCGGAACCCGCACCACCTGCGTTAGCTGCCTTCTCCCGACCTGAGAGACTGGCCACATGACCGACGCTGAGTTGACCATCCCCGCCGACCTCAAGCCGGCCGACGGCCGCTTCGGCTGCGGCCCGTCGAAGGTCCGCGCCGAGCAGCTGAGTGCGCTGGCGGAGTCCGGCTCCACCTACCTCGGCACGTCGCACCGGCAGAAGCCGGTCAAGTCCCTCGTCGGGCGCGTGCGGGCGGGCCTGTCCGAGCTGTTCTCGCTGCCCGAGGGCTACGAGGTGATCCTCGGCAACGGCGGCACCACCGCGTTCTGGGACGCGGCCGCCTTCGGCCTGGTCCGCGAGCGCGCGCAGCACTTCACCTACGGCGAGTTCTCCTCGAAGTTCGCCACCGTGACCAAGGGCGCGCCGTTCCTGGCCGACCCGATCGTCGTCAAGGCCGAGCCGGGCAGCGCCCCGGACATCGCCTACGAAGCCGGCGCCGACCTGGTCGGCTGGGCGCACAACGAGACGTCCACCGGCGTGGCCGTGCCCGTCCGCCGCCCCGAGGGCAGCGAGGGTGCGCTGGTCGCGATCGACGCCACCTCCGGCGCCGGCGGCCTGCCGGTCAAGGCCGAGGACTTCGACGTCTACTACTTCGCGCCGCAGAAGTCGTTCGCAGCCGACGGCGGGCTCTGGATCGCGCTGGCCTCCCCGGCCGCCGTCGAGCGGATCGGCGAGATCGGCGGCGGCGACCGCTGGATCCCCGAGTTCCTGTCGCTGACCACCGCGCTGGACAACTCCCGCAAGGACCAGACCTACAACACCCCGGCCGTGGCCACCCTGTTCTTGCTCGCCGAGCAGATCGAGTGGATGAACGGCCAGGGCGGCCTGGCCTGGACGACCTCGCGCACGAAGGACTCGTCCTCGCGGCTGTACGAGTGGGCCGAGAAGACGAGCTACACGACGCCGTTCGTCAAGGACCCGGAGCTGCGCTCGCAGGTCGTCGGCACGGTCGACTTCAGCGACGACGTCGACGCCGCCGCGGTCGCGAAGGTGCTGCGCGCCAACGGGATCGTCGACACCGAGCCGTACCGCAAGCTGGGCCGCAACCAGCTGCGCGTCGGCCTGTTCCCGGCGATCGACCCGGACGACGTCACCAAGCTGACGCAGGCGATCGAGTACGTGGTCGAGCGGCTCAGCTGACCTGAGGCTCCTTGGAGGGGACCTCCGCCGCGGCCGCGGCAGGGGTCCCCTTCTTCGTGCCGAGGCGACGGGCGCCGAACGCGGCGAGGGCCAGCAGGAGCACGCCGAACAGCTCGTAGGACTCGGTCGCCAGCCACCAGCCCGCCGACGGCGCGGGGCGCGGGGCGAACCACATCGGGCCGGCGATGAACAACGCCAGTCCCGCGACGACGACCCCGGCCGCCACCCACCGGACCGCCCGGTCGAAGCGCCACGCGTACCACCCGGCGAGGACGAGCAGCGGCACGCACCACGTCCAGTGGTGGGTCCACGAGATCGGCGAGACCAGCAGCCCGCCGAGCGCGCAGGCGGTGAGCCCGAGCACCGGCTCGGCGGCGCGCACGATGATCACCGCGACCACGGCCATCACGGCCAGCGCGGCCACCACCCAGGCGAACTCCGGCAGGCCGGCGCGCACGGTCAGGCCGTGCAGGGACTGGTTGCCGACGTAGTCGACGCCGCCGATACGGCCCGCGTCGAAGACGAGCTTCGTCCAGTACGTGAAGGACGCCGACGGCCGGATCAGCCACAGCAGCGCCCCGGCCACCACGAACCCGGCGACCACGCGCGCGGCCGAGCGGAAGTCGCGGCGGCACAGGAAGTAGACGACGAAGACGGCCGGGGTCAGCTTGATCGCCGCGGCCACGCCGATCAGCAGGCCCTTCGTCCGCTTCCGCTCGCCGGGCAGCAGGACGTCGAGCACGACCAGCACCATCAGCAGCGCGTTGATCTGCCCGAAGCCCAGCGTCGAGCGCACCGGTTCGAGGAGGGCACCCGCGAGCTGCGCACCGATCGCGACCAGCGCGGCCACCGTCCGGCCCCGGACGTTCGCGGGGTCGGTCAGCGAGCCGTTGAGCGTCGCGACGTAGAGGTACGCGACCACGCCGGTGGCGAGGATCGACGCGATGCTGACCAGCTTCATCGTCACCGCGAACGGCAGCAGCGTGCCGGGCAGGAACACCGCCGCGGCGAACGGCGTGTAGGTGAACGGCAGCAGGATCTGGTGCGTGGTGGGGACCCAGGCGTCGTACGGCGAGCCCTGCTCGGCGAGCGCCTTGGCGCCGCCGAGGTAGACCTCGAGGTCGAGGCCGTCGAACCGCTTGAGCACGAGCACCAGGACGACGGCCGCGATTTCGAGCACCCCAAGCGACCAAGCCAGTTTCCGCCCAGTCAACGCGCCCCCTCGAGCCAGGTCTTCGACCGGCCGAGATTACCCGGCGCTCAGCAGCAGCCGTGCACCGGCAACCGCACTGACCTGGCGTTCGCCGCCCCGGCGGGCCGGTTCGCCGCGGTTTCGGCGGCGGCCAGCAGCTCGTCGAGCGCGGCCCGGTCCAGGACCCGGCCCGCCGTGACGACGGTGTCGATCCGCCGGACCGCGCCGATGTCGGCGAGTGGGTCGGCGTCGAGCAGCACCAGGTCGGCGACCTTGCCGGGGGTGATGGTCCCGGCGCTGTCGGCCCGGCCGAGGAACGCGGCCGCGTCCCGGGTCACCGCCTGCAGCGCCCGCCGCGGGCCGAGCCCGGCCGCGACCAGGAAGGCGAGCTCGTCGTGCAGGCTGAACCCCGGGTAGACGTACGGGTTCAGGCAGTCGGTCCCGCCGAGGATCCCGACGCCGGCGCGGTGCGCCTCCCCGACGAGCCGCAACTGCGCCTCGAAGTAGGCGTCCTGCTGGGCGATCTGCTCGGGCGTGACCGGGGCGAACAGCGGCAGCTGGCGGGCCCAGAGGTCGAGGACCTCCCGCGGGACGTACTTGTTCCGCGAGTCGTGCGCGAACGCGCCGGCGGGCCGGGAGATGACCCGGTTGACCGTGAAGGTCGGGCTGAGCCGGCTGCCGAAGGCGTTGAGGCCGGCGAAGTGGCGGGCCGCGGTGGCCGGGTGGTAGGCCTGCGCGGCCTGCCGGTCGAGTTCGCGGGCCAGGTTGAAGAAGTCACGCGGGGCCTTCGGGTCGAACGGCTGCGCGTCGAGGCGGGCGAGGAACCCGTCCCGGTGGCTCGAAGTGGCGATCGGCAGCCCGAAGTTGTGCTCGAAGCTGCGCTGCCCGGCCCGGGCGGCTTCGAGCACCCGGAGCCGGTAGGGCCAGTGCCCGGCGAACGGCACGCCGTGGCGCCGGCACTCGTCGGCGAGGGCGGCGAAGACGTCCCGCGGCAGGTAGAAGTACACCTTGACGAAGTCGGAGCGCTGCTCGACGGCGGTCCGCACCGCGGCCCGCGCCTCCTCGGCGGTCCCGACCTTGGTGACCGACGACCCGAGCAGCGACACCGGGCCGTCGATGATCGAGCTGGCCAGCACGACCCGCGGGCCGAGCAGCTCGCCGCGGGCGATCTTGTCGCGGGTGACCCGGTTTTCGTCGTAGCCCTGCATTTCCCGGATGCCGGTGACGCCGTTGGCGAGGAACAGCGGCGGCCAGATGTCCTCGTAGTCGATGCCGTGGGCGTGCATGTCCCACAGGCCGGGAACGAGGTACCGGCCACGCCCGTCGACGACCCGCGCACCCCCGCACCGCGGCACCTCGGCGGCGGG
This sequence comes from Amycolatopsis sp. NPDC004169, assembly GCF_040610315.1. NCBI lineage: Bacteria > Bacillati > Actinomycetota > Actinomycetes > Pseudonocardiales > Pseudonocardiaceae > Amycolatopsis > Amycolatopsis sp. NPDC004169. The sequence continues at coordinate 85,305 of NZ_JBEXMD010000005.1, forward strand.
CCCGACCCAGGCGATCCGGTCCCCGACGAGCACCACGGCGGACCCCGGCCGGGCGGGACCGTCGGTCCCGTCGACCACGGTCGCCCCGGTGACGACAACGACATCACGGCCGGCCGCGGCGGCTTCCTGGGCGAAGACGGCGGGAGCCACCCCGGCGGCCGCGAGACCCGCACCCGCTGTCGCGAGCCACCGAAGGAAATCACGCCGGTTCGCCTCGACTCGCAGCACAGCCGCCCTGCCCTTCGATCGGCTCTCCCTTCGGGTCATCCAACACCCGGGCGGAGGCGGTGGGGAATCTTCCAACGTGCTGAATGCCGGGTGAGGAGTAACTCCCCACCCGGCATCTGTGCATCCTCCCGCGCCACGCCTCAGGCCAGCGCCCGCGTGGGCGCCAGCCGAGCCGCCCGCACCGCCGGGTACGCCCCCGCCACCGCCCCCACCAGGGCCGCGATCCCGACACCTCCGGCCAGCGCCCCCTCCGGCAGCACCGCGGGCCACCCCTGGCTCAGCGCGTACCCCGCCGTCACCAGCACCCCGGCCAGCACCCCCGCCAGCCCGCCGAGCCCGGACAACAGCACCGACTCCGCCAGGAACTGCCCGCGGACCTGCCGTTTCGTCGCCCCCAAAGCCCGGCGCAGGCCGATCTCGCGCCGGCGCTCCAGCACCGAGATCACCATCGTGTTCGCCACCCCGACCCCGCCGACCAGCAGCGCGACCCCGCCGAGCCCGAGGAACAGCGCGCTGTACGTCGTGTCCGTCAGCTTCTGCGCCGCCAGGGCGTCCGACGGGCGCCGGACCTGGACCTCGTTGGGCGCCTGCGGGTTCAGCGTCGCGGCCAGTACCGAACGCACCGCGTCCACCCCGGACTCCTCCGCCCGGACGTACACAGTGGACGGATGGCCGTCGAACCCGAGCAGCCGCTTGGCGACGTCCCAGCCGACCAGCGCCGACCGCTCGACCTCCGGCGCCAGCGGCATCGGCGCCAGGATGCCCACCACGGTGAACCACTGCGTCCCGACCAGCACCTGCGGCGGCCGGGCCGGGTCGATGTGGTCGATGCCCAGCCGGGCCGCGGCCTGCGACCCGAGCACCGTCACCGGGTAGTCCTGGTTCCCGGCGGCCAGGAACGCACCCGCCCGCACCTTGCCGCCCAGCACGCCGAGCAGGTCAGGCCGCGCCGCGTACACCGCCAGCCCGGACGTGTCGTCCGCGGCGATCTTGTCGCTGCGGCGGACGCTCGCCGACGTCGTCCCGGTGCCGGCCGCCGCCTTCACCGGGCCGATCCGGCGGGCCATCGCGACGGCGTCGTCCGGCAGGGTCGCGTTGTCGCCGAACAGGGTCTGGCCCGGCCCGGCGGTGAGCAGGTTGGGGCCGAGCGCGGCCAGCCGGTCGTGCAGTGCCTGCGCGCCGGACGCCGGGATGGCCAGCACCGCCACCATCGCGGCGACGCCGATCGCGATGCCCAGCGCGGACAGCACCGCGCGCACCGGCCGCGTGCGCATGCCGTGGGCGCCGAGCGCGACGACGTCCGGCGGCTTGAGCCGGGCCGGTTCGGGCAGCTTGACTTCCGGTGGCGCGGTCATCGCGCACCCACCAGGCCGGTGTCCAGCCGCAGGCGCCCGTCGAGCAGCTCGATCCGGCGCGGCATGCCCGCGGCGATCTCGCGGTCGTGGGTGATCACGACGATCGTGGTGCCGTCCGCGGACAACTCGCCGAGCAGGGAGAGCACGGACGCGCCGGTGCCGGTGTCGAGGTTGCCGGTCGGCTCGTCGGCCAGCAGGATCGACGGCTCGTTGACCACGGCCCGCGCGATGGCGACGCGCTGGCGTTCACCACCGGAGAGCTCGCCGGGCCGGTGCCACGCCCGGTGCCCCAGCTTGACGCGGTCGAGGGCCGCGAGCGCCTGCGTGCGCCGCCGTCGCCGCGGCACGCCGGCGTAGAGCAGGCCGGTGCACACGTTGTCCACCGCGCTCATCCCTTCGTCGAGGAAGAACTGCTGGAACACGAACCCGATCCAGCGCGAGCGCAGCGCCGAGACCTTGCGGTCGGGCAGCGCGGCGACGTCGTGGCCGTGCAGCTCGATCCGCCCCGACGACGGCCGGTCGAGCGTGCCCATCAGGTGCAGCAGGGTGGACTTGCCGGACCCGGACGGCCCGACGATCGCCACCATCTCCCCGTCTTCCAGGGAGAGCGAGACGCCGTCGAGCGCGGCGACCCCGCCGGGGTAGGTGCGCGTGACCTCGTGCACGCGCAGCACGGGCGTCACGACGTCGTCACCACCCGCATGCCCGCGGTCAGGCCGTTGCCCGAGACCTCGACCTTGCCACCGCTGAACAGTCCGGTTTGGACGGCGATCAGCCGTCGCTGCCCGTTCTCGTCGACCTCGACCGCGTACCCGCCTTCGGCGAGCGCGAGCAGCGCGCCGACCGGCACCGCGAGCACGCCCTGGTGCACGTCCTTGGTGAACCGGACGGTGGCCGGGGACGAGTCGAGGCTGCCGCCGGCCGCCGGGTCGTCGAGCCGGACGGTCACGGTGATCTTGGGCTTGCCGTCGTCCTCGCCCGCCTGGTTCTTGCCCTCGACCGCGGTCCGCCCGACGTCGGTGATCGTGCCCGGCGTCGTCTTCCCGTTGATCGTCACCGACGCCTTCGCGCCCTGCTGGGCCAGGCCCTGCTTGGCCGCGTCGAGCTTCACCTGCACCAACCGGACAGTGCCGGTCGTCTTGAGGATCTCGCCCTGCGCGGGCGCGCCGAGCTTGGCCTGGACGGCCGAAACCCGCAGTTCTCCGGCCGCCAGCACGACGTCGCCCTGCCCGAACGTCCCGGTCTGCTCCAGGCCGAGGGACTTCTGCCACTTCTTCAGCGCGGCCGCGGTCGCCGCGGTGAACTTCTTGTCCGGCGTCCCGAACCCGCCGAAGCCGCACGCCTTGAGGTTTTCCTCCAGCTGCTTGACGTCGGCGCCGTCGTCCGCGCCGGTGGCGAGGTCGCGGTAGAACGGCAGCGTGCCGTAGAACAGCGGCACCGGCTTCGCGTCCACCCCGTACACCGTCTGGCAGCGGGTCAGGGTCGCCCCGGCGGCGGGCAGCGACGTGACCGTGCCGGGCTTGCGGCCGGCGACGACCGACTCGTCGCCGTAGCCGAGGGTGCCGTCGGCCTCTTCTTCCTCGCTGAGGTCGGTCTTGGCCACCTCCGCGGTCTCGACGGCGGGCGGCGCGGCTTCCTTGACCGGCGTCGCGCTCGACACCCGCGTCAGGATCACGACCGAGCTGGTGCCCAGCACCACGACGAGGACGGCACCGGCGATGAACCAGCGCGTCCGGCCCCGGCGGCGCGGCTTGAGGTGCGTCACGTCGTTCACTTGCCCGCCCTGGAGCTGATGCTCATGCCGAGCCCGCACGCTTTGGCGGCGTCTTCGAACTTCTTCGGGTCGTCGCCCATCCCGCCGATCCGCGTGGCGCCCTTGCCCGCCGGATCGGGGTCCGGCATGTCGATGCCGTGGTCCCGCATGCACTTGGCGTCCTTGCGCATCTTGTCCAGTTCCTCGGCGCTCGGCGGCTTCATCTCGCCGCCGTTGGGCATCAGGTGCTTGCACGCGTTCTGCGCGGCGTCGATCTTCCCCTTGTCGGCACCGTCACCCTGGATCCCGATCGCCACCCCGTTGCCGTCGCCTGCGGGCTTGGGATCGGGCATGTCGACGCCGTGCTCGCGCATGCACTTGGCGAACTCCCGCATCTTGTCCTCGTCGCTCTTGCCGCTGTTGTCGGCCGCGGTGGGGCCGCCCGTCTTCGACGGCGTCGAGATCGAAGCCACCTTCGACCCGTCGTCGGTCTTCGCGCCGCAGCCCGCGAGCAGCAGGGCCGCCCCGATCGCCGCGACGGCCGTCCGTGTCCGCATCGGCTCGCTCCTTTCGTCCGGATGGCTCCCAGGTCTACGGATCGGGGGATTCGGGCGCGCTAAGCGACGTCGCTTATGCGCTCCTTATGGCCTTCCGGCGCAGACTGGGCGGGTGCGCGTGCTGGTGGTGGAGGACGAGCGGTTGCTGGCCGACTCGGTCGCGGAGGGACTGCGGCGCTTCTCGATGGCCGTCGACGTCTGCTACGACGGCGAGCAGGCCATGGAACGCGTCGGCGTGCACGGCTACGACGTCGTGGTCCTCGACCGCGACCTGCCGAAGGTGCACGGCGACGACGTCTGCGCGGCGGTGGTCCGCGCGGGCGGCGAGGCGCGGGTGCTGATGCTGACCGCGGCCGCCGACGTCACCGACCGGGTGGCCGGCCTTGGCCTCGGCGCCGACGACTACCTGACGAAACCGTTCGCGTTCGCCGAGCTGGTCGCCCGGGTGCAGGCGCTGTCGCGGCGCGCGCGGCCGGCGTTGCCGCCGGTGCTGCAGCGCGACGGCGTCGTGCTCGACCTGCCGCGGCACCAGGCCGCCCGCGACGGCCGGTTCCTGCTGCTCTCGCCGAAGGAGTTCGCCGTGCTCGAGGTGCTCATGCGGGCGGAGGGCACGGTCGTCAGCGCCGAGGACCTGCTGGAGAAGGCGTGGGACGAGCACGCGGACCCGTTCACCAACGCGGTGCGCGTCGCGGTGATGACGTTGCGGCGCAAGCTGGGCGACCCGCCGGTGATCGAGACCGTGCCGGGCGCCGGCTACCGGTTCGGCACGCCGTGACCGGCTTTTCGGTCCGGACGAAGCTGACGGCCTGGTACGGCGGGCTGTTCCTGCTCGCCGGGGTGGTCCTGGTCGTCATCAACTACCTGCTGGTGCAGAGCACGCTGCCGGACCCGGCCCGGGTCGCCGACCGGACGATCAACACCGCCGAGGTGGCCTACGGCGTCTCGGGCCAGGCGGCCATCCCGTCCCCGGGCGTCGCGATCCAGCTGCTCAGCGGCTCGCTCGACACCTACCGCGCCTCGACGCTGTCGACGCTGGTGGTCGGCTCGGCGATCGCGCTGGTGGCCACGGCGGCGCTGGCGGTGCTGTTCGGCTGGCTGATGGCGGGCCGCGCGCTGCGGCCGCTGCACGACATCACCTCGGCCGCCCGCAGGCTGGAGGCGGGCAAGCTCGACCGGCGGATCAACCTGGAAGGGCCGCCGGACGAGCTGAAGGAGCTGGCGGACACGTTCGACGGCATGCTCGACCGGCTCGCGGAGTCGTTCGACAGCCAGAAGCGGTTCGTCGCGAACGCCTCCCACGAGCTGCGGACGCCGCTGGCGGTCCAGCGGACGCTGATCGAGGTGGCGATGGCGGATCCCGACGTCCCCGCGGAGCTGAAGAAGCTCGGCACGCACCTGCTCCACACCAACGAGCGCAGCGAGCGGATGATCGAGGGATTGCTGGTGCTGGCCCGCAGCGACCGCGGACTGCACGCGCGCACCCCGGTGCGCTTGGACGAGGTCACGGCGTCGGTGGTCCGGGCGACTTCCGCCCAGGCTGCGGCGGCCGGGGTGACGGTGGAGACGCGCCTGCGGCCGCGGACGGTCGCGGGCGACCCGGTGCTGCTCGAGCGGCTGGTGACGAACCTGGTGGTCAACGCGATCACGTACAACGCTTCCGGTGGCTGGGTGTACGTCGAGGTGCGCGGGGACCCGGCGCTGGAGGTGCGGAACTCGGGGCCGGCGGTGCCTCCGGAGGCGGTCCCGACGCTGTTCGAGCCGTTCCGGCGGCTGGGCGGCGCGGAGCGGACCGGGGACACGCGCAACGCGGGGCTCGGGCTGTCGATCGTCCGTTCGGTGACCCAGGCGCACGGGGGTCGCGCGGAGGCCCAGCCGGGACGGCGCGGCGGTCTCACGGTGACGGTCCGGCTGCCGCCCGCGTGATCCCCCCGCGCCGCCGTCTTGATCCACTCGATCGTGACGTTGCGTGTCCGGCGTGTCACCCCTTTGCCGCTGACCAGCGTGGTCGACGATGCAGAGGACACGAAATGAACAGTGGGCAGTTCGGTGCGGACTCGGCGCGCCTCGCACGTCAAGCCGACGCGCCGTTCTAACGTGGGCACCCACAACGGTGAAGAAGATCGGGGAGGCGAGAACAATGCGGGCGCTGCGAGTGGTCGGACTGCACGAGGACGGGAAGTCCATCGTGCTCGAAGACCCGGCGAGCCGTACTCGTTTCCTGCTCCCGGCTGATGAGCGTCTGCGCGCGGCGGCGCGGGGTGACATCACCCGCCTCGGCCAGATCGAAATCGAGTTGGAGAGCCAGATGCGGCCACGCGAGATCCAGCAGCGCATTCGCGCCGGCGAGTCCGTCGAACAGGTCGCCGCCGGCGCCGGTATCTCGACGCAGCGCGTCGAGCGCTACGCCTACCCCGTGCTGCTCGAGCGGTCCCGGACCGCCGAGCTGGCGCAGAGCGCCCACCCGGTCCGCGAGGACGGTCCCGACGTGCAGACGCTCGGCGAGGTCGTCGCCTACAGCTTCGGCGTCCGCGGCCACGACTACTCGCAGGCCACCTGGGACTCCTGGAAGGGCGACGACGGCCGCTGGGTCGTCGTGCTCCGCTGGAAGGCCGGGCGGTCGGACAACCGGGCGCACTGGGCGTTCTCCCCCGGCGCGCACGGCGGCACGGTCACCGCGCTGGACGAGAACGCCGAGGTCCTGCTGGACCCCAACGCCTACCGCGCCCCGCGCACGGTCCGCGCCCTCGCCCCGGCCCGCGAGACGGAGTTCCAGCCGACGCTGGATTCGGTCGAGCCGGAGCGCGCGCAGCTGCCCTCGGCCGAGCCGGACCCGGACGACGACACCCGCGAGATCCCGCGCGTCCCCACGGACCCGGACGAGGACACAACGGTGCCGGACCCGCGGCCCAAGGCGAAGAAGAACCACCCGATCGTGCCGTCCTGGGAAGACGTGCTGCTCGGGGTCCGCTCGCAGCGCGGCTAGACCACCCGCGCCGCGAGCGTCTTCGGCGCGACCAGCCGGTAGGCCTCGCGCAGGATCCGGTCGACCTCCGCCCAGTCGAGGTCGACGTCCAGCCGCACGCCCAGCCAGCCGCGGTGCCCGACGTACGCCGGCCGGAAGAACCGCTCCGGCTCGGTGCGCACCAGTTCCTCCTGCGCGCCCAGCGGCGCCGGGCACCAGAAGGCGAGCCTGCCGTCGCCGTGGTGGTCGTCGGCGAACATGGCGAGCGTCTTCTTGCCGCGCACGAACCACGCGGGAGAGCCGTGGCTGAGCCGCTCGGTCGTCTCCGGCAGCGCCAGGCACAACTTCCGCAACGCCTCCAGCTGCTCCATCCCCACGCTCCCCTAGAAGGCGATCACCAGCACGCCGATCCACGCGAGCACGACCCCGCCCGCCGCGCCGTAGGCGGCCCAGCGCAGGATCGGCGTGCGCCGGATCAGCCACAGCGACGGCGTGATCCCGGCCGTCACGATCACCGAGGCCGCCAGTGCGAGCCAGCCGCTGGTCTCGCGGGCCAGCGTCGAAGCCAGCGCCAGCATGGCGACCACGACCACGGCGGCGATGAACGCCGAGACGGTCAGCCCGGTCAGCCACGGCGTCGGCTCGCCGGGCGGGCCGGGCGGCCCGAGCACCGCGCGGACGAACCGGTGGCCGCGGTCGGTGGGCTGCAACGGCGGTTCGACCACGGTGTCGTCGCCGGTCACCGGATCGACGAACCGCACGGTCGTGCCCATCACCGAGGCCAGCCGGGTGGCCAGCTGGCGGCCGCGCTGCGAGACCACCGCGCCCGCCTCCGCGCCGGGGTCGGCGGTCACCGCGGACGCCACGCGCGCCCACTCGTGCAGGGCCTGGGCCAGGTCGGCACCGATCGCGAGGCTGTGCGGGTCCACCTCGCGCGCGTGCTCCCCGCCCGGGCCGGCCAGCACCGCGCGCTCGCCGCGGATCCGCAGCTCCATGTGTGTCCCTCCCCACCTCGGAAAGCAGAACTTTAGCCGCCCCGGGCCAGTTCGTAGAAGGCAACGGCGGCGGCCGTCGCGATGTTCAGTGAATCGACTCCGGCCGGCATGGGTATCCGGACGGCGTGATCAGCCGCCGCGAGCGCCGCCTCGGTCAGTCCCGGACCTTCGGCGCCGAACAGCAACGCCACCCGCCCGGGCGCGTGCGCGCGCAGTTCGGGCAGCGGGATCGAGCCCGGCCGCGGGGTGCACGCCACGACGGCGAACCCGCGCGCCCGCAGGTCGTCGAGCCCGCCCGGCCAGTCCGTCAGGTGCCCGAAGGGCACGCGCAGCACGTGTCCCATCGACACGCGCACGCTGCGCCGGTACAGCGGGTCGGAGCAGCCGGGGCCGAGCAGCACGCCGCCGACGCCGAGCGCGGCCGCGTTCCGGAAGAGCGCGCCGAGGTTTTCGTGGTCGCCGACGCCTTCCAGCACGGCGAGCGGGCCGGTGCCGCCGGCGACCTCGGCGACGGTGAGCGGCGCGGGCCGGTCGGCGACGGCGAGGATGCCGCGGTTGAGGTGGAACCCGACCACCTCGGCCATGGTGTCCGCGGAGGCGACGTACTGGGGAACGTCCAGTCCGGCCAGGTCTTCGGCCAGTTCGGCGAACCGGCGCGGCACTCCCAGCAGGGCCCGGACCGGGTAAGGGGAAGCCAGCAGCCGGGACACCACGACGGTGCCTTCGGCGATCACGAGGCCCCGCCCGCCGGGCCGGTCGGGGCGACGGTCCGCAGTGGACAGGTCGCGGAAATCGTCGACCCGGGGGTCGCCGGAGTGGTCGATGTGGATCACGCCCATCCGCCCAGTCTGTCACCCGCCTGCCGGGCGCCTCACTGGTCCGAACGTCCACCGGACCGTGGTACGAACGGGCTCTTTTTGCTGTGGGTTAACCGACCGTGACGGACTGCACCAGTTTGGCCGCTAGCCCGGGTGCATCGCCTGTGTAACGGTTGTCCGCCGGGGCCTGAAACACGTCCTAGTCCACGCCGACACGAAGCAGGGATGGTCATGGGGATGGACCTCGAGGCTCAGTCGTTCAACACGCTGGACCGAGGGAGGTACCGCCGGAAGGTGCAGCGTTGCCTCGACACGCTGGCCCGGATGCTCACCGACGGCAGCTTTTCCTTCCCCCGCAAGAACATCGGCCTCGAAGTCGAGCTGAACCTCGTCGACCGCGAGCTGCGCCCGTCGATGACGAACACCGCGGTGCTGGAGGCGCTCGACGACCCGTCGTTCACCACCGAGCTGGGCCAGCACAACATCGAGCTGAACGTCCCGCCGCGGCCGCTGGCCGGCGATTCGGCCCTCCAGCTGGAAGACGACCTCCGCGCGTACCTCGACACGGCGGCGACGAAGGCGCGTGACACGGGCTCGGCGCTGGCCATGATCGGCATCCTGCCGACGTTGAAGCACGAGCACTTCGACCAGAAGTGGCTCACCAACAAGACCCGCTACTCCACGCTGAACGACCAGATCTTCGCCGCGCGCGGCGAACGCACGGTGCTCGCCATGGAGGGCGCGGCGCTGCCGGGCCAGCAGCCGGAACGGTTGCGCAGCTTCGCGGAGTCGATCCTGCCGGAAGCCGCGTGCACGAGCGTGCAGCTGCACCTGCAGGTCGCGCCCGAGGAGTTCGCCGCGCACTGGAACGCGGCGCAGTGCCTGGCCGGGCTGCAGATCGCACTCGCGTCGAACTCGCCGTTCCTGCTCGGCAAGGCGCTCTGGCACGAGACGCGGATCCCGCTGTTCCTGCAGGCGACCGACACCCGGCCGGAAGAGCTGAAGAACCAGGGCGTGCGGCCGCGGGTGTGGTTCGGCGAGCGCTGGATCACGTCGATCTTCGACCTGTTCGAGGAGAACGTCCGCTACTTCCCCGGGCTGCTCCCGGAAACCGACGCCGAAGACCCGATCGAGGCGCTCGACGCGGGTCAGGCGCCGAAGCTCACCGAGCTGCGCATGCACAACGGCACGATCTGGCGCTGGAACCGGCCGGTGTACGACGTCGTCGACGGCCTGCCGCACCTGCGCGTGGAGAACCGGGTGCTGCCCGCCGGGCCGACGGTGGTCGACACGGTGGCGAACGCGGCCTTCTTCTACGGCGCCCAGCGCGCGCTGGCCGAGGCGGAACGCCCGGTGTGGAGCCAGATGTCGTTCCAGGCGGCCGAGGAAAACCTCTACGCGGGCGCGCGCCGCGGTTTCGACGGGCAGCTGTACTGGCCGGGCATCGGCTGGATCCCGCCGGACGAGCTGGCGCTGCGGGTGCTGCTGCCGCTGGCCCACGAGGGCCTGCGCCGCTCCGACGTCTCCGACGAGGCCCGCGAGCGCTACCTCGGCATCATCGAGCGCCGCTGCCTGGCCCGGCGGACCGGGGCGACCTGGCAGCGGGACTACGTAGTCCGCGCGCAGGAGCGCGGCCTGGACCGCGAGGCGGCACTCGGCCGGATGCTGGGGCGCTACCTGGAGCTGTCCGAGGCGGGCGAACCGGTGCACACGTGGCCGGTGGCCGATTGACGCTAGCCTGGGTGGATGCCGAAGATTCTCGGTGCGTCGCTGGAGGCGCACCGGCGTGAGGTGCGGGCCCGGGTCTTCGAAGTCCTGCGCGCGCAGCTCTACGAGCGCGGCTTCGACGCGATCACCCTCGCCGGCGTCGCTTCGGCGGCCGGGGTGGGCCGGACGGCGCTCTACAACCACTTCCCGGACAAGGAAAGCCTGCTCGTCGCGTTCGTCGAGGACGAAGCGGCCCAGTACGTCACACGGCTGACCGAGGCCGTCGAGGCCCAGGCGGACCCGGTGGACCAGCTGGCCACGTTCGTCCGGCTGCAGCTGCGCGTGCTGGCGGAGTACCACATGCCACCGGGGACGGCCCTCGCCTCGGCACTGGCCCCGGCGGCGTACCGGCGGATCAGCGCCCACGCCGACCCGATCACCGACCGCCTCCGGGCCATCCTCGCCGGCGGCGTCGACCTGGGCCGCTGGCCGGCCGAGGACCCGGACGTCCTGATCCCGATGATCACCGCGGCCCTGGGCAACCGCACCCTGGTCGACGGGCCGGCCGGACAGCTGGAGGACGTCGTCGAGGCGGCGGTGCGGTTCGTCCTCCGCGCGGTGGGCGCGACGGTTTAGGGTGGCCTAAGTCCGAATCATGCCCTACGATCTTTCTGACAGCCTGTCAGATCGATCGCCGGGAGGCCTGCCCATGTCGGTGACCACGGACGCCCGCCCCTTCTCGGCGACCCTGCGCGCGTCGACGCTCGAGGTCCACGACCGGGCGAACTACTCGACGTACATGCGCGCCCTGCTCGGCGGCGAGCTGACCCGCCAGGGCTACGCCGAGCTGGCGGTCCAGTACTACTTCGTCTACGGCGCGCTCGAAGCGGCGAGCGACGCGATGGCCGGCGACCCCGTCGGCGGCGAGTTCGTCTTCGAGGAGCTGCGACGGCTCCCGCTGCTCGAGCGGGACCTCGCCCACCTGGTCGGGCCGGACTGGCGTGAGACGATCACGCCGCTGGCGTCCACTCGCGAGTACGTCGCGCGGATCCGCGAAGCGTCGGCGTGGGCCGGCGGGTACGTCGCCCACCACTACACGCGCTACCTCGGCGACATCGCCGGCGGCCAGGCCATCCGGCGCCTGCTGGAGAAGACCTACGACGTCGCCGAGGCCGGCACGCTCTTCTACCACTTCGAGGGCATCGGCAGCGCTCCCCGCTTCCGGGACCAGTACCGCGCCAAGCTGGACAACGCGCCCTGGGACGAGGCCGAGCGCGCCCGGGTGATCGACGAGACGCGGGTGGCGTTCGAGTGCAACGTCGCCGTCTTCGAGGAGCTGGCGACGCGGCTCGACGAGTTCCGTGCTTGATCTCACAGGTCGTTGACCTCCAGTTAAGTCCAAGTTGCAGGCTCGGTTTCGGGTGTCGGACCCTCGGGTACGCCACTCGTGAGCCGCCGTCCCAAGTAGTGACGGCCACCCGCCCCCGCTCGCCGGGAAGGGGCGTGTGCTACTAGGTTCGGTACCGGAAACTTGTGTCGAAGACAGAAGGAGGGCCAATGGCCCGCTACGAGCTGCCCGATCTCGACTACGACTACGGCGCCCTCGCGCCGCACATCTCCGGCGAGATCAACGAGCTGCACCACAGCAAGCACCACGCGACCTACGTCAAGGGCGCGAACGACACGCTCGACAAGCTCGAAGCCGCCCGCGAAGCGAACGACTTCGGCTCGATCGTCGGCCTGGAGACCACGCTGGCCTTCAACCTGGCCGGCCACGCCAACCACGTCGTGTGGTGGAAGATCCTGTCGCCGGAGGGTGGCGACAAGCCGACCGGCGAGCTGGCCGCGGCGATCGACGAGGCGTTCGGCTCCTTCGACAAGTTCAAGGCGCAGTTCACCGCCGTCTCGACCACGATCCAGGGCAACGGCTGGGGCGCGCTCTCCTGGGACCCGATCGGCAAGACGCTGATCACCCAGCAGCTGCGCGACCACCACAACAACCTGATCCTGCCGACCGTGCCGATCCTGCTGGTCGACGTCTGGGAGCACGCGTTCTACCTGGACTACAAGAACGTGAAGCCGGATTACGTCAAGGCCCTGTGGAACATCTTCAACTGGGCGGAGATCTCCAAGCGCTTCGACAACGCCGTCGCCGGCGGCAACGGCCTGCTGCTCGGCTGAGCGGTTCGTCGTCAAACGGGGTCCTCCTCACGGAGGGCCCCGTTTTTCGTCGCCGGCGAAACCGCCTTGACCTCGAGTGCGGTCGAGGTGTTTCAGTGGACGGCATGGACATCGACGCGTACCTGGACCGCCTCGGCGTCGCCCGCCCCGCGGCGCCCGACCTCGCGACGCTGCGCCACCTGCAGGAACGCCATCTGGCCGCGGTGCCGTTCGAGAACCTGAGCAGTCACCTCGGCGAGCCGGTCGTCCTGGAGGAGGACGCGCTGTTCGCCAAGGTCGTGCACCGCCACCGGGGCGGATTCTGCTACGAGCTGAACGGCTTGTTCGCAGCCTTGCTGCGCGCGCTGGGCTACGACGCTTCCCTGCACGCGGCCCAGGTCTTCCACGCCGACGGCACCCCGGGCCCACCCCTGGACCACGCGGCGATCGTCGTCTCCCTGGACTCGCAGGACTGGCTGGTCGACGTCGGCTTCGGCCGGTTTTCCCGGTACCCGCTGCAGTTGTCCGCCGTGGACGCCCAGCGCGACCCGGACGGCGAGTTCCTGGTCCTGGACGCGCCGTACGGCGACTACGACGTGCTGCTGGACGGCAAGCCGCAGTACCGCCTGGAGCGCCGGCCGCGCCCGCTGGCCGACTTCGTCCCGATGGCGTGGTGGCAGACGACGTCCCCGGAGTCGCACTTCACCCGCTCGCTGACGTGCTCCCGGGCGACGTCCCAGGGCCGGGTGACCCTGGCGGGCGACAAGCTGATCGAGACGGTGGACGGCATCCGGAACGAGGTCCACCTGCCCACTCCGGCGGCGATCCGGCTGGCGTACCGCGTGTACTTCGGGATGGTGCTGCCGCGCCTGCCGGTACCACCGGGCGGGAATCCCTTGACCGGCAGCGCGGACCGGCCGGACACTGCCGTGCACGCGTCCTGACGTGAACGAAGCCCCGGCCTGGGGTTTCCCAGGGCCGGGGCTCCGTCCGTTCCCGAACTGACTGCCGCTCCCACCACGAAGCGGACGTGTATGAGGTTAGCCTAACCTCAGCTCTCCGGGCAAGAGGCCCGATCTCACTCTTCCGGGTGACCTCAGATGTGCGGGCCCCGGGTTTTGTCGGTGCGTGCCGATACGGTCACAGCGTGAACACGAGGGGGAACTCGAACCGCACCGCGGCGCTGGTCGTCGTCGCCGTCCTGGTCTTTCTGGCCACGCTCGGCGGCGGCGCCTGGCTGGTCCTGCGCAGCACCGTCTTCCGGCCGGTGGCACTGCCGGACCCGCCGAAGGACCTGCCCAGCCCGTGGCCGGAGAGCAAGGGGCGGAGCCGGTCCGGGTCTCCTACCCGCGTAAGTCCGGGGCGGAGCTGCGCACGTGGGCCGAGTCACTGGTGCCGAGGTTGCTCGGAACCTAGCGCAGGCGGTCCGGTTGCGGCGGCTTGTCGGCCTGTCCGGTGTGGACGCTCAGGCCTTCGCCCGCTTCAACACCCGCAGCCCCAGCCCCCGCTTCACCGGCCAAGAAACCCCACCACGCCGAATCAACACCACCGCGCAAACCACCGCGGCCAAAGCCGAAACTGCCCCACCGATGTAGAACGGAGACCGCCCGCCGAACTCCTGGGCCATCCACCCCACCATCGGCCCGCCGATCGGGTTGCCGCCGATGAGCACCAGCACGTACAGCCCCATCACGCGGCCGCGCATCTCCGGGCTGACCGACGTCTGCACCAGCGCGTTCGCCGTGTTGAGGAACGTCATCGTGGCGAAGCCCAGCGGGATCAGGCCGAGGCCGAACGTCAGGTACGTCGGCATGAACGCCGTGATCAGCTCGAACACGCCCAGGAAGAACGCCGACACCAGCATCAGCCGCACCCGGGGGCGGCCCTTCGTGCCACGGCGGGCCGACATGATCGCGCCGGTGAACGTGCCGACCGCGACCAGGGTCGACAGGAGCCCGTAGCCGTCGGCCGCCGTGTGGAAGACGTTCGCCGCGACGATCGGCAGCGAACTGAAGTACGTGATGCCGAACGTGCTGACGAACAGCACCAGGACCATCACCGTCATCAGGTCCGACCGGCGGCGGACGTACCGCAGCCCCTCGGCCAGCTGCCCCTTCTCGCGCGCCACCGCCGCGACGCGGAACAGCTTGTCCGGGTTCATCAGGACCAGCCCGGTGATCACCGCGACCGTGCTCAGCGCATTCGCGATGAACAGCCACCCGGTGCCGATCCAGGTGATCGCGAACCCGGCGATCGCCGGGCCGACGATCCGCGCCATGTTGAAGATCGACGAGTTCAGCGCGACGGCGTTGGCCACCTGGTCGCGGCCCACCATCTCGGCCACGAACGACTGCCGCGTCGGCACTTCCAGCGCCGCCGTCACGCCGAGGGTGAAGCACAGGACGTACACGTGCCAGAGCGCGGCGATCCCGGTCAGGTCGAGCACGCCGAGGATGACCGCCTGCGAACAGGCCGCCACCTGGATCCAGGTCAGCAGCCGCCGCTTGTCGACGCGGTCGGCGAGGACGCCGGCCCACAGCGAAAGGAACAACGTCGGCGTGAACTGCAGCGCGACCGCGATGCCGAGCGCGATCGGGTTGTTGCCGCTGAGGGTGAACACCAGCCAGTCCTGGGCGATGCGCTGCATCCAGGTGCCGATGTTCGAGATGACCTGGCCGGTGAAGAACAGCCGGTAGTTGCGCACGCGCAGCGACGCGAACATGCTGCGGCGCTTGGGAGAGGATGGCGGCGAGGCCGATTCCCGGGTAGCAGTGGTCTGGATCGAACGCTTTGTTTCGCTACCCGTGGCCGTCACCGTGGTTAGTTCCCCGCCATCCTGTCTATGATTTCGGCGGCTTTGGAGAGCACTTCACGCTCTTCGTCGCCGAGTTCCGCCAGTTGCCGGTCCAGCCACGCCTCCCGCACGGAGATGGCCTTCTGCACGTAGGCCAGCCCGCTCTCGGACAGCTCGACGATGGCCTGCCTGCCGTCGGTCGGGTGCGGGCGCCGTTCGACGAACCGCAGCTCCTCGAGCGCGGCGATCACCCTCGTCATCGAAGGTGGCTGGACGCCTTCCTTCGCGGCGAGCTGACCCGGGGTCAGCGCACCGCACTTGTGCAGGGTGGACAGCGCGGCGACCTGCGTGAGCGTGAGGTCGTCCCCGACGCGCTGTGCCCGCAGCCGGCGGTTGAGCCGGACCACCGCGAGACGCAGACGGCTCGCCAAGGAGCGCTCGTGCGTGTCGCCGGACATATAGTTAGCATACCTTACGAAACTTCGTCCGAGCGGGTGATCTCCGTCAATCCGCAACCCGGGACAACTTCGCGCGTCCTCACCAGCAGCAGAGCCTGGGGAGCGCGATGAACAAGAAGCTGGTGGGTACGGCCGTGATCGGCGCGGCGGTCCTGGCGGTCGTGGCGGCACAATTCCTGAGCGGCGGTGACGACACACCGGCGGCCGCACCGTCCTCGACGGGGCCGGCGCCGGCCATCACCCCGAGCACGCTGGAGATCTACCGGCTCCCGGACGCGTCCGGCCCCGGTTCGGCCATCGAGATCCCGGTGCCGTCCTGGGCCGTGAGCCGCGACAAGGAACGCGCGAGCTACCGCCAGGGCGAGCTCCTGCTCGAGACCGACCGGGTGCCGATCACGCAGGAGGATGCCCTCGGCGGGCTCTGGGCGGTGGCCGGCGGGCAGGGCGGCACCGTGGTGGCGCACGCCCCGATCGCCGACCGCGACGCCGCGGAATGGGACTACACCTACGAACGCGGCGGTGAGCCGCGGCGGGTGACCGTGGTCGGCCTCGGCGCCGGCGACGCCCTGGTGACGGTGCGGTTCGAGGCCCCGGTCGCCGAGTTCGAACGCAACCGGGGTGTCCTCGACGACGCCCTGAAGATCAGGGGCTGACTACTTGAACGCCGCCTGGATCGGGCCGACCGCGAAGTACGCCACGAAGGCCAGCGCGATCACCCACATGAGCGGGTGCACCTGCCGGGCCTTCCCGGTGGCTGCGCGGATCACGACGTAGCTGACGAACCCGGCGCCGATGCCGTTCGCGATCGAGTACGTGAACGGCATGACGACGATGGTCAGGAACGCCGGCAGCGCGATCGAGTAGTCGGTGAAGTCGATGTCGCGGACCTGCGACATCAGCATCGCCCCGACCACGACGAGCGCCGGCGCGGCCGCCTCGACCGGCACCACCTGGTACAGCGGCGTCAGGAACATCGCGGCGAGGAACAGCACGCCGGTGACGATGTTCGCCAGGCCGGTCCGCGCGCCCTCGGCGATGCCCGACGCCGACTCGACGAACACCGTGTTGGAGCTGGCCGAGCCGAAACCACCGGCCGCGCCCGCGAGGCCCTCGACGAACAGCGCCTTGCCGACGTTGGGCAGCTGACCGTCCTTCGGCAGCAGGTCGGCCTCCTTCGCGAGGCCGGTCATGGTGCCCATCGCGTCGAAGAAGTCGGCCAGGACCAGCGTGAACACCAGCAGGCAGACGGTGATGATCGGCAGCCGCGTCCAGGCGCCGAACGAGACGTCGCCGACGAGCGAAAGGTTCGGCAGGCCGAACACCTGGTCCGGCAGCGCCGGGTAGCCGAGGTTCCAGCCCTTCGGGTTCGTGCCCTGCGACGGCCCGGCCTTGACGATCGCCTCGACGACGATGGCCAGCACGGTCGACGCGAGCACGCCGATCAGGATCGCGCCCTTGACCTTGCGCACGACCAGGATGCCGGTGAGCAGCAGGCCGACGACGAACACCGCGGTCGGCCAGGAGGCGATCGAGCCGTTGATGCCGAGGCCCACCGGGACGGTGGTGTGCGCGGCGTCCGGCAGCCGTCGCACGAACCCGGCGTCGACCAGGCCGATCAGGCAGATGAACACGCCGATGCCAACGGCGATCGCGGACTTCAGCGCGGCGGGCACGGCCCGGAACACCGCGGTGCGGAAGCCGGTGAGCACCAGCAGGACGATGATCACGCCCTCGATGACGACCAGGCCCATCGCCTCGGGCCAGGTCATCTGCGGGGCGATGGTGACCGCGACCAGGCTGTTGATGCCCAGGCCGGTCGCGATGGCGAACGGGTAGTTCGCGACCAGGCCCATCAGGATGGTCATCACGCCGGCGACGAGCGCCGTCACCGCGGCGACCTGCGGTACCGGGAGGATGCCGCCGAGGAGGTCCTTGTGCGCGCCGGCGTCGTCGGCCGAGAAGCTGCCGATGATCAGCGGGTTCAGCACCACGATGTAGGCCATCGTGACGAAGGTGACCAGGCCGCCGCGCAGCTCGCGCGGCACGGTCGACCCCCGCTCGGTGATCTTGAAGAACCGGTCCAGTGTGGACGTCCCGGTGCGGGTCGTCTCCTGCTCCGCCATTCGCCTGCCCATTCTGTCGCTGCTGCGGAGTACCCTGCACCTCGTGAGTGAACCGATCAATCCACCGGAGGTTACGGGCTCGTTGCGGCACACGCCGGAGCTGCCCAAGAGGCTGACCGACCTGACGCCGGTGGTGATCGTAGGCACCTCGATCTGGGCTGTCGCGCTGGTGGTGCTCTTCTTCACGACTTCGGGGCTGTGGGTGCAGACGGCGCTGTCCGGTTTCGCGCTCGGTTTCGTCGGCATGGCGATCATCGCCTGGCAGCGCGCCGCCGCCCGTCGCGGGTCGAAGTCGGCCCAGCGGCTCTAAGCGAGCATCGTCCGGGGCGAGGGGTCGTCGAGCAGCGCCGTGATGAGGTGCCGGTCGGGCCAGCGCCCGGCCGCCCAGGCGAACGCCCGCGCGAGCCCTTCCGAGGTGTCGGCCGCGTGCAGCCGTCCGTCGGACCACCACTGGACGTCGTGGTCGGCGCCGTCGATGCGCACGGTGAGCGGGTCGTGGACGAGCAAGCCACCCTCGGGCAGGCCGACGCCGAGCTGGTCCGCGACGAGCTTCAGCGCGGGCAGCTCCGCCCAGGGCGCGTACTCGCCTTCGCTGGTCACCTCGGCGGCCGCGCCGCTCGCGAGCGGCAGGTCGAGCAGGTCCGCGAGCCGCTCCGGGTCCTCGGGGGCGACCACGTACCGGTCCGGCTCCAGCGCCCCGGCGACCCACGGCACGTCCAGCACCAGCGCGTCGTCCACGACGGACCCGTCCGCGGCCCGCACGGCCCGCGGCACGCCCGGCTCCAAGCCGGACTCGACGACGGCGTCGTAGGCACGCGTGGTCAGCCCGGGTGAGACCACCCGGTCCGGGTCGGCGAGCCGGGCGAGCAGGTCCGCCGCCTCGTCCACTGTGGACAGGGTGAGCCCGGCGCGCACGCCGGCGATCCTGAGGAGGTCTTCGCTGAGGCCGACGTCGGGGACCTCGTCGAAGAGCCCGGCGAGATCGGCGTCCGGCAGCCGCCATTCGTTCGGCGCGGCGCCGGCGAGCACCGCGTACTGGGCGATCCACCAGCGCGCATGCCCCTGCGGGGTGCGCAGGGCGTGCCAGGTTCCGGGCCGCGCGGCGAGCAGCCGGAGGGCCGCGGGCCAGGCGTCGTCGGCGACGAGGTCGAGGTCCCGGATCGCGACGAGCGTCGACGGCGGCTCCGGCAGCGAGTCCCACCAGGCTTCCTCGTCGGGGAGGTCGTGGTCGGGTTCGTGCGGCTCGTCGTCGACGACCACGGCGAAGGAGTCGAGCACGCCGGCGGCCTCGAGGGTGCTTTGCGGCCAGTCGCCGGCGAAGTCCTCGTCGAGGACGTCCATCGCGCCGTCTTCCTCGAAGACCTCTTCGTCGAAGACGTCGAGCAGCGGCGACGACGGCAGGACGAGTTCGTCGGCCCGGCGCCAGGTGTCGGTGCCCGGCAGGGCGAGCGCACCGACCCACCGCGGGGCGTCGTCGCCGCAGTCGGCGATCAGCCGGAGCACGGCACCCGCGAGGGTCGTGCCGTCCAATCCGGACTGGACGTCTTCGACACTGCGTTCGACGGCGTCCCGCAGCTGATCGGCGTTGAGCAGCTCACGAGCATCGGCGTGCTTGGCGCCCAACCGTTCCAGGAGCGGGTGCGACGCGGCGGGGTGCACCAGCCGCAACCCCGGGATGTCCACATCGGACAAAAGATCGAGCAGTTCGGCCGAGCCTTCGACGAGCAGGCAGCCCCGCGCACCGGGCAGCGTCCGCCCGTCGGAGAGCGGGACGGGAAGCCCGTCCAGCCGTTCCGCGGCGAGCACGTGCGACTCGACGGCGATCGCCAGCGCGCTGTAAACGTCCCGCCACCAGCCGGGCTCACGGGTGACGCCGGTCAGCGTCTCCAGCACCTCTTCGATGCCGATCACTTGCACCGAAACGGCTTTGAGCACCGACGCGGGTCCTTCGAGCAGACCCGGCACGAGCTCGACGAGCAGTTTGGACAGTCCAGGCACGTCGATGTCGAGCACCCGAGCCTGCCGCCCGGAGACTTCCGAGCCATCCTCAGTGGACAGCCAAGGCTCGACACTCAGCGCCGCAAGGACTTCGTCACGCAGCTTGGCATCCACAGTGGACTTCGGAAACCCGGGCGCCGGAACGAGCGCAAACCGTTGCGGGGCCGGCAACAGCCGGACGAGCCCGACGTACTCTTTCGCGGCCGCCTCGAGCGCTTGCGCCAGTTCGGGTCCCGGAAGCGCACGGCGTCGCGACGGTTCGACCGGAACGGAGGCGAGCAGCCGAGCGGGCAGGGAAAGCCCGTCGTCGGTGGGCGTCGGAGCGCGCAGAACGTCTTCTTCGAGAGGCCGCGGCGAACCATCGGCACCGACCGGGACGGCCCACACGACGTCACCACGGTGGGTCAGCCAGCGCGTCTCCTGCCCGGGCCCCCGGATGACGACTACGTTGCCGTCGGCCGCACGCGTCCAAACGCGACCGTCCACATCGAACTCACCCAGCCACGGCAGGGCGAGCAGCAGATCGGCGACGTCCCGGGCGAGTTCGTCGAGAAGAGAACGCCCGTCGACACCATCCCGAAGCGGCAGCCGCACTTCGGTGTCGAAGCCGGGAGGCACATCGGCGGCAACGGGCCAGGGAAGCCGGAGGACGGGAACGTCCCCCTCGACCCCGGCGGCGTCCCGGGTCCGCGCGGCGGAGAAGACAACCCCGCCGGTGCGCGAGACAACGCGGGGTTCATCGGTAACGGTCCGCACGGCGGCGAAGCCGACCCCGAACCGCCCGACGGTCTCGCCGGTCTTGCCGGAGGCCCGCAGGGAGGCGAGCGAGGCAACGCCCCGCGAGTCGAGCGGAGCACCGGTGTTGGCGAACCGAAGTTCGGAGTCCACAAGAGACACCCGGACCCGCCCCGGCTTCCCCTCGGCCATGGCGGCATCGGCGGCATTCTGGGCGAGTTCGACGAAGAGCCGATCCCGGTAGGCGCCGACCCGGAGGTCCCGTTCGACGTTGGTGTCTTCGGTGAGCCGGGTGGGCGAGTCCCGCCAGGACCGCAGGGTGGCCTCGCGAAGCCGGGCGGTCCCGAAGGGTTCACCCGGCTCGGTGACGTGCTCGGTCACCGGTCGGAGGCGCCGTCGCCCCGGGCTTCATCGGTGGTTTCGGACGGGGGGAGTTCGCTTTGGGGGGCCGAAACCTGGACGGCATCGGTCACCTCAGCCTGCGTGGGCTCGGCTTCCTCGGGATCCGGAACCTCGGCCACAACGGGCGCGCGGGCTTCATCGTCGCCCGAGGGCGGCTCGGCCTCTTCAGCTGCCGCGACGGCCTCACCAGCTTCGGCGGACTCGGCGGACTCGGCGGACTCGGCGGACTCGGCGGGCTCGGCGGGCTCGGCGGACTCGGCGGACTCGGCGGACTCGGCGGGCTCGGCGGGCTCGGCGGGCTCGGCGGGCTCGGCGGGCTCGGCGGGCTCGGCGGGCTCGGCGGGCTCGGCGGGCTCGGCGGGCTCGGCGGAGGAATCATCCGAAGCAACCGGCTCGACCTCCGGCGCAACCGGCTCGGCGACAGTCGGAACCGAGTCGGCCAGCTCCGAAGCCGCAGGCTCGGGAACCACCGAAGCTGCCGGTTCACCCGGCTCAGCGACCTCATCGGCCACTGCAGGCACCTCAGCCGCGGCTGCTGCTGCCTCGGGCTCGGCCACCACCGGCTCAGCGGCCTGATCAGCCACCTCGGCGGCGGATTCCTCCACAGCCACCGGTTCGGGTTCCACCGCAGCTGACTCCGCAGCCGCCGGAGCCGAGTCAGCCAGCTCCGAAGCCGCGGGCTCGGGAACTTCGACCGCCTCGGGCACTGCCGAAGCCACCGGCTCGACCGCATCCGCCACCACGGGTGCCTCAGCCGCCACCGGCTCGGCGACCTCATCGGCCACCCCAGGTGCCTCCGCAGCGACTGGCTCAACCGCGGCTTCCGCCGACTCGACCGCCGCCTCGGGCACCGCCGGAGCCGCAGGCTCGGCCGCTTCCGCCCCCACGGATGCCTCCGCCGCCACCGGCTCAGCCGCACCTTCGGCTGCCTCGGTTGCCTCCGGGACCAGCGGCTCGGCAACCGCGGCCGGGGTCGGCTCCGCGGGCGCCGGCGGCTCCACCTCGGCCGGCGACACGTCCGACTCCGCTATTGCCGTCTCCGGCTCGGCCGCTGCCGTCTCCAGGACCTCCGGGGCATCCGCCGGCTCCGCAAGCTCCGTGGCTTCCGGCGCTCCCGCGACCTGAGCACTCTCCGGCGCCTCCGCGGCCCCGGTAACCTCCGGCGCCTCCGCCGGCTCCGCAACCTCCGGCACCTCCACAGCACCGGCGGCCACCGCGACGCCAGAAGCCTCCGGCGCCTCGACCGCACCCGAAGCTTCCGCCGGCTCGACAACCTCCGGCGCCTCCACAGCACCCGAAGCCTCCGAGCCCCCGTCAACCTCAGCAGCCTCCGGCGCCGGCGCGAAGTCCAGCTGGGAATCGTCGTACACCAGCTCCGCCACCGGGACCGACGACGTCACCTCGACCTCGACCTCCGAGTGCGCTCCGCACCCGTACTCCACGTCCACCACGTGGCCGTCCGCCGGGGCGATGTCGTTGCTGCACACCCCGAACACCCCGCGCAGCGATCCCGCCAGCGGCACGAAGAACCCGCACGTCCCGCACACGTCCGGCGCGCTCCGGGCCATGTCCGACCGCGGTCCGAACTCGCCCGCGTGCCAGCGCGACGCCGCCTCTGTCCGGCCGAAACGGGACAGCACGTGTACTCGTCCCAAGCCCACCTCGTGGGCCGTCTCCTCCACCGCCGGGTCGTCCGACTGCAGGTACGCCGGGGCCAGGCGGGGGTCGTTCTCCGGGGTCGGGAAGATGTCGCCCACCCCGAGGTCGCCCGCGCGGACGCGGCGCTCCCACGGCACCCACGCCGGCGCCACCAGCGCCGACGGGCCCGGGACCAGCACGACCTCGCTGACCGTCACCGGCTCGTCCTCGGCCGCCACCGCGACCGTCACCGACCAGCGCCAGCCCCCGTAGCCCGGGACCTGGGCCTCGAACAGGTGACTTGCCGTGACCGCGTCCTCGCGGGTGACCCCCACGTGGGCGCCGAGCTGCTCCTCGGGTGCGTCCTCCAGCACCGCAGCCCGCGCGAACTCCACCGCATCGGCGAGTTTGCGCTGCACGGAACCGTCGTCGAGGGTCAGCAGCAAAGTCATGCGGCCAATTGTGCCGCACGCATCCGCGGCGCCCGTGCCAGGCTGTTCATCGTGCGCACGCCGATCGTCACCGCCCTGCTGCTGGCCTCCGTCCTGGGCGGCTGCGCCGGCGCCCCGGCACAACCCGCCGGGCCGGACCGGCTGACCGTCGAGGTCGTCGCGACCCTGCCGCACGATCCCGCCGCCTTCACCGAGGGCCTCGAGTTCGCCGGCGACACGCTGTACGAGAGCACCGGGCTCGCCGGGAAGTCCACGCTCACCGCGGGCCCGGCCGGCGGGCCGCCGCGGACCACCGCCACGCTGCCGTCGCCGCTGTTCGGCGAGGGTGTCACCGTCCTCGGGCCGACGCTGTGGCAGCTCACCTGGCAGGACGGCTTCGCCATCGAACGCGACTCGGCCACCCTCGCCGAGCTGCGGCGCGTCCCCTTCGAGGGAGAGGGCTGGGGCCTGTGCCACCAGGACGGCGGGCGGCTGGTGATGAGCAACGGCTCGTCGAAGCTCACCTTCCGGGACCCGCGGACCTTCGCCGTCACCGGCAGCGTCGACGTCGGCCGTGACCAGCTCAACGAGCTCGAATGCGTCGGCGGGGACGTCTACGCAAACGTTTGGCACACCGGCACCGTCCTGCGGATCGACGCCGCCACCGGACGCGTCACCGGGACCGTCGACGCAGGTCAGCTGCGTGCGAGGGTGAACGTGACCGACCCCGAAGCCGTGCTCAACGGTATCGCCGCCGTCCCGGGAACCGGCGATTTCCTGCTCACCGGGAAGCAGTGGCCGGTCACGTTCCGGGTGAGGTTCGTCCCGGCTCGGCCGTGAAAGCACGGATGAGCAGGCGGAACCGGCCCCCGGTAAGGCAGGATTGAACACGTGGCACTCTTCGGCTCCCGCTCCGACGGCACTCCGCCGGGTCAGCCGCGCGGCCGGAAGTCCAAACGGCGCTGGACGCCGGAACCGGGCGCCGCGCAGGCCAGGTCCTGGCGGGACGCCGCCGCCCCGCGCGCCGAGCACGGCAGCCCGCCGCCGCCCACGCGCGTGCAGCGGCCTGTCCCGCCGCGCGCCGGGTTCCACGACGGCCGCGTGCCGAACGCCGACGAGGCGCCCACCACCGCCGCGCCGACGAACCACCGGCCGCCGCCCCCGCGCGGGGCCCGGCCGTACGACCCGCACCGCACCGAACCCGTCCGCCGCGAGCCGCCCGGCGGCTTCTACCAGGGCGAACGCCACCCCGGCAGCGGCGAGTACGAGCACTACGACACCGGCGGCTACGCCGGCGAGCCTCGGCCGCCGGCACCCGAGCCGCCGCCGCGGGAGGAGCCGCGCACCCCGGGCGGCACGCCGAAGCTGCCGAAGAAGATCACCGTCACCCGGGTGGCGGCGATGCGCAGCCGGCAGCTGACCGGCCAGGCCGTCGGCGCCTTCCAGCGCGCGACCAAGGCCGACGGCGCCGAGAAGTCCGGCCTGACCTCGCTGACCTACGCCGTGATGCTGAACTACGCCAGCGACGCGGCGATGGCGATCGCGCTGGCCAACACCCTCTTCTTCGCCGCGACCAGCGGCGAGAGCAAGGGCAAGGTGGCGCTCTACCTGCTCATCACGATCGCGCCGTTCGCGCTGGTCGCGCCGGTGATCGGACCGGCGCTCGACAAGGTGCAGCGCGGCAGGCGGCTGGCGATGTGCGCGTCCTCGATCGGCCAGGGCCTGATGGCCGTGGTGATGGCGCTGCACTTCGACGACTGGCTGCTCTACCCGGCCGCGCTCGGGATGATGGTGCTGTCGAAGTCGTTCACCGTGCTCAAGGCCGCGGTGACACCGCGGGTGCTGCCGTCGGAGATCACGCTTTCCAAGACCAACGCCCGGCTGACCACGTTCGGCCTGGTCGCCGCAGGGGTGTTCGGCGCGCTGGCCAGCGGCGTCAACGCCATCACCGGCTCGGCGGGCGCGCTGTGGTTCACGGCGCTGATCTGCGTGGCCGCGGCCGTGCAGTCAATGCGGATCCCGGCCTGGGTCGAAGCGACCGAGGGCGAGGTGCCGACGTCCCTTTCGGCCCACCCGAAGGAGAAGAAGCGCCGTCAGCCGCTGGGCCGCCACATCGTCGTCGCGCTGTGGGGCAACGGCTCGGTGCGCGTGCTCACCGGCTTCCTAATGATGTTCGCCGCCTTCGCGGTCAAGGCGCAGACCGAGGGCAGCGGGCAGACGCCGTTCATGCAGCTGCTGCTGCTCGGCGTGATCGGCGCCGCGGCCGGTGCCGGCGGCTTCCTCGGCAACGCGCTGGGCTCGCGGCTGCACTTCGGCAGCCCGGACCAGGTGATCGTCGGGTGCGTGGCGGCCTGTGTGGCGGCGGCGCTGGTGGCGACGATCCTGCCCGGCCTGGCCACGGCCGCGATCGTCGGCCTGATCGGCGCGACGGCCAGCGCGCTGGCCAAGATCAGCCTCGACGCCGTCATCCAGGAGGACCTGCCCGAGGAGTCGCGCGCGTCGGCGTTCGGCCGCTCGGAAACCGTGCTGCAGCTGGCCTGGTGCCTCGGCGGCGCGGTCGGGCTGCTGCTGCCGCCGACGTACTGGATCGGGTTCCTGGTGATCACCGTCGTGCTGGCGGTCGGCCTGGCCCAGACGTACCTGGTGCGCCGCGGCGGCTCGCTCGTGCCCGGCCTCGGCGGCGACCGGCCGCTGCGCCCCGAGCCGACCGGCAGCTTCCCGGCCCAGGGCCTGACCGGGGACCCGAGGGCCCGCCGGTAGGGTCTGAGCCCATGCGACGTTCCCGGGTGGTGGCCCTGCTTGCGGCCGGTGGGTTCGCGGTGGCCGGCTGCTCGGCACCCGGCCCGGCCGAGGTCACCTTCTACGCCGACGGCCACACGATCAACACCGCGCCCGTGCTCACGTGCGACTACACGAAGAAGCTCGCGCAGCCGTGCAGCGCGCAGGGCTCGACGCAGACGCTGAAGGTCCGCCCGGGCAAGCCGGTGCAGATCTCGGTGCCCGGCGAAGTCGCCGAATCGCCGTGGCAGATCGTCTACGAGTACGTCACCCCTCAGGGCGAGTTCAAGCAGAGCGACCCGATCCCGTTCACGTCGCTGGACCGCTACGCCTATACGGTCACGCCGCCGACGCCCGCCGACCGCATTTCCGCGGTGGACGTGCAGAAGTACACGGCCGTGCTCAACGCCGACACCGGTGAGTCGGGCCTGCTGCCCAGCGACGTCTGGGGCCTGCGCCTGGAGGCGTAGGGCTCTTTAGGGATCGAGGTCCCGGGCGACCGCGCGCATGATCTCGCCGATCTGCTTGGTGTGCTTGCGGTCCGGGTAGCGGTTGCGCCGCAGGTCCGGTTGCACCTTCAGCTCGAGCAGCTTGATCATGTCCTCGATCAGGCCGTGCAGTTCCTCGGCCGGGCGGCGGCGCGCTTCGGCGACGGACGGCGGCGGGTCGAGCAGCCGGACGGAGAGCGCTTGCGGCCCGCGGCGGCCGTCGGCGACGCCGAACTCCAGCCGCTGACCGGCCTTGAGCCCCTCGACGCCCTGCGGCAGCGCGGCCTTGCGAATGTAGACGTCGGCGCCACCGTCCTGCGTGACGAACCCGAACCCCTTCTCCGCGTCGTACCACTTGACCTTGCCGGTCGGCACTTCCCTCACCAGTCCTTCTGCTGTCCGCTCACGACTAACGCGCCCGGGGCGTACCCAGGGCGCGCTGGGTAAAGGGTATCTCGCCACAGGCCCTGGGGAGAAGTCGATACCGGCGGATACCCTCATACGTCATGAAGAGCACGACGAAGGAGGCCGGCGTGGCCGCTCCCGGCAAACCGTTCCTGATGCGCGTCGGCATCGGCCTTTTCGGCCTCGGCATGCTCGCCGTGCTGGCCGTGTTCATCATGTTCGCCGCCGGTCTGGAGAACCTGCCGATCTGGCTTTCGGTCGCCGCCGGGGTCATCACGCCGCTGGGCCTGCTGCTCGGCTTGATCGCCCTGGTGATCGAGGCGCGCGCCAAGAATTGACAGCGCAGCTCCGCTGCTCCGTTGAGGGCGGCGGCGGGGGCATGGATGGATTAAGGCACCGTCGCGAACGTCTTCTCGAACCACGCCGGGAACTCCGTCAGCGACTCGAACACCACCTCCGCTCCTTCGCTCAGCAGGAGCGTGCGATCGCACGGCCCGGTGGTGACGCCGACCGGGATCGCCCCGGCCGCCAGCGCACCCCGGATGTCACCGGCGTGATCTCCGACATACACCCGGGCGTCGTGGGCCAGCAGCGCTTCGGCCTTCTGCGTCGACCACAGTTCGCCGACGACTTCGTCGACCTCCAGGCCGAGCGCGTCCACGTGCAGCTGCGCATTGGGCCCGTACTTCCCGGTGACGACCAGCGTGCGCCCGCCCGCGGCCCGGACCGCGCACAGCGACTCGACCGCGCCCGGCAGCGCGACCGCGCTCGGCACGACCACCTCCGGGTACATCGCGCGGAACCGGTCGACCAGCCCGGGGATGCGCTCCTCGGGCGCTTCGAAGCCGCGCAGGATGTCGTCCAGCGGCGGCCCGAGGTTGGCCGCGAACGCCTCGCCGTCCAGCGGCAGGCCGGATTCGACGCCCAGCGCGTTCATCGCCGCGGCCATGCCCGGCCGGGCGTCGATCAGTGTCATGTCGAGGTCGAACCCCACGGTGATGCCCACAACCGACACGTTAGCCGCCACCACCGACAGTTTTACACGTAAGCCGATCATGTCCAGCGCCTTGACAGTGACGTCATCTGTGTCAAGGTGAGGGTGTGACCAGCTTCACCGAACGGACGAAGGCGTCCCTGCGGGAGGCGCTGCTCGACGCGGCCGCCGACCTGCTGCCGGACCGCGGCCACGCGGGCCTGCGGATGGCCGACGTCGCCGCGAAAGCCGGGGTGAGCAGGCAGACGGTTTACAACGAGTTCGGGAACAAGGCGGCGCTGACCCAGGCGGTGGCGCTGCGCACCGCGTCGGAGTTCCTCGACGGGATCCGGCAGCGGTTCGAAACGGCGGACGGGCTCCTGGCGGGCATCCACCACGCCGTCGTCTACACGATCGAGCACGCGCGGGAGAACCGCCTGGTCGCGGCGGCGCTCGGCACCGAGGCGGGCGAGGACCTGCTGCCGCTGCTCACGAGCCGCGGCGAGCCGATCCTCACCGCGGCCGCGGATCTCGCCGCCGAGCAGTACCGCGAGTTCGAGCCCGGGCTCTCCGCCGAGGCCGCGGCCCTGCTCGCGGAGACCGTCGTCCGGCTCTCCCTGTCGCACCTGGTGCTGTCCACGCACTCGGCGGCCGAGGCGGCCGACGCCGTCACCGCGGTGCTGGAACCCGCCATCCGCCGATTCGTCCACTGAACCCTCTCTCGGAGTGAAACGATGACCGACATGCTCCCCGAACTCCGCTCCGGCTTCTCCTCACTGCGCAAGGGCGGGCTGAACTGGGACTCGTTCCCGCTGCGGCTGTTCGTCAAGGGCAACAAGAAGTTCTGGAACCCGGCCGACATCGACTTCAGCCGCGAACGGGAAGGCTGGGACACGCTCAACCCCGAGCAGCAGCGCAGCACGACCTACCTCGTGGCGCAGTTCATCGCCGGCGAAGAGGCGGTCACCGAGGACATCCAGCCGTTCATGCGGGCGATGTCGGCGACCGGCCGGTTCGGCGACGAGATGTACCTGACGCAGTTCTGCTTCGAGGAGGCCAAGCACACGGAGGTGTTCCGGCGCTGGATGGACGCGGTCGGGCTGACCCAGGACCTCCACCCGTTCGTCGCCGAGAACCCGCACTACCGCAAGCTTTTCTACGAAGAGCTGCCGCAGTCGCTGCGGGCGCTGGAGGACGATCCCAGCCCGCTCAACCAGATCCGCGCGAGCGTCACCTACAACCACGTCATCGAGGGCAGCCTCGCGCTGACCGGCTACTACTCGTGGCAGCTGATCTGCACCCAGCACGACATCCTGCCGGGCATGCAGGAACTGGTCCGCCGCATCGGCGACGACGAGCGCCGCCACATGGCCTGGGGCACGTTCACCTGCCGCCGCCACGTCGCCGCGGACGACTCGCTGTGGGACGCGGTGCAGCAGCGGATGGGCGAGCTGCTGCCGCACGCGCTCAACATGATCCAGTGGGTGCAGGACCAGTTCGAGGAACTGCCGTTCGACAACGACCCCCAGGAGATCATCCAGTACGCGGCGGACCGGGCGCAGCGGCGGCTGGGCGCGATCGAGTCGGCGCGCGGGATGCCGGTGGAGCAGATCGACGTCGACTACTCGCCGGAGCAGCTGGAGGAGACGTTCGGCGAAGAGGACGCGAAGGCGATCGCGGAAGCCGCCGCGGCGGTGGGCTGAGGACGCGCACCGCCCCGGCGGCGAAGCCCGTCAGCTCGCCGGCCAGTAGACGGCGTGCCAGCCGTAGGGCAGGTCGGACCGGCCGATGATCGTCCCGTCGCGGGCGATCCCGGTCGCCCAGCTGTAGTCACCGCCGGGCAGGGCGCCGAGGATCGTCTCGGTGCCGTCGGCCGCCCACCGGGCCGCCACCGATTCGACGTTGCCGACCGCCGTGCCCGAGTCGTTGATCGCCACCGCCTCGGACCGCCGGGCGCCCTGCAGCACGGTCACCCCGCTCGCGGACCAGCGAACCGCGCGGGACTGGGCGAATTCGGCCTCCCCGCTGCCGACGACCACCCCGGCCCGGTTGATCGCGCGCGGCGTGGCGGAGGCCGGCGGCGCCGGCCAGTCGAGCCGCACCTGCCTGCCGTCCCGCTTCCAGGCTACCGGGACGTGCTGGCCGGCCTCGGTGACGGTCCCGGCGATCACCCCGAAGTCGTTGATCGCGGCCGCCGTGGCGCCCGGGTTGCCCTGGTTGCCCGGCGAGAGATCGGTGATCGCGCCGGTGGCGCTCCAGCGGACCGCGTGCTGGTTGCCGGCGGCGTCCCAGGCTTCGCCGCTGATCAGCGAGCCGTCGGCGGTGATCCCGGTGACGACGGCCTGCCCGCCGCCGGGCAGCGACGCCAGCTGGGTGACCGAGCCGTCCGGGGCCCAGCGCAGCGCGACGTACGTGCTCTGCGGGGTGCTGCCGCCACCGGCGACCACACCGGTCCGGCTGATCACGGCCGCGTCGGACGACCCGGTCCACGGCAGCGCGGTGACCGTGCCGTCCGGGGCCCAGCGGACCGCGCGTGTCTCGCCCTGCGCGTCCTGGGCCCAGCCCACGGCCACCCCGTGGTCGTTGACGGCGACCGGCCGTCCCTGTTCGCCGCCCAGCGTCGGCAGGGCGCCGATCCGGCCCTGGCTGTCCCACTTCACCGGGTGGAACCGCATGCGCACGTCCTGCGGAAGCGACTCGCCGACCATGGTGCCGTCGGCGTTGATCGCGTTCACCGTGCTGAACGCGTCGCCCGGCAAGGTGCCGAGGTCGACCGGGCCCACCGTGGCCGCGGTCGCGACCCCCGGCAGGCCCAGCGCGGCCGCCGCGAGCAGCGTCCCCACGGTGAGCGGTTTCTTCAGGCTGGACAGCACGACTCCCCCTCCCGCGGCGGTTCCCGTCGCTCCCGTCCGGAAGCGCCCCCTCCGCCGCGCCGGGACAACGCCTGGCCACCCCGGCCGGTTTAGCCGCGCTCACCAGTCCCAGCTGAGAATGATCATCGGACACCTCCCTTCACGGAATCGCGAAGGGAGGTGTCCGGCCGTCCTCAGCGGTTTAGGCGTGCTTCGCCGAAGCCGCTTTCTCCAACCCCAGCAAGCTGATCGACTTCTCGCGCATCTCGACCTTGCGCACCTTCCCCGTCACCGTCATCGGGAACTCCTCGACGACGTGGACGTACCGCGGGATCTTGTAGTGCGCCAGCTTCCCGCTGCAGAACTCGCGCACCTTTTCCGCGTCCAACGGCGAAGCGCCTTCGCGCATCCGGATCCACGCCATCAGCTCTTCGCCGTACTTCTCGTCCGGGACGCCGATCACCTGCGCGTCCAGGATGTCCGGGTGCGTGTAGAGGAACTCCTCGATCTCGCGTGGGTACAGGTTTTCGCCGCCGCGGATGACCATGTCCTTGATGCGGCCGGTGATGTTGACGTAGCCGTCGGCGTCCATCACCGCCAGGTCTCCCGTGTGCATCCAGCGGGCCGCGTCGATCGCCTCCGCCGTCTTGTCCGGCTGCTCCCAGTACCCCAGCATCACCGAATACCCGCGCGTGCACAGCTCGCCCGGCTCGCCGCGCGGGACCGTCAGGCCGGTTTCCGGGTCGACGACCTTGACCTCCAGGTGCGGCCCGACCCGCCCGACCGTCGACACGCGGCGCTCGATCGAGTCGTCGGACCGGGTCTGCGTCGACACCGGGGACGTCTCCGTCATGCCGTAGCAAATGGACACTTCGGCCATCCCCATCCGGTCGATGACCTGCTTCATCACCTCGACCGGGCACGGCGATCCCGCCATGATCCCGGTGCGCAGCGACGACAGGTCGAACTCGCCGAAGTCCGGGTGGTTGAGCTCGGCGATGAACATCGTCGGCACGCCGTAGAGCGACGTGCACCGCTCGGCCGCGACCGCTTCGAGGGTGGCTTTCGGGTCGAACGCGGGTGCCGGGATCACCATGCAGGCGCCGTGGCTGGTGCAGGCCAGGTTGCCCATCACCATGCCGAAGCAGTGGTAGAAGGGCACCGGGATGCACACCTTGTCTTCTTCGGTGTAGTTGCACAGTTCACCGACGAAGTAGCCGTTGTTGAGGATGTTGTGGTGGGACAGCGTGGCGCCCTTGGGGAAGCCCGTCGTCCCGGACGTGTACTGGATGTTGATCGGGTCGTCGGCCGACAGCCCGGCCTGCAGGTGCGCCAGCTGCGCCGGGTCACCGCCGCGGCCGGCCGCCAGCAGCGCGTCCCAGTCCCCGCCGCCGAGGATCACGACCTGTTCGAGCGCCGCGCACTTCTCGCGCACCTCCTCGGCCATCGCGGGGTAGTCGGACGTCTTGAACTTGTCGGACGCCACCAGCAGCCGGATCCCGGCCTGGTTGAGGACGTACGCGAGCTCGTGCGCGCGGTAGGCGGGGTTGATGTTGACCAGGATCGCGCCGATCTTCGCCGTCGCGTACTGCAGGAACGTCCACTCCGCGCGGTTCGGCGACCAGATGCCGACCCGGTCGCCCTTGCCGATGCCCAGCGCGACCAGCCCCAGCGCCAGCGCGGACACCTCGGCGGCCAGCTCCCGGTAGGTCCACCGCTTCCCGGCGGCCCGGTCGACCAGGGCGTCCCGATCGGCGAACGCGGCCACCGTCCGGTCGAAGTTGTCGCCGATGGTGTCGCCGAGCAGCGGGACCTCCGAGGTCCCCGAGGCGTAGCTCGGCAGGGCGGGCGCGTCAGGCATGGCAGCTCCTCGGACGTCTTCGTCGGGCGTCTCGAGTCTAGGAAGCGAACCCGCTCGTGGCGACCGCTCGGAGCCGTTTCGAGACCAGGGGCGCTGGTAGTGTCCGAACGGACTTCGAGGGGGCGATCGATGGCCGGGTTCCGCGACGAGCTGACCCAGTTGCTGCAGGCGCGCTACCCGCTGCTCGTCGTCGAGACGCACGAAGAGCAGCGGGTGCTGCGGGAGATCCGCGCGGTCGCCGAGGACGCCCACCGGCTGCGGACGCCGCGGCGCGTGTACGTCTGGTCGTCCACCACCGGGCTGGCCCCCGCGGGCGGCCCGCCGATCACCGAGACGCGCACCGCGGCGGCCGCCCTCGAACGCGTCTACGGCTGGGGTGAACCCGCCGTCTTCGTCTTCGCCGACCTGCACCCGTCGCTGGTCTCCGAAGGCGGGCACCGGCCCGATCCCGACGTCGTGCGCCGGCTGCGGGAGCTCGCCGCCGCGTTCAAGACCCGGCCGGTGCCGCTGAGCGTGATCCTCGTTTCGCCGTCGCTGCCCGTGCCGCCGGAGCTGGAACACGACGCGACTGTCGTCGACTTCCCGCTGCCCGACCAGCGCCAGATCGGCGAACTGCTGGACAGCATGGTCGCCGCGCACCGGCAGAACGTCCGGATCAGCATCGACCGGGACGACCGGGACATGATCGTCGCCGCCGCGCGCGGGCTGACGCTGCCGGAGGCCGAAAACGCGTTCGCCAGGGCGCTGGTCGAGGGCGGCGGGCTCGACCCGAGCGACCTGGAGCTGATCCTGGCCGAGAAGCGCCAGGCCGTCCGGCGCTCCGGGATGCTCGACATCGTGCCGGCGGAGACGAGCTTCGACGCCGTCGGCGGCCTCGACCGGCTCAAGCGGTGGCTGACCAAGCGCACCGGCACCTGGACGCCCGCGGCCTCGGCGTACAACCTCGCGGCGCCGAAGGGCCTGCTGCTCACCGGCGTCCCCGGCTGCGGCAAGAGCCTGTCCGCGGTGTGCGTCGCGAACATGTGGCGGCTGCCGTTGCTGCGGCTGGACCTCGGGCGCGTCTTCGCCGGGCTCGTCGGGTCGAGCGAGAAGAACATCCGCACGGTCATCCGCACCGCGGAGGGCATCGCGCCCTGCGTGCTGTGGGTCGACGAGATCGAGAAGGGGCTCGCGGGGGCCGGCGGCGGGGGCGACGGCGGCACCGCGCGGCGCGTCTTCGGCACGTTCCTGTCCTGGATGCAGGAGAAGTCGGCCCCGGTGTTCGTGATGGCGACGGCGAACCAGGTCGGCTCGCTGCCGCCGGAGTTCCTGCGCAAGGGCCGGTTCGACGAGATCTTCTTCGTCGACCTGCCCTCGGCGCCCGAGCGCGCCGCGATCTGGCGGATCCACCTGGCCAAGCGCGTCACCGATCCGTTCGTGGGCAGCGAACTGCGGCTGGACGACGGGCTGTTCGCCGAACTCGCCGACGTCAGCGCGGGCTACAGCGGCGCCGAGATCGAGCAGGCCGTGCTGTCCGGGCTCGTGGACGCGTTCGCCGAGAAGCGGCCACTGCGCCGGGACGACCTGGTGCGGGCGGTCAAGTCCACCGTGCCGCTGTCGGTCACCCAGGCCGACGAGATCCTGGCCATCCGGAACTGGGCGGAGACCAGGGCCGTGGCCGCCACCGACACTTCATCGGGTTCGGAGCCGGTCGCGCCGCCGCCACCGGCTTCATCGGGCGGGAGGACGATCGACGTATGACGCACCGCGTGACCGTGACCATCGGCAAGGACGGCTCGATCAGCGCCGAAACCCACGGCGTGACCGGCTCGAAGTGCCTCGACTACATCCCGCTGCTGGAGGACCTGCTCGGCGCGGAGACCGAGACGTCGGAGTTCACCGAGGACTACCGGCGCACTTCCGCCTCCGTGGAGGACACCGCTTCGCAGCAGCAGTCGCAATGGAACTCCTGAACCTGCACCGGATCGTCGACGTCACCGCGGCCGAAGGCCCGGGCCTGCGGTGTGCCGTGTGGACGCAGGGGTGTTCGGTGCGCTGCCCGGGGTGCTTCAACCCGCAGACGTGGACGACTCGCGGCGGGTTTTCCTTGTCGTGGCCGGACTTGGCGTCACGCGTGCTCGCCGTCTCCGGGATCGAAGGCGTCACGTTGCTCGGCGGTGAGCCGTTCGACCAGGCGGAACCACTGGGGCGCTTCGCTTCCGCGGTGCGCTCGGCGGGGCTGTCGGTGATGACGTTCACCGGGCACGTCCTGGAGGACCTGCCGCCGTCCGAGCTGCTGGCCGCGACGGACCTGCTGGTGGACGGGCCCTTTCTGGCGGACCGGCCGGAGCCGTCCCGGCCGTGGGTGGGCTCGGCGAACCAGCGGTTCCACTTCCTGACCGGCCGCTACGACGAGTCGATCTTCGCCGCCCCGAACCGCCTGGAGCTGACGATCGCGACCGACGGCGCGATCGAGCTGAACGGGTTCGCCACCACCGAAGTCCTCGAAGCGCTGCTCGAAGGGGAACGCCGATGAGTGTCACGCTCAAGCTGCGCAGTGAGGCGCTGGCCCAGCTCGACGCGGCCACGGTCGCCGCGCACGCGCAGGCACGGCCGGGGGTCGTCACCGTGCGGACCCGGATGCGCCACCGCGACCTGCTGTCCCGGGCGCTCGTCGGGCTGCGTGCCCAGGTCACCGACGACGGCACGTCCGTCTTCGCCGCCTGGGAGGGGCGGCGGATCACGTTCGGTTACGGCGCCGAGGGTGTCCAGGTGGCGCACGTCGACGGGCCGGGTCTCACCGAGGCCGAGGCTGCGCGGCTGGTGCTGTCGGTCGACGAGGCGTACGCGGCCGAAGTGCAGCGCGCGGTGCTGGCCAGGCTGAAGGACCGGGCCGCGCAGGCCGGTATGCGCGTCGAATCGGAGCGGGTCAACGCCGACCAGTCGATCAGCGTCACGCTGGCCGCCACGTCGTGACCGAGACCAGGGTCGGGCTGATCGAGTTCGGCAAGGCGATCCACGACTCGGTCACCGTCCCCGGCCTCGGCGAGCTGCCCGGCGGCCAGGTCAGCGCGGGCCGCGCGACCCGCGGCGCCCGCGCGCGGCTGCTGCGGGGCGGCCGGGTCGTCGAGGACGACCTGCGCCTCGGGATCGTGGTGCGGAAGAAGTTCTTTTCCAGCGACGTCGAGCCGGTGACGGACGCGGGGTTCCTCAAGGACGTGTTCGTCGCCGTCGGCCGGCGCGACCTCGGCAACGGCGACTCGCTGGAGCTGTACACCGACGACACGGTCGGACCGGACCTGAGCCGGCCGGAGGCGGCGGTGTCGGTGGTGGCGCCGGCGTTCGACCAGCTGACCGGGTTCCGCGCGCAGGTGCACGTCCGGGAGGGCGTCCTGCGCTTCGGGGCGCTGTGCGCGTCGGCGCGGGGTGGCCAGCCGATGCGGGTGCTCGGGCTGTTCGGGCCGGCCGGGCCGCTCGAGGAGCTGCCGACGGGCCAGGTGGCGACGGTGCTGCTGGGCTTCCAGTGCGACGTGCCGCCGATGGCCGGGGACGTGCTGACGGCGTTCCCCACGCCGGGCTTCGTGGAGCACCGCGACGGGACGGCGGTGGTCCACGGCGTCACCGACCTCGGCCCCGGCGCACTGGTGGCGGCGGTCGAGGTGCCGGAGGGGCGCAGCGCGGCGTTCACGGTGGGGGTGCGGGTCCGGGTGCTGCGCCCGATCGGGACGACGTTCAACGAGCGCAGCACGGTCATCGCGGCGGGGTTGCCGGTGCTTTCGCTGGCGCGGAACGGGGTCGCGGTGCGGTCCACGGCGGGGTCGCGGGTGTTCACGGTGGGGCTGGGGACGCGGGATCTGCGGCAGAACGACGTGCTCGAGGCTTATGTGCCGGCGTCTTCTCCTGCTTTGGCGCCTCCTCTTGCTTTGGCACCTCCTCCTGCGCCGCCGGTGGCGTTGGTCGACGTCAACACGGCATCGGCGGCCGACTTGGCTCGCCTGCCAGGCCTCACGCCAGACCGGGTGACGACGGCGCTGGAGCTGCGCCGCCAGCAGGGCGGCTTCCCGGACGTGGAGGCGTTCGGAGTGGCAATCGGGTTACAGCCGCACGAGATCGTCCGCCTGCGCGGACGGGCGACGGCCGGCCGGGTGGCGTTGCCGGAGACGGGCGTTCGTCAGCTGGACATCTGACGGGTTCCGCTACGCTCGGACCCGTGCCGGAGGAATTCGCGCTGGGCTTGCCGGAGGTGACCGCCGCGGTCCGGCGCACGGGTCTCCCGGCGCACTGGGAGCCGTTCGAGATCCGCAGCCCGGGCCACACACTGGTGGAGCACGAGCAGATCCTGGCGGAGGCGTGGGAGTCGATGCGAGCCCGCGGCCTGGCGGGGCCGGAGAAGCTGGACATCGAGGTCGAGCAGACGCTGCGGGCGTGGACCCGGCCGGAGGTCCTGATCATCGTCCGAGCGGCGGAGCTGACGGAGAACCGCCAGGTGTTCTACCGAGCCACGATCGGCCACGGCCTCGGCGTGTACTCGGAGCTGGTGCCGGAGGGGATCAACTTCGTCCGGATCCGCCCCGACCACCTGGTCGACGCCCTGATCGGCATCCTCCCCGGCTACGCACCGCTACCGGTGGCCCCGGCCACGACAACGGTGGGCCCGAACCGGCCCCCGGACCCCGAAGCACTGCGCGACTACGCCCAGTGGGCCCCCCACCGCCACGGCACGTTCGAGCTGTCGACCCGCTTGGGCCAGGGCAACCTCCGCCCGGTGGGAACGGTGAATTTCGTGGACACGGACGGCGGCCGCTACCTGACGTTCACGGACCCACTGTCCGGCGGCGAGTCCCGGCTCAGGTTCGTCCCCTCGGACGGGGGACACCTGAGAGGGTGGCTGCACGAGCGCATCGCGGAGACGACCCACCGGTGACGTGCGTCCTCGCACGAGTGCGTGATCTACCCGTAGTGTGCAGAGCGTGACCCGAGCAGTTGTCCTCCGAGCCGTCCTCACTTCGGCGACTTTGGTGCTCGTGTTGAGCGCCTGTGACAGCAAGGTTGGGGGTACGCCGCAGGCTGCGAACACGCCTTCGGGCAGCGCCTCGTCGACCAAGCCGAGCGGCACCGGTGACAACCCGTTCACGGGCCTGAGCCCCTGCACGATCATCGACCAGGTCATGGCGGGCGAGGGGTTCCCGGCGGCGGCTCCCGGCACCGTGGACCGGGAACGAAGCTGCGCTTCGAACAAGCCGGGCGACGCCAACGTCGGCGTTGCCCTCCAGGACAACACCGGGTACGACCAGGGCATCCCCGACCCGTCGAAGGCTTCGCGCGGTCACGTCGGCGCCCGGAACGCGATCATCGAACGCGGTTCGATCGGCGCGGCGGGCCAGTGCACGATCTCCATCGAGGTCAAGCCGAATTCCCGCGCGCTCGTTTCGGTCTCCGGCAACGACACGACCGAACAGGCCTGCGACCGGGTCACCGCCATCGCGGTGAAGGTCGAGAAACTGCTCCCCCCGAACACCTGAGCCGCAGCCCACGAGTGACCTACGTCCGGCTGTCGCCCCTGCCGCCGGCCGCCGGTCACTACTACAGTAGGTCGTGGGCACCCAGAGTGTTGTTCGATGGGAGGGGAACCTGACGTGAGCTCGGGCGCGAGTTTCAGTGACCAGCCGATCGCCGCACCGGCCTCCGGCGACGCAGGGTCGAACTTCCTTTCCGGCCTCCTCAACACCCCGGCCGACCCGGAAGGCGCGAAGCGCCTCAACGAGGGTGCCGCAGGGCTGAAAAAACTGGCCATGGACGGCGGGTTCGCCATCAACCAGGCCGGGCTCGACAAGTACACGAAGGTCTGCGACGAGTTCATCGACGGTTACCGCGGAATCGAGTACGAGCTCGAGGTCCTCGCCTGGAAACCCCGGATGGGCTCGAGCGAGTACGCCGAGCAGGTGGCTCAGTTCAACGTGAAGGTCGCGGCCGGCGACGAGCAGTCACTCGTGCCGAACCTCGAGCTGCTCATCAAGGGATTCCAGCAGGTCAAAGAAGCACTGGCGATCGCTCGCAAGAACTACCGCGAGACCGAGGACGCCCACGCCCAGACCTTCGCCAAGCTGCGCGGGAGCGAGTGACGATGGCTCAAGAGCACGCTGGACACCGGCAGTACGAAGGCGACTTCTACGCCGAGACGCAGCAAAAGCTCCAGCAGAACGTGCACCACTTCGGCGCCGAAGACCAGGGCGACGCTCGCGAGGGCGTCGTACCGCAGACCCAGAACCAGGCGGCCCAGTACTCGGTCGAGCAGGGCAAGGTGCTCCTGCACAACCAGGCGACCCGCGGCGACGCGCCCGCACCCGGCCAGAACTACCCGGCCAGCACGCACGAGGACCTGTACAACATGGTCCACGACAACATGGACCCGAAGGACCTCGACGACCGGGGACGGCTGGCCAACCGGATCGGCAACTGGCTGGCCGACGTCTCCAACGCGGCGACCGACGCCGTCAACTCCAGTGAAATCCAGTGGCAGGGCTCCGGTGCCGCGCAGGCGCACAGCTTCTTCCAGAACACCGCCACCTACACGAGTGATACCGCCAACGCCGCCCAGCTCAGCTCCAACCGGTACTCGCAGCAAGCCGCCGCTGCTGATCATGCTCAGAAGAACATGCCCGAACCCACCGGGTTCAACCAGCAGACCGAAATCGACAAGGCGACCAAGCAGTACCTGGCCGGTGACGTCGCCGGGGCGACGCAGACCATGAACAACGTCGCCGCCAAGCAGCAGCAGGCTGATGCCGCTCATCAGCAGGCCGTTCAGGTGCTCCAAGACCTCGACTCCACCTACCACGAGACCGCCAGCACCCAGCCCACCTACACCCCTCCTCCCCAGCTCGGGCAGGGGGACTCCACCTCCGCCAGCGGGTTCCACGGCACCAGCAGCGCCGGCTTCACCGGCACCCCCACCATCGGCGGCGGAATCGGAAGCGGCCCCGGCGGCACGACCGGCACCTTCGTCCCCGGAGGACCAGGACCGGGCAGCCCAGGCGGCCCCGGACCCGGCCCCAACCCGCCCGGCTACGTCCCCCCGGGCACCAGCAGCGGGACCGGCACCTTCAGCGGCAACACCAACTTCCGCTCCGCCCCCGCCGCCGGCACCTTCGGGCGTGTCACCCCCGACGGCCTCGCCATGCCCGGGACCACCGGCGCGGGTGGCACATCCGGTGGCGACATCACCCGCGGCAAGGGCATCGGCTCCGGCCGCGCCGGCACCGGGTTCGCCGGGTCGCGCGTGTCCGGCAATGCAGGCAGCAGCACCGGCTCAGCCCCCAAGGAAGGCGAAGGCGCGAGGACCGGCAGCAAACCCGGCGAACGCCTCGAACGCGGCGCAACCGCAGCCGCCGCCGCGAAAGGCAAGGGGGGCAACGCGGCCGGTGCCCCTGGCGCCGCCGGTAAGAAGAAAGACGACGACAAAGAGCACAAGAACAAGTACGCCGTCGACGAGGATGTCTTCGACCTCAAGACCGAGCGCGGGCCCGATGGCGAAAAGGTCGTGCGGCCCACCATCGGGGACACCACCTAAGGGACAGACCCGAGGGAAACCCGGAAAACCACAGCTACATTGGTGGCATGCGCTTCTTCATCGTCGACGCCTTCACCGACCGCGCCTTCGCCGGGAACTCCGCCGGGGTCGTCCTGCTGGACGAACCCGCCGATCCGGCCTGGATGCAAGCCGTCGCCGCTGAGATGAAGCACGCCGAGACCGCTTTCTTCGTCACCACAACGAATTCGCTGAGGTGGTTCACGCCCGCCGTGGAAGTTGCCCTCTGCGGGCATGCCACCCTCGCCGTCACGCACGTTCTCGGCGGCGCGCAGACCTACCTCACCAAAAGCGGCGAACTCCGCGCCACCGCGAAAGACGGCTGGGTCGAGCTGGACTTCCCCTCCGACCCGCCGCGGCCGACCGACGACGACCTCTCCGGGATCCTCCCCGGCGTCGAGATCGAGTACACCGGCCGCGGCGTCGAAAACCTCTTCGCCGTCGTGAAAGACGCCGAGACCGTGCGTTCCCTCGAACCCGACCTCGGCAAGCTCGAGGACACCTGGACCGGACGCCTCCTGGTGACCGCACCAGGCGACGAAACCGACTACGTCAGCCGCTTCTTCGCCCCCGGCGTCGGCATCGACGAAGACCCCGTCACCGGCTCCGCGCACTGCATCCTCTCGCCCTACTGGTCCGAGCGCATGAACCGGAAAGAACTGACCGGCGAACAGGCTTCGTCACGCGGCGGGATCGTCAAAACCCGGCAGGACGGCGACCGCGTCCACCTCGCCGGCCAGGCCGTCACCGTCCTGAGCGGGGAGCTGCACGTCTGATGCGCACCCTGCTGAACATCATCTGGCTCGTCCTGTGCGGCTTCTGGATGGCCGTCGGCTACCTGCTCGCCGGCGTCATCTGCTGCGTCCTGATCATCACCATCCCGTTCGGGCTGGCGTCGTTCCGGATCGCGCGCTACGCCTTCTGGCCGTTCGGGCGC
Organism: Amycolatopsis sp. NPDC004169; assembly: GCF_040610315.1. Classification (NCBI taxonomy): domain Bacteria; kingdom Bacillati; phylum Actinomycetota; class Actinomycetes; order Pseudonocardiales; family Pseudonocardiaceae; genus Amycolatopsis; species Amycolatopsis sp. NPDC004169. The sequence goes on from NZ_JBEXMD010000005.1 coordinate 126,280, forward strand.
ACGGTCGTCGACCGGCGGGACGCGGGCGCCGCCTCGTGCGTCGGCAACGTCATCTGGTTCGTCTTCGCCGGGTGGTGGCTCGCGCTCGGGCACGTCTTCACCGGCATCGCGCTCTGCATCACGATCGTCGGCATCCCGCTCGGCATCGCGAACTTCAAGCTGATCCCGGTCTCGCTCGTGCCGCTCGGCAAGGAGATCGTCGAGATCGCCTAGGACTCCGGGGAGAACGGCAGCTCGACCACCAGGCACGGCCCGCCGACGAACAGGCCGCCGTCGACGCCGAGGGCCTTGCCGCCCGCGTACAGGAACGGGCCCTCGATCTGCGTCGGGTGGATGCCCAGCTGGTCGGCGATGACGCTGTGCCCATGCACGATCCGCGACCCGCCGAGCGCGTCCATCAGCTTCTGGGCGTTCTCCTCGCCGTCCGGGCCGCGGAACGCGTACCGCGTGGTCATCCGGCGCCAGACGTCCCACCACGCCTCGATGTCGCTGCCCTCGAGGATGTCGCGAGCCGCCTCGTTGATCTCGTCGATCGACGAGCCCCAGTCGAGGTACTCGAGCGTGTCCGAGTGCAGCAGCAGGTGATCGGCGGCGACGGCGGCCAGCGGGCGCGCGGTCAGCCACTCGATGTGCTCGGGGGTCAGCCGGTCCTGGTCCGACAGCAGGCCGCCGTTGATCTCCCAGCTGCGGGCGAAGCTGCGCGGGCCGAAGTCGGACGGCACCGGCTCGTCGCCGAAGTGGTACATCCCCAGCGCCAGGATCTCGTGGTTGCCCAGCAGTGTCTGGACCTGGCCGCCGGCCTCGGCCGCCTGCGCTTCGAGCCGCATGACCAGGTCGATCGCGCCGACGCCGTCCGGGCCGCGGTCGACGAAGTCGCCGAGGAACCACAGCTGGTCCTCGCCGCCGGACCAGTTGTCCTCCTCGTCGACCAGGCCTTCGGATCTCAGCGCGTCGGCGAGTTCGTCACGGTGCCCGTGGACGTCGCCGACCACGTACGTCGACTTGCTCATCCGCTGACGATATGCCCTGCGGCCACCCGGTCGGCGATCAGCCTTCTCCGAACGGGTCTCCGGTTCGCCCGATCAGGTCGGCGACCGAGTCGATCACCATGGTGGGCCGGTACGGATAGCGTTCGGCCGACTCCGGGGTGGATATGCCGGTGAGCACCAGGATGGTCTGCAGCCCGGCCTCGATGCCCGAGTGCACGTCGGTGTCCATCCGGTCGCCGATCATCAGCGTCGACTCCGAGTGCGCGCCGAGCCGGCGCAGCGCCGAGCGCATCATCAGCGGGTTCGGCTTGCCGACGTAGTACGGCGAGCGCCCGGTGGCCTTCTCGATCAGCGCCGCGACGGACCCGGTGGCCGGCATCGAGCCCTCCAGGCTCGGGCCGGTGGCGTCGGGGTTCGTCGCGATGAACTTCGCGCCGCCCTCGATCAGCCGGATCGCGCGGGTGATGGCGCTGAAGCTGTACGTGCGGGTCTCGCCCAGCACGACGTAGTCCGGGTCGCGCTCGGTCAGCACGTAGCCGACCTCGTGCAGCGCCGTCGTGAGGCCCGCTTCGCCGATGACGTACGCCGAGCCGTTCGGCCGCTGCGACGAGAGGAACTTCGCGGTGGCCAGCGCCGAGGTCCAGATCGACTCCTCGGGGATGTCGAGGCCGGTGCGCTCCAGCCGCGCCCGCAGGTCGCGCGGGGTGTAGATCGAGTTGTTCGTCAGCACCAGGAAGTCGATGCCGTTCGCCTTCAGCTCGGCGAGGAACTCGTCGGCCCCCGGGACGAGGTGCTCCTCCTTCACCAGGACGCCGTCCATGTCGGAGAGGTACGTCCACCGGCGTTCGTTCATGGTGGGAGAACCTATCACGCGCGCGAGACACCTGCGTGATACGCCGAAAAGGGCTACCATCGGAATTACCGGTAACGCGAGGGGAGTCGCGCGCCCGGTCACAGAGGGGGTTCGGGGGAATACTTTTCGACGTCGACGGCGTGCGCGCCGCCGCGCCATTCTTCCTGCCCCCGGACAGAAGGGGGATAATCATGACCGAAATCATCGAGCGCCCGGCGGCTGCCGGGCCGATCACCGCGCCGAACTGGGGACTCACCAAGTTCCTCGACCCGCTGCCGGTTCCGCCGGTGTTCCGGCCGCGCGGCCGGGAATTGATCACCATTCCGATGGTCGCGAAGCGGCAGCGGCTGCACTCCGAATTGCCCGAAAGTACGTTGTGGACGTACGCGGGTCATTTCCCGGGCCCGACGATCGAAGTGCGCAGCGGCCGGAAGCTGCGGATTTCGTGGTCGAACGAAATCGACGGCGAGTTCCCCCTCGTGGCCGTTCAGGGGCCGCTCGCGGACGCACCGGCCAGCCGCCCCGGCCGCGAGCTGGACAAGAAGGACTACTCGATCGTCGAGGGCGTCGCCGACCTGCCGGCCTGGACGGTCGTGCACCTCCACGGCGCGCGCACGAACGCCGGCAACGACGGCTGGGCGCACAACGCCGGCCTCACCGGGACGGCCCAGCTGGCCGAGTACCAGAACCGCCAGCAGGCCATGCCGCTGTGGTACCACGACCACGCGATGGCGATCACCCGCTTCAACGTCCACACGGGCCTGGCCGGGATGTACCTGATCCGCGACGACGAGGAGGACGCCCTCCGCCTGCCGCACGGCGACCGGGAGGTCCCGTTGATCATCACCGACCGGAACCTGGACGTCGACCCGGCCACCGGGGCGCTCACCGGGCAGCTGCTGTTCAAGTTCCCGTTCATCCCGCCGTCCGGCCCGGCGATCCCGTTCTCGGGCCCGTTCAACCTGGTCAACGGCGTGATCTGGCCGCACCTGGACGTCGAACCGCGGTGGTACCGCTTCCGGCTGCTCAACGCGGCCAACTCGCGGTTCTACACGCTGAACCTGGTCGACGAGAACAACGCGGGAGTCAACGACGCCGTCCGCCTGATCGGCACCGACGGCGGCCTGCTGCCCGCGCCGGCGCCGCTGCCGAACGGCGGGCTGACCGTCGCCCCGGCCGAGCGCTTCGACGTCCTCATCGACTTCAGCCGCTTCAAGGGGCAGAAGCTGAAGCTGCGCAACGCCGACCCGCGGCTGGGCGTGGTCGAGCCGGACCTGATGGAGTTCCGGGTGGCCGGCGGCCCCGAGCACGACGGGTTCACCCTGCCGGAGAAGATTTCGACGTCGTACGTGCGGCTGCAGCACGGCACGACCCTGCCGGAGGACCACGACCACGTCTGGGTCGCGCTGCTGCTGAACAAGGCGGGCCACCCCGAGCTGTGGGACCTCGAGCAGGTCGAGGCCGACCCGGGCGGCGAAGGGATCATCCAGGTCCAGGACCCGAACGGCGGCCTGAAGACGTTCCGGATGGTCGGGCGGATCTTCGACGACACCACCGGCATCTTCATCGACCACGACCGGTGGGCGGTGTGGAACATCCTGCACGTCGCCAACGGCGGCCCGGCCCACCCGATCCACATCCACCTGACGGAGTTCCAGGCCCTGTTCCGGCGGCGCTTCACGACGACGTTCGACCAGGCCACCGAGCGGACGACGGCCCCCATCGACGGCTTCACCGACGTCCCGCTGGAGAAGTACGAGGAGGGCTGGAAGGACACGATCATCGTGAACCCCGGCCAGTGGGTGAGCGTCGCCGGGCGGTTCGGGGGCGGCACCGGCGAGTTCATGTACCACTGCCACATCCTCGACCACGAGGACGAGGGCATGATGCGGCCGTTCGTCGTGCACCCGCCGGCGGTGGCGAAGTTCCACGTCCACCCCGGCGGCGGCCACCACCATGACGACGCGGCCTGATCCCGCCGGTCAGGAGGCCGCGGCCGGGTGCACCGCCACGGTCGCGGCCTTCACCGACAGCGTCACCGCCGAGCCGGGCTCCAGCGCGAGCTCGGCGACGGCGGCCGGGGTGAGGTCGGCGGTGAGGCCGTGGGCCCAGCCGTCGCCCTCGGCCCGGAGGCGGATCACCGGCCCGTGCGGCTCCAGGGCCGCGACGACGGCGTCGGCCGTGTTGCGCGGGCTGCCGCGGTGCTCGCCGTCGTGCGGGTAGACCGCGACGGCGTTGGGCGGGAACACGGCCACCGCCGGCTCCCCCACGACCACGTCCGCCGCCGGGAGTCCGCTCACGACGTCGCCCGAAGGCGTCCGCAGGCCGTCGGCGACCGCGGTGCCGGCGACCAGGTTGAGGCCGGCGATCCGCGCGGTGAACGCCGTCCGCGGGGCTGAAAGCACGTCCCGGGTCGGGCCGCGTTCGACGATCCGGCCCTCGTTCAGCACCGCGACGTGGTCGGCGAGCGCGAGCGCGTCCAGCGGGTCGTGCGTGACGAGCACGGTCGTCGGCCCGGTCTTCAGCACCCGCCGCAGCAGGCCGCGGATCGCCGGGGCGGCGTCGACGTCGAGGGCGGCGAAGGGCTCGTCGAGCAGCAGCAGGTCCGGCTCGGCGGCCAAGGCCCTGGCGATGGCGACGCGCTGGGCCTGGCCACCCGACAGCTGCCCCGGCCGCCGGTCGGCCAGCGCGGCGGCGTCCACTTCGGCCAGCCAGTAGTACGCGCGCTCCCGGGCGGCGCGGCGGCCGGCGCCGGTCGAGCGCGGCGAGAAAGCGACGTTGTCCACTGCGGACAGGTGCGGGAAGAGCAGGGCGTCCTGGGAGAGCAGCCCGATGCCACGGCGGTGCGGCGGCACGCCGGCCAACGCGCGACCCGCCACCGTGATCTCCGCCGACGCCGGCGTGATCAGCCCGGCGAGGCAGCCGAGGACAGTCGACTTGCCGGAACCGTTCGGGCCGAGCAGGGCGAGCACGTGCCCGGCGGGGACGTCGAGCTCGACGTCGAGGCCGAACGAGCCGCGCACGGCGGTGATCCGGGCGGTGAGGCTCACCGGAGGCCGCCTTCCCACGAGCGCGGCCGCGCGACGGCGATCACGGCCACCGCCACCACGATGAGCAGCAGGGAGAGCGCGACAGCGCTGTCGATGTCCACTTCGGCCTGCGTGTAGACCTCCAGCGGCAGCGTGCGGGTGACGTCTTCGAGGCTGCCGGCGAAGGTGATCGTGGCGCCGAACTCGCCGAGCGCGCGGGCGAAGCTGAGGACGACGCCGGAGCCGAGCGCGGGCAGCAGCAGCGGCAGCGTGACCCGCCGGAAGACGGTCCACGGGCGCGCGCCGAGGGTCGCGGCGACCTGCTCGTAGCGGTCGCCGGAGCCGCGCAGCGCTCCTTCGAGGCTGACCACCAGGAACGGCATCGCGACGAACGTCTGCGCGATGACCACCGCCGTCGTGGTGAACGGGACGGACTCCCCGGTCAGCGCGGTGATCAGCATGCCGAGGAAGCCCTTGCGGCCGAGCAGGTAGAGCAGCGCGAGGCCGCCGACGACCGGCGGGAGCACCAGCGGCAGCAGCACGATCGAGCGCAGCAGCCGGACCCCGCGGAAGCGGGCCCGCGCGAGGACGACGGCCAGCGGGACGCCGAGCAGCACGCAGGCCAGCGTGGACATCGCGGCGGTGAGCAGCGACAGCCGCAGCGCGTGCCACGACGACGGCGTGGCGATCAGCGACGGCAGCCGCGTCAGGTCCGAGCGCACCAGCAGGCCGACGACCGGCAGCACGACCAGCGCCAGCGCGACGGCGGCGGGGATGCCCAGCACCCACGGGACGCGCGAACGGCCGGCCGGGACGGATCCCGGCCGGCCGCCCGAGGAGCGCCTACTGCGCAGGGCCGAACCCGACCTTGGTCAGCTCGGTCTTGCCTTCGGCGCCGAGGACGAAGTCGTCGAACTCCTTGGCCAGCGCGCTCTGCCCGCCCTTGACCACGGCGATCGGGTAGCTGTTGACCGCCTGGGCGGCCTCGGGGAAGTCGACCTTGTCGACCTTGCCCGCGGCCGACGTCGTGTCGGTGACGTAGACCAGGCCCGCGTCGGCGTCCCCGGAGGCGACCTTGTTCAGCACCTGCTTGACGTCCTGCTCCTCGCTCTTCGGCTTGAGCGTGACGCCGGTGGCCGTCTCGACCTTCTTGGCCGCCGCACCGCACGGCACCTGCGGCGCGCAGGTGATCACGGTCAGGCCGGCCTTGTTCAGGTCCGCGAACGACTTGATGCCTTTCGGGTTGCCCGGGGCGACCGCGATGGCGAGCTTGTTGGTCGCGAAGACCGTCGGCTGGCCGTCGATCACGCCACCCTGGACGGCCTTGTCCATGTTGGCCTGGTCGGCCGAGGCGAAGACGTCGGCCTTCGCGCCGTTCGTCAGCTGCTGGACCAGGCCGGACGAGCCCGCGAAACTGAACTTCACGGTCGTGCCCGGGTGCTTGGCCTCGAAGGCCTTGCCGAGCTCGGTGAACGACTCGGTGAGCGACGCGGCGGCGAACACGGTCAGCGTGCCGCCACCCGAGTTCGCGGCCCCCTTGGGCGCGGGCGCGGTGACCGACGCGCCGGGCTTCGTGCTGGGCTCGTCCGAGCTGCTGCAGGCGCCCGCGAACAGGGCGACGGCAGCCACGACGAGAGCGAGCTTCTTCATCTACTTCCTTCCGGTGTCTCCACCACGACGGTGGTCGCTTTGACCACGGCGACCGCGAGCACCCCCGGGCGCAGGCCCAGCTCGCGGACGGCTTCGGTACTCATCAGGGACACCACGCGGTGCGCCCCGCACTGCAGTTCCACCTGGGCCATCACCTTGTCGGCGATGACCTCGGTGACCAGCCCCACGAACCTATTGCGGGCCGACCGGCCGACCGCGGACGGGTCGTCGGGTGCGGCGGCCTGCGCCCTGGCGAACCCGGCGAGCTGGGCGCCGTCCACGACCTTGCGGCCGGCGGCGTCGTCGGTGGCGGTCAGCTGCCCCGAGCGCACCCACCTCCGGACGGTGTCGTCGCTGACCCCGAGCAGGCGCGCGGCCTCGGACAACCGAAATTGCGGCATGCCGCAGACATTATCTCCGCAGTTGAGGAAAAGCTACGCGGGACGCGAGTTGTCCATGACTTCGGCGCGGAGTTGTTCGAGGATGACGTTCTGATAACGCTCGATCGCTTTTCGCTCGGCCGGGGAAAACTGCGTGAGGACGTCACGAAGGGCTCCGAAGGCCGACTCGAAGAGCGGCGCGAAGCGTTCGGCGGCACCCGGGACCACCTCGACGAGGACCTTGCGGCGGTCCTCGGGGTCGCGCACGCGGCGGACCAGCCCGACCTTCTCCAGGCGGTCGACGACGCCGGTGACCGCGCCGGTGGACAGGCCGGTCAGCCCGGCGATCCGGCCCGCGGTGAGCGGCCCGTCGGCCTGGATGAGCAGGTCGAAGGTCTTGTGGTCGGTGCCGGACAGCCCCATCCGCTCGGCGATCCTGGCGTGCCGGAGGACGGTGAAGGTGCTGCCCTGGCGACCCAATTCCGCGAAGCGGAAGAGCTCCTCTTCGGTGACCGGGTAAGTCTTTTCCGTCACATGCCCTCGTTGGTTCGTCCGCTGAACAACTTACCGGGCAAAGTATCCCAGCACGCTCTTCCAAGAGCTACTCTGTGCGTAATGACAGCAGTGGATCTCGGGTTGCCTCGCGTCCCCGGCACACGAGGGTCATCTCGTGTGCCCCGGCCCGAGAACTCCCGCCTCATCGACACCTTCGGCCGGGTGGCCACCGATCTGCGGGTTTCCCTGACGGACCGGTGCAATCTGCGCTGCACCTACTGCATGCCCGCGGAAGGCCTCGACTGGATGCCGGGCGAGCAGGTGCTGACCGACGACGAGCTGGTCCGGCTGATGCGGATCGCCGTCGAGCTGCTCGGCGTCACCGACATCCGGCTCACCGGCGGGGAACCGCTGCTGCGGCCGGGCCTCGAGGACCTCGTCGCGCGGATCACGGCGTTGTCGCCCCGGCCTCGGTTGTCCATGACCACCAACGGGATCGGGCTCGCCAAGCGCGCGGCCGGGCTCGCGGCCGCCGGGCTGAACCGGATCAACGTCTCGCTCGACACCGTCGACCCCGAGCTGTTCAAGACGATCACCCGGCGCGACCGGCTCTCGCACGTGATCGCCGGCCTCGCCGCGGCGCGGGACGCCGGGATGGCGCCGGTGAAGGTCAACGCGGTGCTGATCCGCGGGCTCAACGAGTCCGAAGCCGTGCCGCTGCTGAAGTTCTGCCTCGACGAGGGCTACCACCTGCGGTTCATCGAGCAGATGCCGCTGGACGCCCAGCACGGCTGGAACCGCGGCGAGATGATCACCGCGGCGGAGATCCTTTCGATGCTGCAGGAGTCGTTCGAGCTGACGCCGGCCTCGGAGGCCCGCGGCGGCGCGCCGGCCGAGCGCTGGCTGGTCGACGGCGGCCCCGGCGACGTCGGCGTGATCGCGTCGGTGACCCGGCCGTTCTGCTCGGCCTGCGAACGGACCCGGCTGACCGCCGACGGCGCGGTGCGCTCCTGCCTGTTCAGCAACGACGAGACGGATCTGCGGTCCCTCGTGCGCGCGGGCGCGCGCGATGAGGAGGTGGCGGACGCCTGGCGGGCGACGATGTGGGGCAAGCTCGCCGGGCACGAGATCAACGACGCCGGGTTCGCGCAGCCGATCCGGCCGATGAGCGCGATCGGCGGTTGACGTGGCGACGATGACCATCGTGGTGCGGTACTTCGCTTCGGCACGGGCCGCGGCGGGCGTGGAAGAGGAGAAGGTGCAGTTGCCGGACGGGGCGTCGGTCGCCGACGCGGTCGCCGAGCTGGCCCGCCTGCACCCCACGTCGCTGCCGCGGGTCCTGGAGGCGGTCAGCTACCTGCTGGACGGCATCGCGGTCCGCGACCTGACCCGCCCCCTCCGCGACGGCGCCGAGCTGGACGTCCTCCCCCCGTTCGCCGGCGGCTGACGCTCCCGGACGCGCCGGCTCGCGCACCTGGACGGTCGGCCTGCGTACCTGGACGGTCGGCTCGCGTACCTGGACAGTCGGCTCGCGTGCCTGGGCGGGCGCGGGGGCTGGTCCGTCCGGCGCAGGCCCGGGACTTCGTACTCCCTGTAGAACCGCGACCGCTCGGGTACGGCGGCCGACCGCTCGCCGACCGGGTTTCCGGGACCCCGGCGTGGCGCGTCACCGATTCCGGGTGTTCGCGAGAAGCTGATTCCCGTTCGGCCACCACCCGTCCGGTGACCCGTTTGACCTGGTCCGTCGCCCTGCGTCGGTATCCGCGAATCGGGACGGCCGGTACCGGCGCTCCGACCGGGTCGGCAAACCGCACGAACAGGTGGGACTGCTGTGACTCTTGGGGCAACTGGGGCACGATTGTCAAGTCTGGCGCCGTCGCCGGAGCACCCATAAGATGCGCGCTCCAATCGCGATCCGGACGTCGCGAATGGCCCATTCGCGCCGCCGAACACGTGATGCAAGCCTCACGATCCGTGTTTTATCTCGGGGAGGAAACGGCCAGATAACGGCCGTCTGACCTGCACAAACATGCATATCGACAGGGGTTGCGTGTCGTTACTGTGACGTAGGTCACGCCCCGAATAATTTCCGATCACGGCGATCGTTACGTACCGTCGCTTTTCGGTTGGCCCCGACCGACCGACGCAAGACCGGGAATCCGTAGCGCCCAGCCCTGTCCGACGGAATCCCGGACCCATACCCCGAGCGAAAGCATTTCCGGACAGGGACGAGGGGACGACGAAGACGCGACGTGCGTCGGACTCGTCTGCCGGCCTGGGATGGCCGGCGCCAGGACCCCGATCCTGACCCGCACACCGGTTCGTAGGCGCTGGGAAACCGAGAAGCATCCAAATGTCTTACCGAGGCAAGCACCGCAAGATGTCCGCTGCCACCCGCACCGTCGCTCGCGTCGCCATCGCGGGCATCGCGGTCGGCGCCCCCCTCGCGATCGCCGCGACCCCCGCGTCGGCGACCAACTGGGACGCCATCGCGCAGTGCGAGAGCAGCGGCAACTGGAACACCAACACCGGCAACGGCTACTACGGCGGCCTGCAGTTCTCGCAGAGCACGTGGAAGGCCTACGGCGGCACCGGCAGCGCGGCGAACGCCTCCCGCGAGGAGCAGATCGCGGTGGCCGAGCGCGTCCTGCAGGGCCAGGGCATCGGCGCCTGGCCGGTCTGCGGCAAGAAGGGCGGCAGCGGTTCGTCGGCCCCCAAGGCCACCGGCAAGGTCACCAAGAAGGTGACCCCGAAGAAGAGCACCTCCGCGCCCGCCCCGAAGAAGGCGGCGGCCCCGGCTGCTGCCCCCGCGGCGACCGGCGTGAGCAGCTCCAACCCGGCCGGTGACTACACCGTCGTGGCGGGCGACACCCTGTCCAAGATCGCCAAGCAGTTCAACGTCCAGGGCGGCTACCAGAAGCTGCAGGAGCTGAACGCGAAGTACATCCCGAACGCGGACCTGATCCTCGTCGGGCAGAAGATCGCCACCAAGTGACGATCACGCAGTGATGCGCGAGTCCGGCCTCGAGCCGTGACCTGAAAGGGCTCCCACCGCCGATCCCCCGGGCGGTGGGAGCCCTTCACGCGTTCCACGGGTCCCGTCGGCGCGCCGGAACTGTCGGTCCCCGCCGGTAAGCTGGACACCGGGGGCCGGAGGCCAAGCCCGAGCCGGCGGCCAGAGGCGCCCGACGCGGCCGGATTCGCCACGCAGGCGCCCCCGACACGGCCTTAGCCCTCTCATGGCGCGCATCGCCCGCTCAGGGCGCGCAAACCGCCCAGCGCGGCCGAACGGGGACAGGCCGACGCGAAGCACCCAGCTCTCCGGATCCGTGACGCGCCTTCCAGCGGGAGGTGCTCACGGGCCAGCCACGCCGACAATGCGCAGGCCCGCCCACGCCACCGCCGCGCGAGCCGCCTCAGCAGCCCGTCCCGCCGGCTCGCGCCGGCTTACGGCGAGTTGACCCACTCATCAGTGCCGTCGGTGAAGTGCTGGTGCTTCCAGACCGGCAGCCGCGCCTTGACCTCGTCCACCAGCTCCGAGCACGCCGAGAACGCCTGCCCCCGGTGCTCCGCCGCCACCGCGCACGCCAGTGCGACGTCGCCGATCGTCAGCGCACCCAGCCGGTGGCTCACCGCCACCGCGCGCACGCCGCTCCAGCGCGCCGACAGGTCCGCGACCACGTCGGCGATCACCTGGCCCGCGCTCGGGTGGCCCTCGTACGTCAGGTCGCGGACGCCCTTGCCGCCGTCGTGGTCGCGGACCACGCCCGCGAACGTCACCACCGCGCCCGCCGCGTCGTCCTCGACCAGGCGGGCGTGCTCCTCGACCGACAGCGGCTCCTCGGTCACCGCCGCCCGCACCACCCGCACCGCGGGACCCCCCGCCGCCGGCCGGGGGTGGTCGCCGCCGGCCAGCTGGTCCACCGCGTGCTCGAGCACGCCGTCCAGCACGCCGAGGCCGTCCTTGACGCCGCCGGTGGAGCCCGGCAGGTTCACCACCAGGGTGCGGCCCGCCACGCCCGCCACGCCGCGCGAGAGCACCGCCGTCGGCACCTTCGGCAGGCCGGCCGCGCGGATCGCGTCCGCCACGCCCGGCAGCTCGTGGTCCAGGACCGCCCGGGTGACGTCCGGGGTGCGGTCGGTCGGCGAGATGCCGGTGCCGCCGGTGGTGAGGACCACGGCGACCCCCTCGGCCAGTGCCGCCCGCAGCGCCACGCCCACCGGGTCGCCGTCCTCGACGACGGTCGGCGCCGGGACGTCGTAGCCGCGGTCCGCCAGCCAGGCGGCGATCACCGGGCCGGTCTTGTCTTCGTAGACGCCCTTCGCGGCGCGGTTGGACGCCACGATCACGCGTGCGGTGCGCTTCACGGCCGCTCCCAGGTTCCGGTCTTGCCGCCGTCCTTGCGGAGCAGGCGGACCTCGTCCAGCGTCGCCGCCGGGTCGACGGCCTTGATCATGTCGTGCAGCGTCAGCCCGGCCACCGCCACCGCGGTCAGCGCCTCCATCTCGACCCCGGTGACGTCGGTGGTCTTCGCCGTCGCGCGGATGCCGACCTCGGCCTCGCCGAGTGCGAACTCGACCTTGACCCCGGAGAGCGCGATCTGGTGGCACAGCGGGATCAGCTCGGGCACCCGCTTGGCACCCATGATCCCGGCGATGCGCGCGGTGGCGAGGGCATCGCCCTTGGGCAGGCCGTCGGTGGCCAGCAGGCGGAGCACCTCGGCGGTGGTCCGGACGGTGCCGGCGGCGAGCGCGGTGCGCGCGGTGGCGGTCTTGCCGGAGACGTCGACCATCCGCGCGGCCCCGGTCTCGTCGACGTGGCTGAGTTCACTCACCTGCCGAGGCTACTTCCGCGGCCCGCGGTGGGGGTCGGCACCACCGGCGACGCCCGGCCGAGCCGCCTCGGGGTGCCACACCTCGGTGATCGTCGCGGTGCCCGCGACCGGTGGCCGCTCGTGCATGGTGATCGAGTCGCCCGGGGTGAGGTGGCGCCAGCTCGGCGGGGTGAGCGGGGCGAGCCGGACTGCGCCCCGTCCACCCGGCTCGAGCCCGGGAGCGGACTCGACCCAGATCTTCGCGACGTGCAGGTCGAAGGCGGACCGGCCGATCGCCCACATCGGCCGCAGCAACCCGTCCCCGGGGATCGGGAGGCGACGGCCGCCGGCTTCGGGGGCGATCAGCCGGAGATCGGCCCGGATGACGCCGTGCCGGGTTTCCCACCCTCGCCACCGGCACCAGGCGGCCCGGCGTTCGAGGTGCAGGTGCCGGGCGGCCTCCTCGAGGAGGTCCCAGTATTCGACGGTCTGCCACCCGAAGCCATCGACGTCCTCGAGGATGGCGAGCGCGAGGTCCCAGTCGTCGTCGCGGAGGCAGTCGAGGACGTCGGCGGCACCGAAGCCGGCAGCGCTCCGGGCGGTCTCGGGGACCAGCCCGGCGGCGCGCCGGAGAAGCTCGGCAGTTTCCACTCGGGGCTCAGCGCTCGGCGCGCACGGCCTTCCGCACGGCTTCCGCGACCGCCGGCGCCACCGCGCTGTCGAACACGCTCGGCACGATGAACGACGCGTTCAGCTTCCCGTTGTCCACCACGTCGGCGATCGCGTCCGCCGCCGCGAGCAGCATCGAGTCGTCGATGTTGTGGGCGTGGGCGTCCAGCAGGCCGCGGAACACGCCCGGGAACGCCAGGACGTTGTTGATCTGGTTCGGGAAGTCGCTGCGGCCCGTCGCCACCACCGCGGCGTGCTTCTGGGCCTCCAGCGGGTCGACCTCCGGATCCGGGTTGGCCAGCGCGAACACCACCGCGTCGGACTTCATGGTCGCCACCTGCTCGGCACCGAACAGGTTGGGTGCCGACACACCGATGAACACGTCCGCGCCCACGAGGGCCTCGTGCAGGGTGCCGCTGACCTGCTCCTTGTTCGTGTGCGAGGCGATCCAGGCCAGGTTGTCGTCGAGGTTGCCGCGCGCGGAGTGGACGATGCCGTCGATGTCCGCCGCGACGATGTCGCCCGGGTTCTTCTGCAGCAGCAGGCGGATGATCGCCGAGCCGGCCGCGCCGACACCGCTGACCACGATCTTGCAGTCCTCGATGTTCTTGCCCACCACGCGCAGGGCGTTGCGCAGCGCCGCGACGACCACGATCGCCGTGCCGTGCTGGTCGTCGTGGAACACCGGGATGTCCAGCTGCTCGCGCAGGCGCTTTTCGATCTCGAAGCAGCGCGGCGCGGCGATGTCCTCGAGGTTGATGCCCGCGTACACCGGGGCCAGCGCCTTGGCGATCAGGATGATCTCTTCGGTGTCCTGGGTGTCCAGGCAGACCGGCCACGCGTCGACGTCGGCGAACTTCTTGAACAGCGCCGCCTTGCCCTCCATCACCGGCAGCGCCGCCGCCGGGCCGATGTTGCCGAGGCCGAGCACCGCGGAGCCGTCGGTGAGCACCGCCACGGTGTTGCGCTTGATGGTCAGCCGGCGCGCGTCCTCGGGGTTGGCGGCGATCGCCTGGCAGACGCGGGCCACCCCCGGGGTGTAGGCGCGGGAGAGGTCGTCACGGTTGCGGAGCGCGACCTTCGGCGTGACCTCGATCTTGCCGCCGAGGTGGATCAGGAACGTCCGGTCGGAGACCTTGCGGACCTTGACGCCGGGCAGCGAGTCCAGCGTCTGGGTGATGTCGTTCGCGTGGTTCTCCGACAGCGCGTTGGCGCTGATGTCGACCACGATCGAGTCGGAGTGCGACTCGACGACGTCGAACGCGGTCAGCACGCCGCCGACGCGCCCGACGGCGGCGGTCAGGTCACCGGCCGCCGTGACCGAGGCCGGGGCCTCCACCCGGACGGTGATCGAATATCCGGGACCGGGAACCGGCATGGCACTACCCCCGTGTGGGAAAGAAGGTGGGCTGGGACGGGAGGAAACCTACTCCCGTGACCGCCCTCACGAGGGCCCGATACCGGTACTGACCAGTAACTATGTGCTCAGCGGTTGATCTCGGTCTCGGGGTGCACGTAAGGCACCGTGTCGAGCGGGAAAGTGACGTCACCGAACGGCGAAAGCGCGCCCTGGCGGTCGGACGCGAGCTCGGTCACGGGGTGCTCGCCGGCCTCGCCCGGCCAGGTCGGGTCCACGCCCTTGTGCTTCTTCTCACCCTTGGCCACAACGTCCTCCACAGCGGTGTCCGGTTCTCGTGAGACAGTCTGCCTGAGCCCCGCGGGCCCGGCGCAACCGCCCGGTACCCTGGTCTTCTATGCCCGCGACCTCTTTGGCGGACTGGCTGCGTGCGGAGTCCGACGACGCACTCGCCGAGCTGCTCCGCACGCGGCGCGACCTGTCCACGCCCCCGCCGTCCGACAGCACGGTGCTGGCCACCCGGGCCGGCACGCCGGGCTCGGTCGCGCGCGCCTGCGAGGACCTCGACACCTTCACCCTGGCCGTGCTCGAAGCGTGCCTGCTCGCCGGCGCGGACCGCGACCCGGTGCCCGTGGCCGAGGTCGCGAAGCTGGTCGGGGCCGACATCGCCGCGCCGCTGGCGTGCCTGCGCGCGCGGGCGCTGACCTGGGGCCCGGCCGACGCCCTGCGCGTACCGCCCGCGGCGCGGGAGGCCCTCGGGCCGTTCCCGGCCGGGCTGGGCGCGTCGGCGCCGTCGCTGGCCGGAGAAGACCTCAAGGCGCGGCTCGCCGAGCTGCCCGACGACGAGCGCGGCGTGCTGACCGCCCTCGCCGCCGGCCCGCCGATCGGCCGCACCCGCGACGCCGGGCTGGACGTCCCGCTCGAGAAGGCCGGGACGCCGGTGCAGAAGCTGCTCGCCCGCGGCCTGCTGCTGCGGCGGGACGACCAGACCGTCGAGCTGCCGCGCGAGCTCGGCATCGCGGTGCGTGGCGGGGTGTTCGCGCCCGGCACGCTCACCGAGCCCGAGCTGCCGGTCCACCCGCACCAGACGGCCACCCTGGACGAAGCGGCGGCCGGCGAGGCGATGGAGTTCCTGCGCCACACCGAAGCGCTGCTGCGGGCGTGGTCGGCCGCGCCGCCGCCGGTGCTCAAGTCGGGCGGTCTCGGCGTGCGGGAGCTGAAGAAGCTCGCCAAGGACCTGGAGATCGACGAAACCCAGGCGATCCTGCTGGCCGAGCTGGTCGTGGGCGCCGGGCTCGTCGCCGACAGCGAGGCGACGGCGCCCGAGTGGGTGCCGACGACGCTGACCGACTCGTGGCTCGCGTCGCCGACCGCGCAGCGGTGGATGACGCTCGCCCAGGCGTGGCTGGAGCTGCCGCGGCTGCCGGGGCTGGCCGGCGGCCGCGACGCCAAGGACAAGCCGATCGCCCCGCTGTCGGAGGACCTGCGCCGCCCGCTGGCGCCGGTCGCGCGGCGGCGGGTTCTGGCCGCACTGGCCGACCTGCCCCGCGGCGCCGGGGTGAAGAGCGTCGACGAGCTGGTCGCGGTGCTGGCCTGGCGGGCCCCGCGCCGGGGCGGGCGGCTGCGGGACGAGACCGTCCGCTGGACGATGGCCGAGGCGAGCGCCCTCGGGATCGTCGCTCTCGGCGGCCTCACGACGGCGACGCGGGCACTGCTGGCCGACGACCGGCCGGGCGCGGTCGAGGCGATCCTGGACGCGCTGCCCGCGCCGGTGGACCGCGTGCTGCTGCAGGCCGACCTGACGGTCGTCGCGCCAGGGCCGCTGGAGCCGGAGCTGGCGGCGGAGATCTCCGCGGTGGCCGACGTCGAATCGGCGGGGCACGCGACGGTCTACCGGATCACCGAGGGCTCGGTGCGCCGGGCGCTGGACACCGGCCGCACGGCCGACGAGCTGCACGCGCTGTTCAAGGCGAAGTCGGCCACCCCGGTCCCGCAGGGGCTGAGCTACCTGATCGACGACGTCGCCCGCAGGCACGGCCGGCTGCGCGGTGGCGTCGCGGCGTCGTTCCTGCGCTGCGACGACGAGGCACTGCTGGCCGAGGTGCTGGCCCACCCCGTCGCGGCGGAGCACGCGCTGCGCCTGATCGCGCCGACGGTGGTGATCAGCCCGGACCCGCTGCACGAGGTCCTGGCCGCCCTGCGCGGCGCCGGCTTCGCCCCGGCGGCGGAGGGCCCGGACGGCCGCGTGGTCGACATCCGGCCGGGCGGCCGCCGCCTGCCTGCCAAGGCCAGGGCGGCCCGCCGCAGCCCGGGCGAGCAGGCGGTGCTGACCGAGGACCAGGCGGCGCGGATCGTGTCGAACCTCCGGGCGGGCGACGCGGCCACGGTCCGCCGCCGCGGGTCCGCGGTGCGCGCACCGGTGGGCGGCGGCGCGGACACGTCGGCAACGCTGGAACTGCTGTCACGGGCGACCCTGGAGCGCCGCGAGGTGTGGATCGGGTTCGTCGACTCCCGCGGGACGGCGAGCCAGCGCGTGGTCCGGCCCGTGCGCGTCGGCGGCGGGGTGCTCGAAGGCGAGAACAACGAGCGGTACTCGCTGCACCGGATCACCTCCGCCGCGCTCGTGGAGGACTGACGCCGGATCCGGTGAATCCCGCATCGGACCGGCCGCGCCGGTGGTAGGCCTTGATCATGAAGCGGGGAACGCGGGTCACGGCGCTGGCGGTCGCGGCGGTGGTGAGCGGGACGGGCTTCGCCACGGCGGGGCACTCGGCGTACACCGTCCGCGGGACCACGCACATCGCGAAGCCGGACACCGATCTCGAGCTCGGTCCGGGCCGGGCCGAGCTGGACACCGGACCCGGCGCCTTCTCCGGGACGATCACGCTGCCCCCGGCCGTGGTGACCCGGTCGCTGCCCGGGGTCGGCCAGGTCAGCGGCACCGTCACGTTCGGACCCGGCCACGCCGAAGGCACGCTGGCCGGCGGCTTCTCCGGCTCGGCGACCTGGCCGGTGACGCTCACGGACGTCCGCGTCAACGGCGTCTCCTACGACGTCGGCGAATGCGGCACGGCCGAGCCGCTGACGACCGAGCTGACGTCGGACGACTTCACCCCCGGTACCGGCGGGCGCCTCGAATCGACGTACACGATCGGGGCCTTCGAGAACTGCGGCCCGGCGACGCCGATGATCAACGCCGTCGTCCCGGGGCCGGGCAACACCCTCACGCTCGACTTCACCGCGGCCGGTTAGAGCGCGCGGAGACCGGCCAGGACGCGTTCCATGAACTCGCGGGACGAGCGGTCGCCGAGGATGAGCTCGGTCTGGTGGATCAGCACCAGACCGATGTCGGCCATGTCGCCGACCAGCACCTTCACCACGCCCAGCGGCAGCCGCAGGTGGGCCGCGATCTCGGCGACGGACCGGGTGTCCAGGCACAGGTCGCAGATCCGGCGGTGCTCGACCGAACGCACCCCGCGGTAGCGGCGGCCGTCGTCCGACGTCGAGACCAGGGCCTCCAGGGCCAGGTTGTGGTCGGAACGGGTGCGGCCGCCCGTGCGGGCGTACGGGCGGACCCGCGAGCCCGGTGACGCGACCGGGACCGGGCTCGCCACCCGGGCCGGTTCGTTCCAGGCCGGGTCCTCCCACGGTTCCGGGTTCGGGATCCAGCGGGTCTCCGGGTCCGGCGGGGGTGTCCAGTCGGCGGGCGGCGGGGCCCACGACGGCGGGGGTGCCACCGGCGCGGGGTGCGGCCGCGACACCGGCGCGGGCGGCCGCGGGGCCGGCGGACGGGGCGCGGGCGGGCGCGGGGCGAGCGGCTGGTGGGACGGCGGCGCGGGCGGGCGGGCGCCCCGCGGCGGGGTCCACGCGGGCTCCAGCGGCGGCGGCTCCGGCTCGAACCGCTCGTCGTCCTGCCACTCCGGCTCGACGGGGTCGTAGCCGTCGTCGCCGACCACCGGCGAGTGGGTGCCCTCGAAGCCCAGCGGGTCGGCGGGCTCCGGGGCACGGCGGCGGCCCTGGTAGCCGCCGAACGCCGGGCGGGCCGGGGCCGGCTCGTCGTCGGCGTACCCCGGCGAATACCCGCCGGGAAAGCTCCCGGACTCCGGCGCACGTCCGCCCTGGTAACCCACCGGCTCGCCGGCGTGCTCCGCCGAGCGCCGGCCAGGAAGAGCCTCAGGACGCGCGTACTCCGGCGACGGCGAGCGCCTGGCCCGGCGGCCCGTCGGCTCCTCGGCGGGCTCCGCGTAGTCGTCCTCGTCGTCGGCCGACGAGCCCCACTCGCGGGTGTCCTCGTCGGTGTACCCCTGCGCGTCCGGCTGCGGCCGGGACGGCTTGCGCTTGGGCATGATCATCGACAACGTCGACATGTCGAACTTGCTGGGCGAATCGAAACCCTCGCGCTCGGTGCCGCGGTGCAGTGCGTCCCAGCCGCTGGAGTCCGGATCGTCGAATCCCGAAATCCTCATCTCGCCCTACCCACGCACGCCACCCTGCAGCTGGGCGCGCAGCTCGGGGGTGATCTGCTGGCCGACCCGCTCGACGAGCAGCGTCATCTCGTAGGCGACCGTGCCGATGTCGCACGTCGGCGCGGCCAGCACGGCCAGCGACGAACCGTCCGAAACGGACATCAGGAACAAGTAGCCGCGCTCCATCTCCACCACGGTCTGGTTGACGCCGCCCGCTTCGAAGCAGCGCGCCGCCCCCGCCGTCAAGCTGATCAGCCCGGACGCGACCGCCGACAGCTGTTCGGCGCGTTCCTGGGGCAGCCCTTCCGACGGCGCCAGCAGCAACCCGTCCGCGGACACCAGAACCGCGTGCGCGGCGCCGGGCACCCGGCGGACGAAGTCCGTGATGAGCCAGCCGAACGAACCCTGGCCGGAAGCCGTCACTCCTGCTCCTCCTTGCTCGTGCGGCGTCGCCCGCCGCACCCCGGAGCGCCCGGCACGGCCGGTCGGCGACGCCACGGTAAAGCGTATTCGCACCGCCGGTGGTGTCGAGCCCGCCACCGGCCGGCCGCTGCGCACCCTACGTGTGCTCGCGGCCGGGATCGGCGGCAGCCCAGCTCGCCTCCCCCGTCCGGGGGACACCCGGCGGCGCGCACCCGCTCGCCATCGGCGCAGGTCAGCCCGGGTGCCGGGGACGCCGGCACCCGGCGCCGCCGGACCGCGCCGGGAGGCTGCTCCTCCGGACGGTGACGGCGCTCCCCGAAGTGGGTGAAGCACGTGGAGTTCACTCCAACGGCCGCATCCGGTTCGGGGCGTCATGGGCTAGCCCGCGCGCAACGCCGAATCGTGCGCGATCGCGTGCTGGACGACCGAGATCAACACCTGCTTCGCGGACTCCCGCTCGCGCGCGTCGCACGCCATGATCGGGACCGACGGCGCGATGGTGAGCGCGTGCCGGACGTCTTCGATCTGGTGATGCAGCAGCCGGTCGAAGCAGTTGATGGCCACGACGTAGGGCAGCTTCCGGTTCTCGAAGAAGTCGATCGACGGGAACGCGTCGGCCAGCCGCCGCGTGTCCACCAGCACGACCGCGCCGATGGCGCCGACCGCGAGGTCGTCCCACATGAACCAGAACCGGTGCTGACCCGGCGTGCCGAACACGTACAGCACCAGGTCCGAGTCCAGCGAGATGCGCCCGAAGTCCATCGCCACGGTCGTGGTGGTCTTGTTGGGCGTTGCCGAGGTGTCGTCGTGTCCGACGCTGGCCTCGGTCATCATGGCCTCGGTGGTCAGCGGGTCGATCTCGGAGATCGCCCCGACCAGCGTTGTCTTCCCCGAACCGAACCCGCCGGCGACCACGATCTTGGCCGACGAGGTCGGACCCGTCACCTGCGGCGCGTTCGCGTCGGAGTCAAATTCTCCGAAGCCCACTGAGCACCCTTTCCATGAACTCGATACTCGGGCGGTCGCCCACGGTCGGGCTGCTGGAGTGCACCAGCACCAGCCCGAGGCCCGCCACGTCACCAATCAACACGCGCACCACGCCGAGCGGCAGGCGCAGCAGCGCCGCCACCTCGGCCACCGACCTGGTGTCGAGGCACAGGTCGCAGATCGACCGGTGCTCGGGCACCCGGACCCGGTCGAGCATCCGGCCCTGTTCGCTCGTCGAAATCAGCGCCTCGATCGCCAGGTCGAGGGTCGCCTTCGTCCGGCCACGGGTCCGGAAGTACGGCCGGACCAGCCCGGACGTCTCCATCTCCGTCGGCGGCGGCGCGTCGACGTACTCCTGGTGGGCCTGCTGCGGCAGCGCCGCGGCGAACTCACCGGAGTCCGGACCCGCCCCGAAGTCGCGCTCGGTCGTGTACGCCGCGAAGTCACGCGCGTCGTACAGCGGCCCGCTCGACCCGCCGAACAGCTCCGCGCCCGGACCGCCGAGGAGGCGGTCGCGGTACTCGGTGCCGCCGGCGATCGGCCGGATCGGCTCCTGCCCGGCGTTGCTGTCGGTCAGCCAGTTCGGTGGCTCCCGGACGGGGTCGCTGTCGGACGCCTGCACCCGCCGCGCACGCCACTCGCGGTCGACGCGGTCACGGAACGACTGCCAGTCCTCCCGGCTCTCGTCCGACTGGTCGGACCACCCGCCGGAGAAGTCGTCACCGAGCCGCCCATCACCCCTCAAGCGCCCGTCGTCCACGGCTCTCTCCTCGGTTCCCAGGTCCTCAGCGGCGGACGGCCGCACCCTGCAGTTGCGCCCGCATCTCCGGAGTCAGCTGCTGGCCGACCCGCTCCACCAGCAGGGTCATCTCGTAGACGACCAGGCCGATGTCACTCTCCGGCGACCCCAGAACCGCCAGACACGAACCGTCGGAAACCGACATGAGGAAGAGGAAACCGTTGGCCATCTCGACCACGGTCTGCGCCACCGTGCCGCCCTCGAACACCTTGGCCGCGCCGCGCGCGAGGCTGGTCAGCCCCGACGCCACCGCCGCCAGCTGGTCCGCCCGGTCCTTCGGCAGGCCACGCGAAGCCGCCAGGAGCAGGCCGTCGGCCGACACCACGACCGCGTGGGCCGCGCCGGGCACCCGGTGCACGAAATCCGTGATCAGCCAAGCGAAGCTGCCGGCATTGTTCGCCTTGGCATGCGCCTGGCCGTTCGGCTGCGCGGAGCCACCCGGCTGCATTGCACCCGCCCGTGTCACTTTCACTCCTCACTGCTGTCTGTGGTGTTGCCACGCCCCGGAACCCTGCTGCTTTCCAGCTGTTCTTCGCCCGGGAGTTCCTTCAAAGCGTGCCGTCCCGAGGTGTAGCCCCGCTGGAAGCTTGCCATCCTGCTCCGCGCCGCGGACGCCGAGCGGGTGATCGCACCCGTTCCGGGCATGCCCGCGGTGTTGTCCGCGAAGCTGTTCTGCGGCGGAGCGTCGACCGAAGGACTGCTGATCGAGCCCGGCACCAGGTAGGCGTTCGGGACGCGCTTGGGCAGCCCGGCCGGGGTGATCTCCTCGTTCTTCGACTCCAGCAGCGACTGCGCCGCCTGCCAGCCATCGTCGGAGGCGCTGTGCCAGCCGTCGTCGGCGGGGAGGAGCGGGTGCCGGGTGGCCGCGGTCGGCTGGAGCTCGTCACGAACCGGCTCGGCCTTCGGGGCGACCCTGGCCGGCTCGTCGATGCCGTTGAGCGGCGGCAGGTTGGGGTCTTCCCCGTCGCTCTGCGGCGGCACCGGATCGGCGGCCGAGTCGTCACCCTCACTGAACCAGCGTGACAGCACCGACTGGTAGATCGGCAACCGCCGGGTGGGTACATCGTCCTCGAGCGCCGACGAGCCGACCTCGTTCGCGGGCGGCGGCGGGGCCGGTGGCGGCTCCTCCGGCGGCACGAACTTCGGCTCGCGCTTGGGCAGCACCAGCGGCGCGAACTGCGTGTCGGCGGCCCGAGAGCTGGCCCCGTCACCGTTCGACGACGGCGTCAGCGGCGCCAGGTCCTCGGCGGTCGGCCAGGCGGGCGTCTCCGGCTTCGGCAGCTCGGGCGACAGGAACGGGCCCGCCGCGCGGCCGCCGCTGACCAGGTCGTCCAGGCTGATCGGCTGGTCGAGCGGCACCAGGCCGCCCTGGCTCGCCACCGGCTCGGGTGCGGGCGGCGGTGGCATTGCCGGCGTCGGGTTCGAGCGCGGCGGCGGTGTCTGCGCGAACGTCTGCGTCTGGTCGAAGTCCGAGCGCGCGGCCGGGATCGGCGGGATGCTCGGCATCGACATCGACGTCTCGGAGCGGTTCGCCGGCGGCGGCGTCTGCCGCTGCATGCCCGGGCGGAGCTGGGTCAGCAGCTCGGCCGGGACGACGACCCGCGCGATCACGCCGCCTTCGATGTCCTCGTTCTCGCGCAGCCGGACCTCGATGCCGTGGCGCTTGGCCAGCCGCGAAACCACGTACAGACCCATTCGCCGGGTCACCGACACGTCCAGGTCCGGCGGGTCGGCCAGGCGGGCGTTGACCTCGGCCAGCCGCTCCTCGCTCATGCCGACACCGTGGTCGGTGACCTGGATGGCCAGCGCCTTGCGGCGGGTCACCACGGCCCGGACGATGACCTTCGTCTCCGGCTCGGAGAAGTAGGTCGCGTTGTCCAGCAGCTCCGCGAGGACGTGCACGAGGTCGTGGATCGCCAGGCCCTGGACCGCGACGTCGGGCACGATGCCGACCTCGATCCGGGCGTACTGCTCGATCTCGGACACCGCGGCGCCGATGACGTCGGCGGCGGGCACCGGCTTGGGCACCGACTTGGCCAGGCCGGCGCCGGAGAGCACCAGCAGCGACTCACCGTTGCGCCGCAGCCGCGTCGCGAGGTGGTCGAGCTCGAACAGGCTGGCCAAGTGGTCCGGGTCCTGCTCGTCGGCTTCCAGCCGGTCGATGACGCCGAGCTGGCGTTCCACCAGCCGCTGCGACCGGCGGGACAGGTTCACGAAGATGCCGTTGACGTTCTCGCGCAGGAGGGCCTGCTCGGCGGCCATCTTGACGGCCTGTTCGTGGACGATGTCGAACGACCGCGCGACCTCGCCGATCTCGTCGCGGGAGGTGACGGGCACCGGCTGGACGGCCTTCTTGGAGGCGCCGACCGGGTCCGGGTCGTCGAGGATCGCCTGCACGGTTTCCGGCAGCCGGGTGTAGGCGACGTCCAGTGCGCTCTTCCGCAGCACCCGCAGCGGGCGCAGCATCAGGCGGGCGACGACGAGCATCAGCGCGACCGCGAGGGCCAGCGCGGCGAGGACCACGGCACCGCCGACCCACGCGGAGTTGACCGCCGCCGTGGCGAGGTCGTCGGCGCGGGTCTTCAGCTGGGCCAGCAGGTTCGACTCGACCGCGTGCAGCTTGTCGGCCGAGACGGTGCTGTCCTTGCCGAGCGCGGTCGTGTCGATGTTCGGCGGGTCACCCAGCTGGGCGAAGGAGAACGCCGACGTCTGGATCCGCCGCCGGTCGTCGACCTCCGGGCCGGAGTAGGTGTCGTTGTAGAGCTGGCGCTGGTCGTCGTCGGCGTTCGCGAGGAAGGCCGCGACCGAGGCGTCGGCACTGGACGCCGACGCGCGCGTCTGGTCGAGGAGGTCGCCGGGGAAGTTGCCGCGGAACGCGGCGATCTGCAGCTCGGCGTCGGAGCGGGTGGTGAACTCCTTGGCCTCGCTGATCGCCTGCGTGCTCGTGCCGAGGCGGAGCACGTCCCGGTCGGTGACCGCGGTGGTGACCTCGCGGCCCAGCTCGATCAGCGAGTCGATGATGCCCGAATAGGCGGTGAGGACCGTCATGTCGGGCAGGCTGTTCTGGGCGTTGAACGCCGCTCGCAGCGGACGCAGGGCGTCGAGGCGCTGGAGACCGCGGGCGTAGCGGTCCTTGGTCGCCTGGTCGTCGTAGCCGAGGGTGCCGGCCGCGCCGCGCAGGTCGGCGACTTCGCGGTCGACCTTGGCGATCTGCGAGTCGAGCCCGGTCTGCAGCAGCTGGTTGCCCGAAGAGATCCGGGCGACGGCCAGCGAGCGTTCGTTCTGCAGCTCGTGCACCACTGTGGTGACCTTGACGGCGAACGCGACCTGGTCGGCGGTGCGCTGGAACTCGGCCGCCTCGCGGGCGTCGTCGATCACGCGTACCGCGCCCAGTGCGAGCGCTGTGAGGGTCGGGATGATCAGGACCGCGGCCAGCTTGGACCGCAGCCGCCAGTCACGCATGCCGGAGAACAGCCCGGCCTTCCGGCCCGGATCCGCTCCGGGCGACTGCGCGGGGGCCCCTCCCACCCCCGCGGCGTCTTCGTTCGGCACCGCCGCTCCACCATCATCGTTCGTGCTCGGGAAACCCTGGTCGGTCCAGCGCCCGCCAGGGCGCATCGCGTTCTCCTCAGCCACTCGTCTGCACGCTCCCGGCGTTCCGGCGCTCCGGCCCATCGGAAGGAGCCCAGCGCAAGACGCTACCCGTACGGGTGAAAAGATCGTCTCCAGTGTCGACACTGGGGGTTCCTGAACCCCGTCCGGGCGGACGGAATCGGTTCAGCTCGAGCATCACGGTCGGGTCCCTGCGCTGGTCTTGCATCGGTCTGTTGGTTGGCCCTAACCCACCGGCGCGGCGGTTGTGCCCGGCCAGGCAGTGGTCTTCGCGGGGAAGATTCTCTCAGGAAAAGCACAGTGTGTGCTGGTACACCGAAGTGGGACTGCTTGATCGGCCATCCAGGCACTCTCTCTCACTACATCGGAGGTTGATACCTCCCCGCAGGTGCAGAGGGTAGCGAACGGCCGGGGAAGATGTAACCCTCCCGACAGGACCCGCTCAATCTTGCACAGCGTTCGCTCAGTCGGCGCACAGAAGTCATCGCTGATTCAGGAACCTCACCCTACGCTGGGTAAACCGTTACGGCGAGTGGAGCAGTGGGTCTAGACCAGAGGCCGAAAGAGTGACGTGCGCCACTCGGTCCGGTAGTCGTTCCACCCATTGTGAGCGAGCTGTCACGTTCTCTACAGTGGCCCGCGTGGCTCCCGAGAATGAGTCACGCACTTCCACTGAAATCGGTTCCCCAACCGTCACTTTCTTCAAGGAGCAGGCCTTGCTTGGAAACGCCATGAGCAGTGGCCGGGTTCGCACTCGCCGCGCCGCGCTCGGGCTCGCCCTCACGGTCGCAGCCGCCACGGCCCTCACCGGCTGCAGTGCGCTCGGCTCGGACAGCTCGAACGCCTCGTCGAACGGGGGCGGCCTGGAGAAGTCGAAGATCAAGGTCTCCATCATGCCGACCACCGACCTCGGGCCGTTCTGGCTGGCCCTGGACGGCGGCTACTTCAAGGCCGAGGGTCTCGACGTCGAGCAGATCGTCGCCAAGAGCGGCCAGGAGTCGATGCAGAAAGCGATCTCCGGCGAGGTCGACATCGCCCTCTCGACGTACACGCCGTTCTTCGTCGCCAAGGGCAAGGGCGAGGACATCCAGCTGGTCGCCGACGGCACGTCGGTGAACGCGAAGAGCAACGCCATCGTCACGGTGCCGAACTCGCCGGTCAAGACGGTCAACGACCTGAAGGACAAGCGAATCGCGATCACGGCCAAGAACACCGCGTCCGACATCCTCACCAAGTCCGTCATGAAGGACCACGGTGTCGACTTCAGCGGGGTCAAGTGGACCCTGGTCCCGCTGCCGAACATGGCGGCGGCGCTGAAGGACAACCAGGTGGACGCGGCCTACATGCCGGAGCCGATGCTCACGCAGGCGGCGAAGACCGTCGGCGCGACGCCGGTCATCGACATCAACACCGGCGCCAGCCAGGACTTCCCGCTGACCGGCTACGGCTCGACGACGAAGTGGGTCCAGGGCAACCCGAAGACCCTCGCGGCCTTCCAGCGCGCGATGAAGAAGGCCACCAGCGACGCGATCAACGACCGCTCGAAGGTCGAGCCGCTGCTGGTCAAGTACGCGAAGATCGACGAGGACACGGCCAAGCTGCTCACCCTGCCGGGTTACGGCTCGGTCCTGGACGCCCGGCGCCTGCAGCGGGTCCCCGACCTGCTGCTGCAGATGGGCGTCATCACCAGCAAGGTCGACGCGGCGCCGATGATCGCGCCGCAGGCCACCAGCTGATCACCTGTCCGACGTGAAGAAACTGCTCCGCGGCCTGGCCGGCCTGGTCGGCTTCCTCCTGTTCTGGGAGGTCGTCGTCCAGGTCGGCCTGGTCGACAAAACGTTCATCCCGCCGCCGAGCGTCGTGCTGGGCACCGTCTGGGACCTGCTCGGTGACCCCGAGTTCGTCCGGGACATCGTCGCGACGATGCTGGCCTGGCTGATCGCCATCGCGGTCGCGATCGTGATCGGCGTGCCCGCCGGCCTGCTGCTCGGCAGCATCCCGGCCCTGCGCACGGCCACCGCCGCGATCGTGGAGTTCCTCCGGCCGATCCCGGTCACCGCGCTGGTGCCGCTGGTGCTGATCGTGATCGGCTCCGGCCCGGAAGCGAAGATCATCCTCGCCGTGTACGCCTCGCTGTGGCCGATCATGTTCAACACGATCTACGGCATGGGCGAGATCGACCCGGTGCTGATGGAGACCGCCCGCGCGTGCGGGACCAGCCGGTTCCGCATCCTGTCGTCGGTCGCGCTGCCGCAGACCGCGCCGTTCGTCTTCACCGGCGTCCGGCTGTCGGCGACCATCGCGCTGATCGCCGTGGTCAGCGTCGAGTTCCTGGCCGGTTCCCAGGTCGGCCTCGGCAGCTTCATCATCGTGGCCAGCACCGGTTCCACCCGGTTCGACCTGGTACTGGCGGGCACCGTGGTGGCCGGGACGCTGGGCTACCTGATCAACGAAGGGCTCGACCAGCTCGGCCGGCGGCTGTTCCGGTGGAGCACGGTCGACCGGGAGGCGATCGCGTGACGGCGGCAACCCTTTCGGGCCGGGTGGGCAGGCGCGCCGCGCGCGGTGCCGCCACGGTCCTGCGCAACTGGCTGCTCTTCGCCCTCATGGTGGTCGTGTGGGAGTTCGCCGCGCGGGCCGGCGGGAGCAGGTTCTTCCCGCCGCCGACGGAGATCGCGACCACCGCGGCGAAGCTGTGGTTCACCGGGCCCGCGTCACACCTGTTCCTCACCGACGCGGTGTTCGACAACGTCGTCCCCAGCCTGGCCCGGATGCTCGGCGGGTGGGCGCTGGCCGCGGTCGTCGGCATCGTCCTCGGCGTGCTGATCGGCCGGTCGGAGACGGCGATGGATTACGTCGGCCCGCTGTTCGCGTTCTTCCGCTCGATCCCGCCGCCCACGCTGATCCCGGTGTTCGCGGTGCTGTTCGGGCTGAGCTCGGGCATGCAGATCGGGTCGATCATCTTCGGCGCGGTCTGGCCGGTGCTGCTCAACGCGGTCGACGGCGTCCGCTCGGTCGACCAGGTGAAGGTGGAGACGGCCCGGTCGTTCCGCACGCCCAAGGCGTATTGGCTCGGCATGGTCGTGCTGCCGGCGGCGGCCCCGAAGATCTTCGCCGGGCTGCGGGTCAGCCTGTCGATCTCGCTGCTGCTGATGGTCGTGTCCGAGCTCGTCGGTGCGTACAACGGCATCGGGCGGTCGCTGCTGAACGCCCAGCAGGACTTCGATTTCCCCACCATGTGGGCGTGGCTGGTGCTGCTGGGCATCCTCGGCTACGTCTTCAACATGGTTTTCCTGGCCGCGGAGCGGCGGGTGCTGGCCTGGCAGCCGACCCGCCTCGGCCGCGGCTGACGCTTCGAAAGGCCTCTCCCCATGACCACCATGCTCGAAGTGTCCGGCCTCAGCCACACCTACGGCGCCGGTGCGAAGGCGCACACCGCGGTGAACAACCTTTCGTTCACCGTCGAAGCCGGTCAGCTGGCCAGCATCGTCGGCCCGTCGGGCTGCGGGAAGTCGACGCTGCTGCGCTGCATCGCCGGGCTGACGCGGGCGACCGACGGCACGGTCAGCCTGCACGGCGACCGCGTCGCCGGCGTGCCGGACGACCTGGCCGTCGTGTTCCAGGACTACAGCCGGTCCCTGTTCCCCTGGCTTTCGGTGCAGAAGAACGTCGAGTTCCCGCTGCGGTGGCGGCCGATCTCCAAGGCCGAACGCCGGGCGCGGGCCGCCGAGGCGCTGGAGCACGTCGGCCTGTCCGGCGTCGGCGGCAAGTACCCGTGGCAGCTGTCCGGCGGCATGCAGCAGCGGGTGTCGATCGCCCGCGCGCTGGCCAGCCGCCCGGCGCTGCTGCTGATGGACGAGCCGTTCGCCTCGGTCGACGCCCAGACGCGCTTCGAGCTCGAGGACCTGACCCGCCGCGTGCAGCGCGAGCAGGGCAGCACGGTCCTGGTCGTCACCCACGACATCGACGAGAGCGTGTACCTGTCCGACCGGGTGCTGGTGCTGTCGAAGTCACCGGCGTCGATCGTGGCGGACCTGCCGGTGGACCTGCCCGCCGAGCGCGACCAGATCACCACGCGCGAGTCGGCGGAGTTCGTCACCCTGCGCGGCGAAGTGGCCCGCCTGCTGCACGGCGGCACGCCGGCGGAGGCCGTCAAGGCCGCGTCGGACGCCGCCGAGTGGGAGCTGGCCGAACAGGCCACGGACGTCCAGGAGAGCAAGACCCGCAGCTGACCCGCTGGTGGTCCACAGTGGATGTCCACTGTGGACCACCAGCGGTGGTCAGTACAGCGACTTGGACGAGGCCGCCACCTTGACGTGGACCAGCGTCGGCCGCGGGTCGGCGAGCGCCCTGGTGAGGCCGGGGACCAAGTCCGCCGGCTCGGTGATCGTCACGCCGTGGCAGCCCATGCTTTCGGCCAGTCCCGCGAAGCCGATGCCGCCCAGTTCGGTGCCCGGGAGCTTCGCGCCGCCGATCGCGTCGCCGAGGATGCGGACCGCCGCGTACTCGCTGTTGTCCAGGATCACGAACGTGACGGGGAGTTCTTCGCGCGCCGCCGTCCAGAGGGCCTGGATGCCGTACATGCTCGAGCCGTCGCCGATCACGCCGACGACCTTGCGGTCCGGGCGGGCGAGCGCCGCGCCGACCACGCCGGGGACGCCGTAGCCGAGCGTGCCGCTGGCCATGGTCAGGAAGCCGGTGTCGGTGGCCGTGATCGGCAGGTGGTCGTGCAGGATCCCGCGGTGGCTGGGCGCCTCCTCGACGACCAGGGCGTTCTCCGGCAACAGCTCCGCGAGCGTCGAGTAGACGAGTTCGCCGGTCAGCGCGTCGGCGCTCGGCTTGGCGGGACGCGGACGCGGGGCGGGCGCGGGCCGCGTGCTGCGCTCGACGACGTTCAGCAGCGCGCGGATGCCCAGCTTCGGCGTGGCACGGATGCCGGTGCCCTCGAAGGCGCGCGCGAGGACCTGCTCGTCGTCGCTGACGATGAACAGGGGTGGCAGCGGAGCTTCCCCGCGCCCGCGCTCGACGTGGTAGGTGAACGCGGGCGCCCCGAGCACGACGACGAGGTCGTACGGCGCGAGCGCGTCGGCGACGGCCCCGCGTTCGGGGTCGAGGAACCCTTGGAACAGCGGGTGGTCTTCGGGGAACGAGCACCGGAAGGACATCGGCGCGACCCACACGGCGGCGTTGAGCCGTTCGGCGAGCGCAACGGTCTCGATGACGGCCCCGTCCTGGTCGACGGCACCCCCGACGACGATCGCCGGCCGCTCGGCGGCTTCGAGGGCGGCGTTGAGCTCGTCGACGGCCTCGGGATCGGGCGCGTACCCGCGGATCCGCGGGCGCGAGACGATCGGCCGTTCGGTGGTGACGGACCAGTCATCGGCGGGGACGGAGACAAAGACCGGACCGGAAGGTGCTTGCGTGGCAACGTGGTAGGCCCGCGCAAGGGCGGCCGGGACGTCTTCGGCACTGGCGGGCTCGATGGACCACTTCACGTAGGGCTTGGGGAATTCGGGCGCTTCCAGCGCGCCGAGGAAGGGCTCGTGCGGCAGGAGGGACCGGATCTGCTGCCCCGCGACGACGATCAACGGCGTCCGGTTGCGGTAGGCGTTGAAGAGGCTGCCGAGCCCGTGCCCGACCCCGCCGGCGGAGTGCAGGTTGACCAGCACGGCGTGCCGGGTGGCTTGGGCATAGGCATCGGCCATCGCCACGACGGCGGATTCCTGCAGGCCTAGGACGTAGTCGAAGTCATCGGGCCAGTCGGTGAGGAACGGCACCTCGGTGGTGCCGGGATTGCCGAAGACCGTGGTGAGGCCGAGTTCGCGGAGGAGTTCACGGGTGGCGTCCAGCACCGTGCGCTTGATCATGCGGACAGGTTAACGCTTAGCCTTGCGAAGGAAAGCCCGCCAAGCGGCCGAACCGAGGGTCAGGGTGCCGCCGGAACGGTCCTTGGTGTCGCGGATCTGTGACACCGGCCCGAGCTTCACCTCGACACAGTTGGTCTGGACCCCGCTGTAACTCGACTTACGCCACATCACGCCTCCAACTCGGCGATCACCCCCTGG
This sequence comes from Amycolatopsis sp. NPDC004169, assembly GCF_040610315.1. Taxonomy (NCBI): domain Bacteria; kingdom Bacillati; phylum Actinomycetota; class Actinomycetes; order Pseudonocardiales; family Pseudonocardiaceae; genus Amycolatopsis; species Amycolatopsis sp. NPDC004169. The sequence goes on from NZ_JBEXMD010000005.1 coordinate 156,868, forward strand.
ATGAATGCCCGCGACTCGGGCTCAGCCAAGGCCAAGCCGCGCATCCGCCGCACGGCGGCGCGATAGTCGGCCACCTCGCGATCATCATAAAGGTAGGCACTGCCGCGATAGCCCTCCAAATGGACGATCGACGGCAGGTTCCAGAAGTCGAGGATCGCAAACGGGCCGAACAGCCCGGGATGGCAGCCGAGCGCCACCGGCAGAACGCGAAGGCTCACGTTCGACCACAGCGACACCGCCACCAGATGGGCCAACTGGGCAACCATGATCCGCGAACCGCCAACTCCGCCGCGCAGAGCACCTTCGCCGATGAAGACCACGTAATTCAACGGGTCCGAGCCACGAAGGAGCCCACGGCGGCGAACCCGGATCGCCACCCGCTCCTCGACCTCTTCGGGCTTGAGCCCCTCGGCCGCGAAAAGCGCCCTGGTGTAGTCGGTGGTCTGGAAGATCCCGGGCACCAGAAGCGGTTCCCAGTTGATCACCGTGCTGGTGGTCCGCTCGTACTCGATGAATGCGGCCAACTCGGGAACTTTGGCGGGCTCCACCCAGTTGGGCTCTCGGGCGTTCTCGGCAAGGGCGAGCAACCGCTTCCACTCCGCCGGTTCCACCCTGAGCGCCCCCAGCAGCAGACCGACCTGCTCGACCTTCGGCACTCGCGTCCCGGCTTCCCAGTGGGAAATCTCCTGCGCGGCCACACCGATCACCCGGCCGAGCTGGCGCAGGCTGAGGTTCCGCGCCTTCCTCGCCGCCCGGAGGCCGAAGCCCAGCGCGCGGGACCTCGGTGTCGCTACCAGTACTGCCATGTGCACATTGTGTCATCGGGCACCGACAAAAACGGGCGACGGGGCTGTCACGAACTCGCGACAGCCCCGCCACCTCGGGCTTACCCGATCAGGCCGCTGAGGCCCGCCGCCTTGAACGAACCCCAGCCCGTGACCTGGTCATACCCCGTCGCCGCGGTGAAACCCGTTGTCCCGTGGAGGCTGTTGTTGCCCGATGTCACGTCGTGGAAGCCCGTGCCGTACGACGATCCGTTGCCGATCGAGTAGAACTTCGGGTTCAGGTTGCCCAGCGCCCCTCCGTGCACCTGGTTCTGCAGTGCCGCGAAGGCCGCCCACAGCGGCGTTGCGCCCGAGGTGCCGCCGACCGTCTCCCACGTTCCCGCGCTGTAGATGTAGTAGCCCGACGTCGGGGAGGCGTCCGCCGCCACGTCCGGGACCTTGCGGTACGTCGTGCTCTGCGAGGACTGCCAGGACGGCGCCGTGAACACCGTCGAGATCCCGCCGCCGGTCGAGCCGCCGCTGCTGCCGTCGTTCCACACCACTTCGCTGCTGTAGCCGTTGGACGACGTCACGCTCAGCTTCGTCCCGCCCACACCCGACACGTTCGGGCTCGACGCCGGGAAGTCGACCCCGCGGGCCGCCGAACCGGTCTGGCGGTAGCAGTCGGTCGTGCCGTCGTCGCCCGCCGCCGCGAAGTACGAAATGCCCTCCGCGGTGCCGGTCGCGATCGCGCTGCTGACGCTCTTCGCCGCGCTCGACCCTTCGGCCGCTTCGCAGGCGCCCCACGAAATCGAGACCACGTCGACCTTCGCGTCCGACGCGATCTTCTGGTACATCGCCAGTTCGCCGGCGCTCGAGTTCGGGGCCTCGTACACGTAGTCGTTGGCCGCCGCGGCCAGCGCGTGCACGACCTCGATGTCGAGCTCGACCTCGATCTGGCCGTCGCCCGGGGAGGAATCGTAGTTCGCGCCGCTGACCGGGACCGTCGTCACCGAGCCCGCGGACAGGCCGTAGGTGCTGTCGTACCTGGTGATGTTCGACTTCTGGTAGCCGTCGAACTCGACGAAGCCGACGTTCACGCCACTGCCCGTCGCCGAGAGGCTGCTGGTGCCGTAAGCGGTCTTGAGCACCGGCGGCGTCACCGATTTGACGACCTTCGGTTGCGCGAGCGGCTTCGCGGAATGCGTCCGCACCGCGTGGTCGTCGAGGCCGACGACACCGCCCACGACGTCCGAGACGCTCGCCGGCACGGCCGGGACCGCGTCGTTGGCGAAGAAGTCCCGCCCGGACGCCTGGTCGTGGTAGGTCCCGATGCGGGTGCGGAACGCCGACTCCAGCTGCGCCGCCGTGCCGGTGAAGGTGATCGCCTGCCGGTTGCCGGAAACCTCGATCCCGCTCACCCCTGCTTTCCCGAGAAATGAGACGGCCTTGTCAACGTCGGCCTGCGTCGGACCGAACCTCGCATTGAACTGCGCCGGGGTCAGAAACCGGTGGTATTGCGGCGATGCCGGATTCTGCACATCAGCGAGGAACTTCTCGAGCGCCTGCTGGTTGTGCAATTTCAGGGAAAGCGCGGCGGTGATCGGCCGATCGGCCGCGACGTCGCCGGTGCGGGCGCTGTTGACCAGCGGGGCGGCGTTGTCGGCCAGCGTGACCAGGGGTTCCGACGCCGCAGCGGCCGGGACGGCCACGGCGAGGCCGAGCAACGCAGGCAGCGGCACAGCGGCCGCGACGAGCTTGCGCAAGCGCATGGGGGGATTTCCTCTCGGCGGTGGGGACCGGGCCTGCGCGCAATGTCAGCCGCAGGTTGCCGAGAAGCATAAGAAGCCGAGATCGCGCCGAGGAACCTACTTTTGTCTGAGCTTCGACGGATCCCATTTTCATTTTCCGGCGGGTTTACCTTCCCATGGCAAACCGATTATTGTCCGGAATGCCCGACCGTTTCGACCCGTTCGACGAGCGCCCGCGCGTCCGCGTTGCCGGAGAACCGGCGGGCGGCCCGCGCCAGCGAGTCCAGCCGCTGCCGCACCCGCGGCGACCGCAACGCGCCGGCCAGCTCGACCGCCTCTTCGCCGACCGTGGTGGCGATGTCGAGATCGCCGTCCAGCGCGTGCACGGTGGCCAGCCAGATCAGGGTCAGCGAACGGCTGCGCGTCATGCCACGCGGGTAGCCCCTGATCGCCTCGACGAGGGCGGGGATCCCGTCGCGGCCGTGGCGGACGTCGACCACCTGCGCCAGCTCGCCGTGCACCGTCCCGACCATCGCCGCCATGTCGGTGGCCCCGAAGAACGCCGCCCACGGCGACGGCTCGCGCCCCTCGGCCTCCGCGAACTCCTGCCGGGCGCGGCGCAGGAAGGTCAGCGCTCCGCTGACGTCGGCCTTCATGGCGTGCGCCCACGCCTGGTTCGCCGACAGGATCGCCTGGGCCAGCTTGGAGTGCGCCGACACCGCCGCCTCCCGGCCCCGCGCGAACTCCAGCAGCGCCGCGTCGACCGCGCCGTAGTGCAGGTGCAGCCGCCCGACGCGGTAGCGGATGTTGGCCTGGAGGTCGTCGTTGCCCGCTTCGACGGCCAGTTCCAGCGCGCGGGCGAACGCCTCCAGCGCGGCGGCCGGGCGGTCCTGGTCGAAGTTCGTCCAGCCAGCCAGGTTGTACAGGTCGGCCACCGCGGTGTAGAGCCGCGCCAGTACGACCGTTTTCGTCACGCCGTCCAGCAGGGCCACCGCGGCGGGCAACCTCGATTCCACGGCGGCCCGGCACGAGCCGCCGCCGTAGCGGTAGTCCAGGGCCCGGAGCTCCGCGACGCTGTCTTCGAGCTGGCGCACGTCGGCGAGACCCACGCGCGCACCGCGCCGTTCTTCCCGCCCGTCACTGCCGGTCATGGCAGCCCTCCGTCCGTAGAGAGCTGCCGATCGGGGCAGCTCCGCTCATTCCCCGCCGGACCGGGCCGGAGCTCGTTCCGTCGGGGGATTGGCGCCGGGGAACACCCCGGCGGCGGTCAGCACCACACCCGTGGCGGTTTCCGCGATCTTGACGACGGCCAGCACCCCGGTGAGGGCGAGGGAACCGCCGAGCCCCAGTTTCACGAATTCGGCTTCCGAGGTTTCGGTTCCGCGTTGACGCGGTATCGCGCCGGTCACGATTCCGCCTTCCGGCTCAGCGCGGCCACGCCCGGGCGGCCGCCACGGGGAATCAACCGGCCCCAGGTGAGTGATATCCACCTGATTGTCGGAGTCCTGGTTTCCTGCTGTCCACGCAACGAGTTCTCGAACTGAATACGCGCGCACACGGCGCCGCCTCCCGCACTGCAGATCGATTCCTTGAAGATCGGCCGGATCGCGAAATGCGGGACAACCGTAGCCACCCGGCTGCCGGAAAATCAGCCACCAACCAGGTCAAAGCTGGAAACGCCCGTGCAGCGGCACGCGCAGCCGAGCACGGCGCTCTGCACCGGCCGGATGCATTTTCACGCACCGGCCCACGATTGCCGACCGCGCGCGAAAACGTCGGCAGAAATCGTTCTACTCCGCCGATTCGACGTGGGATTTGCGACGTTGCTTCAGGATTTGACGAGATCGACCCAGGTGCGCACGGCGTGCGCGTCGACCGGCGCCTGCCAGCCGCCCGGCCGCACCGCGCTGCCGACGTGGAACCCGCGCACCCCGCCCGCGCGCAGGAGGTGCACCTGCTGGGCGCGCAGGCCACCGCCGACGAGCAGCTCCGGCCCGCCGTCGCGCTGCGCGAGCCGCTGCAGCACCGAGAGGCCGCTCGCCACGCCGTTCGGGTGACCGGCGGCGAGCACGGTGTCACAGCCGAGCCCGGCCAGCTGGTCGTAGGCGCGCAACGGGTCGCGCGTGCGGTCGATGGCGCGGTGGAACGTCCACGGCAGGCCGTCGACCTCCTTGATCAGCGCCTCGCAGGCGTCGAGGTCGATCTCGCTGTCGACGTTGAGGAAGCCGAAGACGAACTCCCGCGCGCCCGCGTCGATCAGCCGGGCCGTGTCCGCGCGCAGCCCTTCCAGGTCGCCGACGGCGAAGGAACCGTTGTCCCGCAGCATGACCCGCACCGGGAGGTCGGTCGCCGAAAGCACGTCACGCAGGGTCTCGACCGACGGCGTCAGGCCGTCCTGCGCCATGTCCGCAACCAGTTCGAGGCGGTCGGCCCCGCCCGCCTGCGCGCTTTCGGCGTCCGCCGCGTCCAGCGCGATCACTTCCAGCAGGGGCGTCTTCGAGCTCATGCCTCAATCCGTTTCACTGGTTCCGGGTGTCGTCCCCCCTCGCATGCCGCCCTCGCCGGAAGCCGCCTTGAAGGCTCGTCATCCGCTCGCGCACCGCTTCCGGGGAAAGAGAGAGTATCGGCCGCTGCTCCGGCACCGATCCCGGGCTGGCCGCGGAATCCAGCGGCTGCAGGAACGGCCAGGTGTCCTCCGCGCCGTCCTCCTGCTCCAGTTCGGCGGGGGTGGGCCAGGCGTACACCGGCTCGGGCGGGGCGGGCGGCGCGACGGGTGTCAGCCGCGGTTCGGTGTCCTCGTCGTCCGGGTTCGGCACGCGGATTTCACCGGAAAGCGGTGTCTCGACGGGCGCCGGAGCGTTGTTCTCCCGTTGCGGCGGCGCTTCGGGAGCGGCGATCTCCCGGGACAGCGGCGGCGGGGGCGGGGGCGGCGGCGGTGCGGCGAGGGCGTGCCGCGGCCGGGGCTCGGCCGGCCGCGGCGCCTCGGCGACCGGGCGCGGCTCGGCCGGCTTCCGCGGCTGCTCGGGCGCGGCGGAGGCGTCGAACCAGCGGGACAGGACGTCCCGGTAGGCCGGCATCCGCTCGGTCGGGGCGTCGAGGTCAAGGTGGGCTTCCTCGTCCGCGGTCGGCCACTCCGGCGCGTGGTCGCGGGCCACCACCGGCGCCCGGCGCGGCGGGCCTGCCTCGATCGACGGCGGTGACAGCTCTTCCGGCTCCGGCTCGGGTTCGGGCTCCGGCGGCGTCAGCGGGGCGAGCGGCGCCAGCAGCTCCGGTTCCGGGGCGGCGGCAGGCTCCGCGGGCGGGGGCGGCGCCGGCATCGGCGGCAGCTCGACGATCAGGGCCGCGGGCACGAGCACGGTCGCCACCAGCCCGGATTCCGCGCCCGCGCTGAGGCTGACGTCGATGCGGTGGCGTGTGGCCAGCGTCGCGACGACGAACAGGCCCATCCGGCGCGACACCTCGACGTCGACGTCCGGCGGGTGCGCGAGGCGGGAGTTGGTGCGGTCGATCTCCGCCTGCGGCATGCCGGCGCCGTGGTCGATGATCTCGATCTGCCAGTCGCCGTCGTGGGTTTCCGCGCTCGACACGGTGACCACCTCGTCGCCGGAGTAGCGCGTCGCGTTCTCCAGCAGCTCGGAAACGACGTGCACGAGGTCGTTGACGGCCTCGCCGCGGACCGCGACCTGCGGGGCCGGGCCGAGCTCGATCCGCTGGTAGTGCTCGACCTCCGAGAGCGCGGCGCCGATGATCTCGTCGGCGGACACCGGGCCGGCGTCCTCGCGCGCGGAGTCGTGCCCGGAGAGCACCAGCAGGTTTTCGCTGTTGCGCCGCATCCGCGTCGCGAGGTGGTCGAGTTCGAAGAGCCCGGCGAGGGTGTCCGGGTCCTGCTCGTCGGCCTCCATCCGGTCGAGCACCGACAGCTGCCGTTCGACGAGGTCCTGGCTGCGCTGCGAGAGGTTGACGAACATCGCGTTGACGTTCTCGCGCAGCATGGCCTGTTCGCCGGCGAGCCGGACGGCCTCGCCGTGCACCGCGTCGAACGCCCGGGCCACCTGGCCGAGCTCTTCGCGGGTGAACACCGGAACGGGCGCGACGGCGAGCCGTTTCCGCAGGTTCTCCGGGGCGGGCTCGGGATCGGTGAGCAGGTTCTGCACGGCCGCGGGCAGCCGGTGCTCGGCCACTTCGAGCGCGGTCCGGCGCAGGATCCGCAAGGGGCGCAACAGGGAGCGTGCGATGACCACCGACAGCACGCCGGCGACGAGCAGGACGCCGAGGACCACGCCGCCGTCCCACAGCGCGGCCGTGCGGGCCTGGGCCGCCAGCGCGTCGGTGCGTTCCTGCAACTGGACCAGCAGCGCCTGCTGCACCTGGTGGGCCAGGTTCACCGTTTTCGTCGCCGAGATGTCCCACTGGTTCGGATCGAGACCCGAGAGGTTCTGGCCGTTTTCGGTGCGGGTGAGCGCGGATTCGACCAGGTCGTTGCCGATGTCGACGACCAGGCCGATCACCGTGTCGTCGAACATCCGCTGCTGGTCGGGGGTGGCGAAGGTGCGGTAGTCGCTGCGCGCGGCGGCCAGTTCGGCTTCCGCGCCGAGCAGGGCGCGCGTGCGGTCGCGGTTGAGCGTGCCCGCCGCGAGCGCCTCGGCCATCACCGCGCGCTTGACCGACATCTGGTCCTTGATCCGGGCCAGTGCGTTGCCCGCCAGCCGCATCCGCGCCAGTTCCGGGTCGGAGACGTCGGCCGCGGCGGAGTCGCTGATGTCGAGCAGGCCGGAGATCAGCTCGCTGTACGAGCGCAGCACGGCGTCGGCGGGAAACGCCGAGTGCTCCGCGGAAAACCGCAGGCCACCGAGCACGCGCAGCCGGTCGTCGGTCTGCTGCAGGCTTTCCGCGGCCTTCGCGTCCAGCCGCGGCCTGCTCTCGGCGAGCGTCCGCTCGAACGCGCCGATGGCCTGGTCGACTCGGGTGCGCTGGCCGGTGAGCTCCGCGGTGTCGCCCTGGCGGTTCTGCGCAACGAACCGGACGGTGAGGTCGCGCTCGCGTTGCAACTCGTGCAAGGCTTCGGCGACCGTGCTGTCGACCCGGCCGCGCGTCGCGAACTCGGCGAGCTGGCGGGCGTCGCGCAGGTCGGAGCTGATCCGCAGGCCGACGAGCGCGATCACGGCCAGCGCGGGGATGAGGAGGACGGCGAAGAGCTTCGTGCCGAGACGCCAGTTGCGCAGCCGCCACCGGCCGCCCGCCGGACGCGGATCCGCCGCGTCGCCGCCCTTGCGGGGACGCTTGTCGCGACGGGTCACCTGGTTTCCTTTTCCGCCGCGGGCGGGAACCCGCGGATCGAACGACACCTCGAACCTACTGGACGGTAGCCCGCCCCATGAAGATCCGAAAGCCGCGCCGGCACGTTACGGCCCTGCCCGCGATCGTATGGGGCCTGGACCATACGATCCAGCACGAGAACGAGATTCTCGCGGTAGGTGAAGGCTCATGATCGGACGCGGACTGCTGATTCCGCTGGTAGCGGCGCTTCTGGCGACCGCGGGGTGCAGTGTGTTCTCTTCCGGCACCCCCGCGGCCCCGCCGCCGCTGGAGCGGACCACGCTGCGCGTCGGTGTGGGCAACGCCATCGACACGGCCCCCCTGCGGATCGCCGTCGCGGCCGGGAAATTCGGTTCCGCGGGGCTGACCGTGCAGCTCGTCGAGCTCGGCGCGGACGACGGGCTGGCGAAGCTGGCCGCCGGCGACCTCGACGTCACCTTCGCCTCCGACATCGCGATCTTCCGCGCCGCGGCCGGCGGGACGGCGTTGCAGCTGCAGGGCGAGGCCTACACGTCCGGGCCGAACACGATGGCGCTGGTGACGTTGCCGGACTCGGACTACACCGTGCCGACGGCGAAGAAGTCACCCGAGATCGCGGTGAACACGCTGGACGACGTCGGCGCGCTCGTCGCGCGGTCGGTGCTGGTCACCGCGGGCGTCGACCCGGCGAAGATCAAGTTCAAGGCCATCCCGTTCGACCGGATGCCGCAGGCGCTGCAAGCCGGCGACGCCGACGCGGCGCTGATGATCGAGCCGTACATCACCCGCGCCGAGAAGGATCTCGGTGCGCACATCCTGGCCGACGGCGCCCGCGGGTCGACGCTGGACTTCCCCCTCTCCGGCTACGCGGCGGCCAAGCCGTTCGCGCAGGCCAACCCGCGGACCCTGCGGGCGTTCCGCACCGCACTCGGCGCCGCGCAGCAGAGCGCGACGGACCCGGCGACCGTGCGTGACGCGCTGCCGAAGTTCTCCGACATCGACGCGACCACGGCCGCGCTGATCTCGCTCGGCTCGTACCCGGCGTCGCTCAACGGCATCCGGCTGCAGCGGGTGGCCGACTTGATGCACAACTCGGGCCTGCTGGCCGACCGCCTCGACGTCCAGGGCCTGCTCCCCGACCAGGCCGGATATTAGCTACCGTCAAAATTGCACTTGGTCTACTTTTGCACTCAGTCTACTTGAGGAGTGCGCGATGACCGACGTCCTGATCGCCGGAGCCGGGCCAACGGGCCTGCTGCTGGCTGCCGAACTCGGTTTGGCCGGCGTGAGCGTGACCGTGTTCGAACGGCGGTCCGGGCCGGGGCTGCCGCGGCCGGTCGGGCTCCAGCCGCGGACCGCCGAGCTGCTGGACCTGCGTGGCCTGGGCCCGGCCGACCACGAGGTCGACGGCCCCAGCGGGCACTTCGCCGGGTTGCCGGTGCCGCTCGACCACAGCGTCTGGCAGACCCGCCACCCGCGGGTGCTCAACCGGACCCAGGACGACGTCGAGGCGATGCTGGCCGAGCACGCGGCCGGGCACGGCGTGGTGATCGACCGCGGGCACGAGGTGACCGCGGTCGAGGCCGACGCGGACGGCGTCACGGTCGACGGTGTCCGGGCCCGCTGGCTGGTGGCCTGCGACGGCGCGCACAGCACGGTCCGGCGGCTGCTCGGGGTGCCGTTCCCCGGCCGCACCGAGACCTACGTCGCCACGCTGGCCCACATCCGGCTGGCCGCCGCGTCCGAGCTGGTCCCCGCCCGCGCGGGGCACTTCGGCCAGGTGACCCGGCAGGTCGACGGCTACTGGTCGATGCTCACCCCGCTCGACGACGGCGGCCACCGGTTCGTCTTCGGCACCACGGCGAAGCAGCCCGGCCGCGACGCGCCGGTGTCGGACACCGAAGTCACCGAAGCCCTGACAGCGCTGTACGGCGCCGAGACGCGGCTGGGCGAGGTGTACGGCGCTTCGCGGTTCAACGACGCGACACGGCAGCTGGAGCGGTACCGGCACGGCCGCGTGCTGTTCGCCGGCGACGCCGCGCACATCCACCCGCCGCTCGGCGGCCAGGGGCTCAACCTGGGCGTCCAGGACGCGATGAACCTCGGCTGGAAGCTGGCGGCGACCGTCCGCGGCACCGCGCCGGCCGGGCTGCTGGACACCTACCACGCCGAACGCCACCCGGCCGCCGCCCGGGTGCTGCGGCACACCGCGGCCCAGCGCGTCTTCACCGCGCCGGACCGCAGCGAGAACGTCGAGGCCCTGCGCGAGATCGTCATCGACCTCATGCGGCTGCCGGACGCCAACCGCTACTTCAGCGGGCTGCTGTCCGGCCTCGGCCTTGACTACCCCGGCGCGCACCGCGTCCCGGACCTCGACCTGACGACGGCGGCCGGGCCGACGCGGCTCTCGGCGTTGCTGCACGGCGGCCGCGGGCTGCTGCTCGACCTCGGCGACCACGCGCTGCCGCCCGGCCGCACCGGCCGGGTCGACGTCGTCCGCGCGGCGACCGGCGCGGCGGAGTACCGCGGCCGGCTGCTGCTCGTGCGGCCGGACGGGTACGCCGTCGACCCGGCCGAGCTGAGCCGGTGGTTCGGCTAGATGTTCTCGCCGGTCTGGATCAGGCACACGGTCCGGGCCGGCGGACCGGAGTAGCTGAACACCTTGTCGGCGCCTTCGCACTTGTCGTCGCGGCCGTAGCCGGAGAGGATCTCGACCCGCTCCCGCGCCGCCGGGTCGGTGCAGAGGACCTTGGCGATGGTGCTCTCGTCGTCGACGTCACGCAGGCAGTCGCCGGCCTTGACGTTCAGGGCCAGGCAGAGCGTCAGCGCGGAGCCGGAACCGAGCCGGAACCGCACGTAGTCCCCGGAACCGCACGGGTAGGACCCGCCGCGGTAGGTGTCCTCGACCTTGTAGGTCGCGTTGTTCGCGGAGCAGCCGACGCGGTGGTAGGCGAGCTTGCCGGTGCTCTCGCGCGTCAGGTACAGGCAGTCGCCGTCCGACGGCGGCCCGCTGCGGTCGGACCAGTAGATGGCCATCGCGCCGAGCGCGCCCAGGCCCAGCGCGGCGACCACGCACGCGACCAGGGTGATCTTCACCTTCGTCGTGAACCAGTGCGGGATGGGCTGCTGCCCCGGTACCGGCGGCATCGGCGCGGGCTGCGGGTAGCCCGGCGACCGGAACGGGTTGTCGTCGAACGGCGGTGTGGTCAACGTGCCTCCCAGTGATCCCCTCGGCACCTCGTCCCACCGGCGGACCCGCGAGCGGAGCGGACCGGAGCGAGGCACGTATAACAGTAGTTGTGACTGATGGCCCGCTGATCGTCCAGTCCGACAAGACCGTGCTCCTGGAGGTCGACCACCCCCAGGCCGACGACGCGCGGATCGCGATCGCCCCGTTCGCCGAGCTCGAGCGCGCGCCGGAGCACGTGCACACCTACCGGATCACGCCGCTGGCCTTGTGGAACGCCCGGGCCGCCGGCCACGACGCCGAGCAGGTCGTCGACGCGCTGACGACGTACTCGCGCTTCCCGGTGCCGCAGCCGCTGCTGATCGACGTCGTCGACGTGATGGGCCGGTTCGGGCGGCTGCAGATCGCCAACCACCCGGCGCACGGGCTGGTGATGTCGACCACCGACCGCGCGGTGCTGGCCGAGGTCGTCCGGAACAAGAAGATCAGCCCGATGCTGGGCGCCCGGATCGACGAGGACACGGTGATCGTCCACCCGTCCGAGCGCGGGCGGCTGAAGCAGGCGCTGCTGAAGGTCGGCTGGCCGGCCGAGGACCTCGCCGGGTACGTCGACGGCGAGGCGCACCCGATCGCGCTGGAGGAGACGGACTGGCAGCTGCGCGACTACCAGCGCCAGGCGGCGGAGGCGTTCTGGGCCGGCGGCTCGGGCGTCGTCGTGCTCCCGTGCGGCGCGGGCAAGACGATGGTCGGCGCGGCGGCGATGGCGCGCGCCGAGGCCACCACGCTGATCCTGGTGACGAACACGGTGGCCGGGCGGCAGTGGAAGCGCGAGCTGATCGCGCGCACGTCGCTGACCGAGGAGGAGATCGGCGAGTACTCCGGCGAGAAGAAGGAGATCCGGCCGGTCACCATCGCCACCTACCAGGTGATCACCCGCAAGACCAAGGGCGAGTACAAGCACCTGGAGCTGTTCGACTCCCGCGACTGGGGCCTGGTCGTCTACGACGAGGTCCACCTGCTGCCGGCCCCGGTGTTCCGGATGACGGCGGACCTGCAGTCCCGCCGCCGCCTGGGCCTGACGGCCACGCTGGTGCGCGAGGACGGCCGCGAGGGCGACGTGTTTTCGCTGATCGGGCCGAAGCGCTACGACGTCCCGTGGCGCGACATCGAGGCGCAGGGCTGGATCGCGCCGGCGGAGTGCACGGAGGTCCGCGTCACGCTGACGGACGCGGAGCGGCTCGAGTACGCCACGGCGGAGGCGGACGAGCGCTACAAGCTGGCGGCCACGGCGTTGACGAAGACCCCGGTGATCAAGTCGATCGTGGCCAAACACGCGGGCGAGCCGACGTTGGTGATCGGCGCGTACCTCGACCAGCTCGAGATGCTCGGCGACGAGCTCGACGCCCCGGTGATCCAGGGAGCGACGCGCAACAAGGAGCGCGAAGAGCTGTTCGACAAGTTCCGCCGCGGCGAGATCCGGACGCTGGTGGTGTCGAAGGTGGCGAACTTCTCGATCGACCTGCCGGAGGCCTCGGTGGCGATCCAGATCTCGGGCACGTTCGGGTCGAGGCAGGAGGAGGCCCAGCGGCTGGGCCGCTTGCTGCGCCCCAAGGGGGACGGCAGGCAGGCCCACTTCTATTCGATCGTTTCGCGCGACACGGTGGACACGGAGTACGCGGCCCACCGGCAGCGGTTCCTGGCGGAGCAGGGGTACGCGTACCACATCGTGGACGCGGACGACCTGCTCAGGCCGCTCTGAGCGGGGTCAGCCGAAGAACTTCCGGACGTCGGAAGTGGCGATGAGCCGAGCCAGGCCGGCCGGCGTCTGCCCGGACCGGTTGGCCTGGAGCGGGTCCGCGCCGTGCTGCTGGAGCAGCTCGATGAGCTCGCCGCGGCCTCGGTAGGCGAAGACTGCCGCGAAGAGCGGTGAGTTCCCGTGTTCGTTGACCGGATCGACCCGGGCGCCTGCCTCCAGGAGCACGCCGGCCACCTCGACGTTCTCCTGCTGGGCGGCCAGGTGCAACGGCGTGAAGACCCTTTGGTCGCTCAGGTCGGGATCGTGCCCCGCGGCGAGCAGTGCCCGCGCCTGCGCGCCGTCACCCTCCAACGCGCAGTAGTGCAGCTCGGATCGCCCCAGCCGATCGACCACGTTCGTCCCCCTTCGGACCAGTGGATCACCGTACGCGTTCCGATCGGCGGATCCGTGCAGGTGAGCGGCCACCACCCCTTCGGCGCAGTGGCGTGTCTCAGCAACATCTTGCGTCACACGTGCCCCAGCAACGCCCTGACCTGCATATTTGCGGATTCACTCGAACGGATGAGCGGCCAAAACGCTGGAAATTGTCGGACCCTCGAACTACTGTTCGAGATGCAGGAACCGAACACAAGTTCGAGGGGACGTCCATGACGATCGCACCGCTCCGCCCCGGTACGCCGGCACCCCCGGTCCAGACGCTGCCACCCGGCTCGTGGCACGGCCGGCTGTGGGTGTCCGACCTGCCGCTGACCCGGCCCGAGCGCTACCTGGGCTGCGTGGCCGAGTTCGAGCGGTCCGGCCTGTGGCCGGTGCTGATCCCCCACGACCAGCGTTTCGCGGCCAACGGCGAGGACTGGATCGACGACCGGGGCAGGCTGGCCCCGGCAGGCCACCGAGTGGCAACGGCAGACGCGGCGGGGGCCTTGTCCCGCTGGTGGGACACCTCCTGCTGCGACGGCGCGTGCCTGAGGCCGTTCGGAGCACGGTTCCCGGGGCTGGCCAAGCGCAGCCCACGCAGGTCGGACCCGTTGGCGGAGGCGGGCAACACGGGATCGATCCTGGCAACCCGGGCCCCGCACCGCTTGGGCCTGGTCCAGACCGAGCGCCCGGCAGACATCCCGGCCCTGCTCGGCTGGACGGGGATGATCAAGTGCACGGACCAGGTGGCCGAGCTGTCGGCGGTGCTGCGCAGCTGGGAGGACAGGTTCGGAGCAACGTTGGTGGTGTTGGGGTTCGACGCGATGGAGCTGTCGGTGGCGGCCCCGCCGAGAAACCAGGCACGGGCACTGACGGTGGCGGCGGAGCACCGGGCGTTCAGTTTGCCCACGTTTGCCGGGCAGCCGGGGAATCTGCGGGAGTACGCGTCGGGTTTGGTGCAGTCGCGACATTGGAGGTTTTCCTGGGCTTGAGTTGGATGCGCCGGGCCGGCCGCGGGCCCGACTGGGAGCGGGCGAGGGTTGCGGCCGTCGGCAGGCTCGACCGTGATGGCCATGCCGGACGCCGGCGGGGCGGCGGACAGCGGGCAGCGGGCAGCGGGCAGCGGGCAGCAACCAACGCCCCAACCACCCCAAAAGAGCTGGGTGGTCATCCCGTCGCCTGAGGCCGTCAAATCACTTTGAGCCAGGCCCGCAACCCAAAGCCCAAGGCGAGAAAACAACCCAACCTTGCGGGCCTGGCTCAAAGTGATAGGCCTCAACCAGGCGACGGGATGACCACCCAGCGACCCAAGAACAAAAGGCGAGCCAAAAGCCAAACCCAAGGCCATCCCAGAGCCTGCCCGTCCGGCGAGGACAGTCTTTCCCCACGGCAGACCCACACGGCAGACCACCCACGGCACACCCGAACCCCGGCAGCGCCAAGCACGGGTAAGACACCCGTCCCCCAACCTGGGTCACCCGTCCCAACTCCCAGCCCACCAGCCCCACCGCCCCCGAGTTTGGCCCCCCAAACAACCGGGAATCACCGGAAAGAACCGGAGAGGCGGTGAGACAGATAGCCGAGATCCGAATAGGCACCTCAGGCTGGCGCTACCCCCCGTGGCGCGGTGTCTTCTACCCACCCGGCCTACCCCAGAGGCGAGAACTCGAGTACCTCTCGAGACGCATGAACGCCGTCGAAATCAACGGCTCGTTCTACTCCCTCCAACGCCCCGAACGCTTCCGGGCCTGGTTCGACGAAACCCCCGCCGACTTCCTCTTCGCCGTCAAAGGCGGCCGCTTCATCACCCACATGAAGCAGCTCCGCAACGTCGAGACCGCCCTCGCGAACTTCTACGCCTCAGGCGTCCTCGCCCTGGGCGCAAAACTCGGCCCCTTCCTCTGGCAGCTCCCGCCCAGGCTCACCTTCGACCCCGACCGGCTCGAGAACTTCTTCGCCCTGCTCCCCCGCACCACCGAGGAAGCCGCGCGGCTGGCCAAGAACCACGACGAGAAGCTCAAAGGCACCCCGCACCTCGAAGCCGGCGAGAAACGACCGTTGAAGCACGCCCTCGAAGTCCGCCACCCGAGCTTCGCCGACCCGGCCGCCAAACGCCTCCTCGAAGAACACCGCATCGCCCTGGTCGTCGCCGACACCGCGGGCAAGTGGCCGTTCCTCGAAGACCAGACCGCCGATTTCGCCTACGTCCGCCTCCACGGCGACGAAGAGCTCTACGTCAGCGGCTACTCCGACCGCGCCCTCCGCACCTGGGCCGAAAAGATCCGCACCTGGCACGACGACGGTCGCCGTGACGTGCACGTCTACTTCGACAACGACGTCAAGGTCGCCGCTCCGCGGAACGCCGAATGCCTCGCCGACCTGCTCGGCGTGGCCCCCGAAAACAGGACAGTGAGTGGACAGTGAGCGCAGTGGGCTTCACTGGCCCGTGCGGGCCGGACCGGCTCGCGTGCTGCCGCTGGGGGTCGGCACGTGCGCCGGTCCGGAGCCGAATACCTCTACGCCCCCACCACGACCAGAGCCGCCAGCTTCGCCCGCACGTCGTCCGCGTCCGGGTGGCCCAGCTCCGTCAGCAGCCGCACCGACCGCAGCCAGCACTCGCGGGCCAGCGCCGCGTCGCCGTGGCGGAGGTGGATCGTGCCCAGCTGGGCCAAGACGTCCGCCGCCTCGTACTGCTCGTCCATCGCGAAGAACATCTCCACCGATTCGTGGATGCAGGCGATGCCCTCCTCGAACCGGCCGAGGCCGATCAGCGCCAGGCCCCGCGTGTGCTGCGTGAACCGTGTGTCCACGGGGCGCCCCTCCGGGTCCAGGATCGCCAGCGCCGCGTCGGCCAGGCGCAGCGCCTGCTCGTGATCGCCCATCGACGTGCAGATGTCGCCCAGCGCCCGCAGCACGCTCGCCTCGAAGTGCCCCAGCCCCAGCTCGCGGACGATCGCCAGCGCCTGCACGCCGTGCTCGTACGCCCAGGCGCAGTCATCGAGGTTGTGCGCCGCCATCGCCAGGTTGTACTGCGCCCGCGCCTCGCCCTCGCGCGCCCCGAGCTCCCGCTGGATCGCGAGCACCTGCTCCAGGTACCGCCGGGACTCCGCGTACTGCCGGGCGACGCCGTTGACGACGCCGAGCCCGCTCAGGATCCCGGCCTCGCCCGGGCGGTGGCCGCTCGCCCGCGCGGCTTCGAGCGCCACCGCGAACACCGACCGCCAGTCGTCGAGCCGCGAGCGCGTCACGAAGTAGCTCTGCAGCAGCCAGGCGAGCTTCCAGCAGACGTCGTCGCGGCCCCGGCGCCGCGCCAGGTGCACCGCGGCGATCAGGTTGCCGTACTCCTCGCCGAACCAGTCCAGCGCCTCGTGGTACGACCCGAAGACCGCCCCGCCTTCGAGGTCGTCGAGCTCCAGCAGCCGGTAGTAGCGCTCCGGCCGCATCAGCCGTGACGCGTTCAGCGCCGACGCCAGGTACCAGCCCAGCAACCGGTCCAAAGCGGCGTCGCGCTCCGAAGCCGAATCGACCTGCGAAGCCGCCTCGCCCGCGTACGCCCGGATGAGGTCGTGGAACTGGTAGCGGCCCGGGCGCGGCTGGGCGAGCAGGTGCGCGGCGGCCAGCGTCTCCAGCATCGGCCGGGTCGCGGCGACGTCCAGCCCGGCGACCGCGGCCGCCGCCGGCACGGTGAAGTCGACGCCGGTGGACAGGCCGAGCAGCCGCAGCAGCCGGGCCGTCGACGGCGGCAACGCCTGGTAGGAGTAGGAAAACACCGACCGGATGTTGGTGCCTTCGCCGTCGCCGAGGTCGAACGAACCGAGCACGTCGCTGTCGGGGGAGCCGACGAACTCGTCGAGCGGCAGGTCGGGGAACGCCGCCGCGCGCACGGCGAGGATCCGGATCGCCAGCGGCAGGCCGCCGCAGTAGCGCACGAACCGCTCGGCCGCCGCCGGATCCCGGGCGACCCGGTCGTGGCCGATCGTGGCCGCGAGCAGTGCGACGGCGTCCTCGTCACCGAGTTCCTCCAGCGCGATCCGGCGCGCGCCGTGCGTGGCGACCAGCGCGCGCAGCTGCCAGCGGCTGGTGATCACGACCAGGCAGCCGGGCCCCGGCAGCAGCGGGCTCACCTGCTCGGTCCGGTTGGCGTTGTCGAGCAGGACCAGCAGCCGCCGTCCCGCGGTGTGCGTCCGCCAGCTCGCCGCGCGGCCGTCGAGGTCGCCGGGGATCTGATCGCACGGGACGCCGAGGGCGGTGAGCATGGCCTCCAGCGCCGCCGACGGCTCGACCGGCTCGCCAGGGCCGTAGCCGCGCAGGTCGAGGTGGACCTGCCCGCCGGGGAACCGGTCCGCGACCTCGTGCGCGAAGTGCACGGCCAGTGTCGTCTTGCCGATGCCGCCCATGCCCTCGACGGACGCGATCGGCGTCGACGCGCCGGCGTCGGCCGCCTCCGGCAGCAGCGCGTGCAACGCCTTGAGGTCGCACTCGCGCCCGGAGAAGCCCCGCAGGTCGGCGGGCAGCTGGTGCGGCACCTGCGGCTCGACGCCGAGCCGGTAGCGCGCCGGCGCGGGCGCCGCGCCGCCGCCGGTCAGGATGGCCTGGCGGGTGCGCTGCAGCGACGGCCCGGGGTCGAGCCCGAGCTCGTCGGCCAGCACGCCGCTGATCCGGCGGTACACCTCCAGCGCCTCGGCCTGACGGCCCGACCGGTACAGCGCGGTCATCAGCTGCTCGTGCAGCCGCTCCCGCAGCGGGTTCTCCCTGGTCAGCCGGGTGAGCTCGGGGACGACGGTGCCGTACTCGCCGACTTCGAGCAGCGCGTCGGCCCACTGCTCGCGCACCCGCAGCCGTTCCTCGGCCAGCTGGCCGGCCTCGTCGCGGTGCAGCGCGTCGGACTCGACGTTCAGCAGCGCCGGACCGCGCCACTGCGCGAGCGCGTCGGCGAAGTGCGCGGCCGCGCGGCGGCTCTCGCCGCGGTCCATCGCCGCCTTGCCGCGGACGGCCAGCGCGCGGAAGCGGGTCAGGTCGAGCAGGTCGTCGTCGAGTTCGAGGCGGTAGCCGCCGCTCTCGGTGCGGATGGCGACCTGGTCGCCGAGGGCGCGGCGCAGGCGCAGCACGTACGTCTGGAGCGCGCCCTTGGAGCGGCGGCGGTCGTCGGCCCAGAGCCAGCGGCCGAGCTCGTCGACCGGCACGACCCGGTTCGCGCGCAGCAGAAGGCCGGCCAGCACGATCAGCGGCCGGCTGCCCCCGAGCGGTACCGGGCGGCCGTCGGCCGTGACCTCGGCCGGACCCAGCACGCGGAAGTCGAGGACCACCGACCCATTCTTGCCCGAAACGCGCAGTTCGGCACCTGTTTGCGAGCCGCGGCACGGTGGCATGATCGGCCTCGATGAAGGTCTACGCGATCCCCCTGCGCACCCGGTTCCGCGGAATCACCGTCCGTGAGGGCGTGCTGCTGCACGGCCCGGCGGGCTGGGGCGAGTTCTGCCCGTTCGCCGACTACTCCGACGCCGAAAGCGTGCCGTGGCTGCGCGCCGCACTGGAGGCGGCCGAGACCGGCTGGCCCGCGCCGGTCCGCGACCGGATCGAGGTGAACACCACGGTGCCGGTGGTCGAGCCGGCGAAGGCGCACGAACTGGTCCGCGCCTCCGGCTGCCGGACGGCGAAGGTGAAGGTCGCCGACCCGCGCGTCTCCCTGGCCGACGACTGCGCGCGGGTGGAGGCGGTCCGCGACGCGCTCGGCCCCGGCGGAGCGATCCGCGTCGACGCGAACACGGCGTGGGACGTCGACACGGCGGTGCGCGCGCTCACGGACCTCGACAAGGCGGCGGGCGGGCTGGAGTACGCGGAGCAGCCGTGCCCGTCGATCGAGGACCTGGCCGCGGTCCGCCGCCGGGTCGACGTCCGGATCGCGGCCGACGAGTCGATCCGCCGCGCGGAGGACCCGCTCAAGGTGGCGGTCGCCGGAGCGGCGGACATCGCGGTCCTGAAGGTCGCCCCGCTCGGCGGCGTCCGGCGGGCGCTGGAGGTCGCCGAGGCGTGCGGGCTGCCGTGCGTGGTGTCGTCGGCGGTGGAGACGAGCGTGGGCCTGGCGGCCGGACTGGCACTGGCGGGCGCGCTGCCGTCACTGGAATTCGCTTGTGGACTCGGGACGCTTTCGTTGCTGGAGGGGGACGTCTGCGAGTCCTCACTGTCCCCTGTGGACGGATACCTGCCGGTCTTGCGCTCTGCCTCGGAACCCGGCGCGGCGTACGCGGCACCGCCCGGGGTTTCGGCGGCGTGGGCAGCCCGGCTGAGCCGGGTCCGCGCGCTGAGCTGAGCGCGGACCCGGCGTCAAGCCGCGGCGTAGGCGTGCACCAGCCACCGGTTCGCCCAGTCCCGATCGGGCTCTTCCGGCAGCGGCGACGCACCCCGGGTGAGCCGGTCGAGCCGGTCTTGCAGCTCGGCCGCCGCGGCGATGGCTTCGTCCTGGGTGTGCTTCCCGCGCCGCAGGTCGCGAAGCCAGCTCAGCCACGGTTCGGGGATCGGCAGCGTCATCCGGCCGGTCTCCAGCAGCTCGACGCCCTGGACCCCGAGACGGACCATGTGCATCGCGTACTTCGTGTCGAAGCCGTACTTCGCAATGAGTTCGGGCCGGTTGACCTTCAGCGAGCCTTCGAGCATCCGGGCGCGCTGCGTCCGCAGGTACCCGGCGAACCGCAGCCCGGCCTGCCGCGAGACGATCCGGCCGGAGTTGGCCCGCAGGTCGTGGCCGAGCTCGGTGATCGCGACGATCTCGTTGGCGGGCACGAACAACGGCAGCAGGACGGTGGGGTTCCCACTGAGCGCGAGGCGCATCCACTTGCGCAGCGAGTAGACGATGAGGTCGAGGTCACCGGGCCCGGACCGCACGCCTTCGGGCTGGGTGCGGAAGACGTACTGCTCGAACCGCTTCAGCCCGCTGACGTACTCGGCGGGTTCGACGCACAGCCCCATTTCGTCGCGGTCGTCCTGACCGTCGACGGCGGTCCCGTGCAGCCCGGACCCGACCTGGCACCGCAGGATGGTGCCCTGCGCGGCGATCGCGGCGAACTCGGGGGTGTCGTGCTTCATGGTGACCAGTTGTAGCTCGCCGGCTGGGGGTCGGGCACCTGATTTTCCTGCGGCAGGGCGAGTTCGCCTCAAGAGATCCCCCGCCGCAGACTCCGGTGCGGCTGCCCCGGGTGCGCTGCCGTTTGCGGCGGCGGCCCCAGAAGGTCCAGACATCCCCGCCCCCAGGGGCCTCCCCGGCTCCATCCTATCGACCCCCACCCACAAAGCCGGAAAAGTCCGATTTCATCGGCCGCCTGTCCACACCCCCGGCGACCTATCTGCCGCGGCAGACGCTTCCAGGTCGGCAGGAAAAGAATGTCCTCGCCGGACGGGCAGGCTCCGGGATGACCACGAGGAGCGCTTCCCTCTCACCTTCGCGGGTAAGCCGCTGGGTGGTCATCCCGTCGCCTGAACGAGGCCTATCACTTTGAGCCGGGCCCGCAAGCTTGCGTCTTCACCCGCCTTCGCCCTGAGGTTGCGGGCCCGGCTCAAAGTGATTTGACGGCCTCAGGCGACGGGATGACCACCCTGCTCCTTGATTTGAGGGCATCACCCGGTCACTGACCGAGTTACGCACTACTCGTCTAGGGGCACCGGCGGCCGACATGGTCATGATCGGCGATCGCCCGCGGAGGCCGCGGCCCGGGGCGGTGCCCGGACACTGGAAAAGCGACCTGATCATGGGGTGCCTTCAACCGCACGGCGATCAGGGACAACCGGGCGCGACAAAGCTCCCCGCGCCCAAGCCGGGGGAGCCCCCGAGGGCAAGTTCAGGGTCGGGGTCCGGGCCGTTCCCGATGTGGGTCACCGCCCCCGGGAGACACCATTGAGCCATGACGAACAGCGTGTACACCCCGGAAACCAAGAAGCTCCGCCGCAGCCGGAGCGACAAGATGCTCACCGGTGTCTGCGGTGGGTGGGCCACCTACCTCGGCGTCGATGCCAACGTCCTGCGGATCGGCCTCGTCGCCGCCGTTTTCCTCTCCGTCGGGATCGCCATTCCGATCTACGTCGCCGCCGCCATTCTGACGCCCGAAGAGGACTCCTGACCTCTGGCGGGCGCGGGCTCGCAGGGGGAGCCGGTGCCCGCCGGATGCCGGGGGTGCGCTGAAGACGCCCGCGTCGGGGGATGCGGGCCGAGGGGAATGCCGCCGTCGGGGGACGCGGCGAATCACCGGAAGAACGGCCCGGACGCCAGGGGACGTCCGGGCCGTTCGGCCGTGGGCGATGGGCCGGACGGCCCAAAACCACGACGCGAATCCCGTTCGAGGGGTTAGGGTTCGCGCTCGTGGATCACGGAAACACCGCGGCGAAGGTCGTCGTCGGGCTTTTGGGCGGGTTGTACCTGATCGCCGGGCTCGGACTGACCGCCTTCGCCGGCTACGCGGTTCTCTCTGGCGGTGACGCCAGCGGGGCCAAGGCCGCCAGAGTCGTGCTCTACACCGCCGCGGGGCTGGCGATCTGGGTCATGCTCACCGGGATCAGCGCCATCGTCGTCGGCCTGGAAGCCGGCCGGAAGAGCACCGCCTGGCTCGGGGGCCTCGGCGTGCTCGCGCTCGGCGTCGTCGTCACCGGCGCCTACGCCGTGTGGTTCTTCACGAAGCCGTCATAAGAAAAAGCCCGGCCCGCCGAAGCGGACCGGGCTTTTCCCGGGTGGATCAGAAGTCCATGCCACCCATGCCACCGGACGGGTCGGCGGGAGCGGCCGAAGCCTTCTCCGGCTTGTCCGCCACGACGGCCTCGGTGGTCAGGAACAGCGCCGCGATGGAAGCGGCGTTCTGCAGCGCGGAGCGGGTGACCTTCGTCGGGTCCGGCACGCCGGCGGCGAGCAGGTCCTCGTAGACACCCGTGGCGGCGTTGAGGCCGTGACCCTGCGGCAGGCCCTTGACCTTCTCCACCACGACGCCGCCCTCGAGGCCGGCGTTGATCGCGATCTGCTTGAGCGGGGCCTCGACGGCCACCTTGACGATGTTGGCGCCAGTGGCCTCGTCGCCCTCGAGCTTCAGGCCCGCGAACGCGGCTTCGGCGGCCTGGATCAGGGCCACGCCACCACCGGCGACGATGCCCTCTTCCACGGCGGCCTTCGCGTTGCGCACCGCGTCCTCGATGCGGTGCTTGCGCTCCTTGAGCTCGACCTCGGTCGCGGCACCGGCCTTGATGACGGCGACGCCGCCGGCCAGCTTCGCGAGCCGCTCCTGCAGCTTCTCGCGGTCGTAGTCCGAGTCCGAGTTCTCGATCTCGGCGCGGATCTGGTTGACGCGACCCTGGATCTGGTCGGCGTCGCCCGCACCCTCGACGATGGTCGTCTCGTCCTTGGTGATGACGGCCTTGCGGGCCTTGCCCAGCAGGGACAGGTCCGCGTTCTCCAGCTTGAGGCCGACGTCCTCGGAGATGACCTGGCCACCGGTCAGGATCGCGATGTCCTGCAGGATCGCCTTGCGACGGTCACCGAAGCCCGGGGCCTTGACGGCGACGGACTTGAAGGTGCCGCGCATCTTGTTGACGATGAGGGTGGCCAGGGCCTCGCCCTCGACGTCCTCGGCGATGATCAGCAGCGGCTTGCCGGACTGGATGACCTTCTCCAGCAGCGGCAGCACGTCCTTGACGGTGGAGATCTTGGAGCCGAAGAGGAGGATGTACGGGTCCTCGAGCTCGGCTTCCTGACGCTCCGGGTCGGTCACGAAGTAACCGGAGATGTAGCCCTTGTCGAAGCGCATGCCCTCGGTGAGCTCGAGCTCGAGGCCGAAGGTGTTGCTCTCCTCGACGGTGACGACGCCTTCCTTGCCGACCTTGTCCAGCGCCTCGGCGATCAGCTCGCCGATGGTGCGGTCAGCGGCCGAGATCGAGGCGGTAGCAGCGATCTGCTCCTTGGTCTCGATCTGGACGGCGGCCTTGTGCAGCTGCTCGGTGACGGCCTCGACGGCCGCCTCGATGCCACGCTTGAGGGAGATGGGGTCGGCGCCGGCGGCGACGTTGCGCAGCCCCTCGCGGACGAGGGCCTGGGCGAGCACGGTGGCGGTGGTGGTGCCGTCACCCGCGACGTCGTCGGTCTTCTTGGCGACCTCCTTGACGAGCTCGGCCCCGATCTTCTCCCACGGGTCCTCGAGCTCGATCTCCTTGGCGATGGAGACACCGTCGTTGGTGATGGTCGGCGCGCCCCACTTCTTTTCGAGCACGACGTTCCGGCCCCGCGGGCCGAGGGTCACCTTGACGGCTTCGGCGAGGGTGTTCAAGCCGCGCTCGAGACCGCGGCGGGCGTCCTCGTCGAACGCGATCAGTTTGGCCATTGCGGTGTGGTCCTCCGGTATTGGGCGCAGCCGCCGCGCTGTCTTTCTGCAGCGGCGGCAGCAGGACTCTTCCTCGGCCAGGCTCGGTGCCCGCGACGGACGACTGGACCCGGGTGGGGGTTCAGCCTCACCGTCCCGACCTTTGGCACTCGACGGCGTCGAGTGCCAAGACCGTGTTTAGCACTCTCGGGGGGAGAGTGCAAGAAGCCCAGCTCAGCGTCGCTCGATCAGGAGCTCGGCTTGATGCTGATCGACGGCGGCGGGGTGTTCAGCGACGAGGGGCTGTTGCTCTGCGAGTCACCCGGCCCGACCGGGATGTTCGGCGCGGGGGTCTGGCCGCCACCACCGCTGCCGCTGTCGCCGAAGAGGAAGATCGCTCCCACGATCAAACCCGCCACGACCACCAGGCCGAGCGCGAGGAAGATCCACTTCTTGCCGCCGCCGCTCTTCGGCTGCTCGAACGCGCCGGCGCCGCCCGCGGGCATCGGCGGGCGCAGCCGCATCGGGTCCTGGCCGTAGCCCGGCGGGGGCATGCCCGGCACGCCCTGCTGCTGCGGGTAGCCGTACCCCGGGGGCGGCCCCTGCGGCGGCATGCCCTGCGGCATCCCGGGCGGGCCCTGCGGAGCGCCCTGCTGGGGGTAGCCGTAGCCGGGCGGCGGACCCTGGGGCGGCGGGCCACCCGGCCCGTGCGGCCCCTGCCCGTAACCGGGCTGCTGCTGTCCTCCGTACGGGTGCACGGGGGCCCCCTCTCCCTGCGGTGCGCTGTTCTGGTGCGGCCCCTGTTGTACCTGACCAGCACGCTGCGGCGCGGGGATTCCGCCCGAATGGGACCCCGGCGGGCCCGGTGGGGTGTCCGACGTCGCCAGCGGGCCGAGCGCGCGGCGCGCGGCCGCCACCATCTCGACGCAGCTGGGGTAGCGGTCGGCCGGGTTCTTGGCCATGCCGCGCCGGATCACCTCGTCGATCGACGGCGGCAGCGCGACGACGCGGGAGATCGACGGCGGCTCGCCGTTGAGGTGGCCCTTGATCACCGTCGGGACGTCACCCTTGAACGGCGGGCTGCCGGTGAGGCAGGCGTAGAGGACGCACGTCAGCGCGTACTGGTCGGTGCGCCCGTCCAGCGGCTCCCCGCGCAGGTGCTCGGGAGCCGCGTACGTCGGCGAGCCGAGGAAGTCGCCGCCGCGCGTCCGGTGGCCGGTCGCGCCGCGCCGGGTCAGCCCGAAGTCGGCGACGTACACGTGCTCGCGCGAGGTCTCCTTCTTCGTCACCAGCACGTTCGCCGGCTTGACGTCGAGGTGGACCAGACCGCGGTTGTGCAGGGTGTCGAGGGCGTCGGCGACCTGGTCGAGCATCGTCAGCGCACGCGCGGGCGCGATCGGGCCCCCGGAGATCAACCCGGCGAGATCGCCGCCGTCGACCATCCGCATGGCGATGTAGAGCATGCCGTCGAGTTCGCCGAAGTCGTACAGCGGCACGACGTTGGCGTGGTCGATCGCCGAGGTGTTGCGCGCCTCGTCGACGAACCGCTCGCGGAACTCGGCGTCGGTCCCGAGGTGGTCACCGATGACCTTCAGGGCCACCTTGCGGCCGAGCCGCACGTCCGTGGCCTTGTAGGTCACGCTCATGCCGCCCTTGCCGAGCACCCCGTCGATGCGGTAGTTGCCCAGCCGGCGACCGGTGAGGTCCCCCGACACATCGCCTGTCACGCCCGCAGCCTAACGCCCCTGGTTCGACGCCTGCCGGGGGTTCACCGATCAGCGGAGGAGCGTGTTACGAAACCTTTCGGACGTCGGCTGCCTGGCTACGACCGTCGCGGCCCGACTGCACTTCGAACTCGACGCGGTCGCCTTCGTCCAGAGTGCGGAATCCTTCGGACTGGATGGCCGAATAGTGGACGAACACGTCCGGCCCCTCCGTGGATTCGATGAACCCGTAGCCCTTTTCCGAGTTGAACCATTTGACGGTGCCGACAGCCACGGCGCCCTCCCTCAGCACAAAGGATCCGCTGGCCCGAGCGGAGGCCAGCGGCGGAAGTGCCAATCACGCTACCGGAATTATTGTCCGCGGCAATGGGCAATTCGTCCGAAGATCACGAACCCGAAAGGCGTCTGTTCCGCGCGTGCACGAGCACGGTACCCGGGCCCGCGAAGTCGAGCGCCAGCCCTTCGCCGGTGCGCAGCGACTGCGGCCCGCCCGGATCGAGCGCCCGCAACCGGCACTGGATGGTGTCCGGGTAGGCCAGCAGGTAGTCCGGCCGGACCGTGACCAGCTCGCCCTGGCCGAGCTCGAACGCGTCCACCGGGCCCGGTGCGGCCAGCACGAGCGGCCCGGTCCCGCTGTAGTGCTCGAGGAAACCCGAGTCGGCGCCGAAGAGCTGCTGCAGCGGCACCCACCCGGTGTCGTGCCGGACCGACGAAGGTCGCACCAGCACCGCGTCCCGGTGCACCGACCAGCCCGTGCCGCCGCCCACGTCGAGCGGGTAGACGTCGCCGGGGCGCAGCGGCGCGAAGTCGATCCAGCCACCGTCGGAGGGCGCGGTGTAGACCGCGACCGTGCTCTTGCCGGTCCGGACACCGCTGCGCGTCGCCGGCGTCTCGGTGACCCCGAACCGGCTGGCCAGCAGGGTTTCCGGCGCGGCACGCACGGCCTCGCCCGGGTCCAGCAGGACGCGGGCGACGCCGAAGACCGGTGTGTGCCTGGTCTGGACGCGCATCAGCGTGACGGGACGTGGGAGATGATCCAGCTGATCAGCGCGGACGGGTTGCGCGTCTGCGTCATGATCTGGCCGGGGCCGACGAAGTCGAAGACGAGCCCTTCACCGCTCTTCATCGACTGGATGATGCCCTGCGCCACCTTCCGGATCTGGTACTGCACGGTGTCGGCGTAGGCGACGACGTGCCCGGTGTCGATGGTCACCATCTCGCCCTGCTGCAGCGTGATGGTCTCGACCGCGCCGTAGCAGGAGACGAGCAGCTGGCCCTGACCGGTGGCGTGGGTCAGGAAGCCGCCCTCGCCGCCCATCAGGTTCTTCATCCCGCCCCACTTGGTCTCGGTCTGCACGCCGTGCGACGACGCGAGCCAGCAGCCGCGGGTGACGGCCCAGCCGGTGCGGCCGTCGAGGGTGATCACCTGGATGTCACCGGGCAGGTTGGCCGCGACGTCGACCCAGCCGCCGTTCGGCGGGGCGGTGAAGGTGGAGATGAAGAAGGACTCGCCGGAGAGGAACGCGCGGCCGAGGCCCTTCATGATCCCGCCCTGCGCCTGCGACTGGACCTGCACGCCGTAGCTGGTGGCCATCATCGCGCCGGACTCGACCTGGCACGGCTCGCCGGGCGCCAGCATCAGCCGGGCGACGGCGAACGATGGCTGTTGACGGATTCCGACCTGCATGCGTGCTCCCCATCCGGCGTGCCTGTGACGGGGCAGAGTCTTGCACGCCCGCCCATGGCGGGGAGGATGGTCCGGTGATCTCCGTCGACGACTACCGCGACCGCGTCGCCGCGCTCCTCGGCACGGCCCCCGCGACCAGCTTGCCCCTCGCCGCCGCGGCCGGCCTCGTGCTGGCCGGAGACGTGCGCGCCGGCGTCTCGCTGCCGCCCTTCGACAACTCCGCGATGGACGGCTACGCGGTCCGCGCCGCCGACGTCGCCGAAGCCCCGGTGACACTGCCGGTGGCCGACGACATCCCGGCGGGCCGGGTCGACGTCCGGCCGCTGGAACCCGGCACCACGCACCGGATCATGACCGGCGCGCCGCTGCCGCCGGGCGCGGACGCCGTCGTGATGGTCGAGGACACCGACGGCGGAACGGAGACCGTGACGATCTCGGCGTCCGCCCGCGAAGGCGCGCACATCCGGCACACCGGCGAGGACGTCGTCGAGGGCACCGTCGCCCTGCCCGCGGGCACCGTGCTCGGCCACTCCCAGCTGGGCCTCGCGGCCGCGGTCGGGCTGGCCGAGGTGCGGGTGCACCGGCCGCTGCGGGTGGTGGTCGCCTCGACCGGCACCGAGCTGATCGACGCGCCCGCCCCGCTGCGCCACGGCCAGATCTACGAGTCCAACAGCGTGATGCTCGCCGCGGCGATCCGCGGCCTCGGCTGCGAGGTCGAGGTCGTCCGCAGCGTCGTCGACGACGTCGAGGAGTTCCGGAAGGTCATCGAGCCGAAGCTGGCCGATGCCGACCTGCTGGTCACCTCCGGCGGCGTCAGCGCGGGCGCGTACGAAGTGGTGAAGGACGCGCTGACCGGCCAGGGTGTCGAGTTCGCGAAGATCGCCATGCAGCCGGGCGGCCCGCAGGGCAGCGGGCGCTGGCACGACGTCCCGGTGGTGGCGCTGCCCGGCAACCCGGTCAGCGTGCTGGTGTCGTTC
Source organism: Amycolatopsis sp. NPDC004169 (assembly GCF_040610315.1). NCBI lineage: Bacteria > Bacillati > Actinomycetota > Actinomycetes > Pseudonocardiales > Pseudonocardiaceae > Amycolatopsis > Amycolatopsis sp. NPDC004169. The sequence continues at coordinate 184,754 of NZ_JBEXMD010000005.1, forward strand.
GAGGCGTTCCTGCGCCCGGCGCTGCTGACCGCCATGGGCCACACCGACGTCTCGCGACGGCGGGTACGGGCCCGGCTGACCGAGGCGATGACCTCGCCCGCCGGGCGCCGCCAGTACCGCCGGGGCGTGTTCACCCCGTCCGACGGGGAGGTCACCGGGGTCGTCGGGCCGCGCGGCGGGCCGGGCTCGCACCTGCTGGCCGCGTTCACCCAGGCCAACTGCCTGATCGTGCTCCCGGAGGACGTCACGTCGGCAGCGGAAGGGGAAGAGGTGGACGTCCTGCTGCTCTGACCGGGAAGTCCCGCAGCTTCCGGTAGGGCGCGAGCAGCGGCAGCGACAGGATCGAAACCCCCGCGGCCACCCAGAGCGTCTCGCGGATGCCGATCGCCTCGCCCAGCACGCCGCCGAGGACACCGGCCAGCGGGATCGTCCCGTAGTTGACGATCGACATGCTGGAGTTGACCCGGCTGAACAGCTCGGGCGGGCAGTATTGCTGCCGGAACGTCGTGACCAGCACGTTGCCGGCGACGACACCGGCGCACACGCCGAACAGCGCGAGCACGTACGGGACCACGCCCCAGCCGGGCCCGCTCAGCGGCCCGAGCAGCAGCATCGGCGCCGCGACGACCTCGCAGAGCAGCCACGCGCGCACGGCGCCGAGGCGCGCGGCGAGCCGTCCGGCCGCGGCCGCGCCGAGGATCCCGCCGGACGCGCCCAGCGCCAGTACCAGCCCCACGAGCCCGGGCGCGGTGCCCAGCGTCCGCGACAGGAACACGACCTGGATGGCGCTGTAGCCGGTGAGCGCGAGGTTCGAGACGGCGCCGAAGGTGATCAGCGACCGCAGGTACCGGTCGCCCGCGACGAACCGGAGTCCCTCGGCGATCTGGCTGCGCAGCGGCGAGCGCTCGGCGGGGACGACGGTTTCGCGCGCCCGGATCGCCCGCACGCACAGGACCGAGACGCCGAAGCTGACCGCGTCCGCCAGGATGCCGCTGACCGGGCCGAACGCCTGTGCCAGCAGCCCGGCCAGGCCCGGCCCGGCAACCTGGGTCGCCGACTCGCTGCCCTGCAGCTTCGCATTGCCTTCGAGCAGTTCGCCATCACCGACGAGCACCGGCAGGTAAGCGCGGTAGGCAAGGGTGAAGAACACCTTCGCGACTCCGCCGAGCAGGGCGGCGGCCAGGAGGTACGGCATGCTCAGCGCACCGAAGGCGGCGACGACCGGGACGCTGCCGAAGACGGCCATCGACACCGTGTTGCAGAGCACCATGACGGGGCGCTTCGGCAGCCGGTCGACCCAGGCACCCGCCGGCAGGCCGATCACCAGCCACGGCAGCCAGGCCACGGCCGTCAGCAAGGCGACCTGGAAGGTGCTCGCCTGCAGCGTGACCACCGCGACCAGCGGCAACGCCGTGGTCGCCACCATGCTGCCGAGCATGCTGGTGGTCTCGCCGGTCCAGAGCAGCCGGAAGTCCCTGTTCCCCCCGAGCCCCTTCACGGCTTGCCCAGCGACGCTCGCGCGGCGAAGAAGACCGGGCGGCGCTCGACGCCGTCGCCGGGTTCGGTGCGGTTTTCGAACTCGCTGATCAGCAGGAAGATCCGCTCGTTGAGCTCGTCGAGCTCCTCGCGCGACAGGCGCACCCACGTGTCGATGCTGAACGGCGCACCGCGCCACTCTTCGGGATAGGTTTCCCGGTTCGCGATCCATTCGCGGGCCACCGCCGTCTGGTGGTCGAGCACCAGGACCTCGGCCGCTTCGGCGACCGGGTCGCCGGGGAAGTCCGCCGCGGCCCAGCGCAGGGTCCTCGCGCTGCGCTTCCACCAGCGTTCCCGCTGGTCACGGGCCAGTTCCGGGGCCTCCTCGACCAGCTTCGCCGCGGCCAGCACCTTCATGTGGTGGCTGACGTTGCCGACCGCCTGCCCGGTCTTCGCGGCGAGCACCGACGCCGTGGCCGGGCCGTCGAGGTGGAGCAGTTCCAGGAGCCGGCGCCGCAGCTGGTGGGACATGGCGGCCAGCACCTTCGAATCCCGGATCTCCCGGATGTCGTCGCTCATGACGCACAAGAGTAGTTGTACAACAGTTCTTGTGCAATGGCGCTTGTACAACTGCTCCCGTAAACTCGGGCCATGGGTTTCGTCGCATGGGTGATCTTCGGCGCCATCGTCGGCTGGATCGCCAACCTGGTCGTCGGCGGGCGGGCGCGGCAGCGGCTGGGTTGCCTGGTCAGCGTGCTCGTCGGGGTCGTCGGCGCGGCCTTGGGCGGGCTGTTCTACCGGCTCGCGACCGGCCAGGCGAAGGCGTTCGACTTCGACTTCCCCAGCTTCGGCGTGGCCATCCTCGGCGCCGTCGTGCTGCTGGCGATCCTGCGGCTCGCGAGCGGCCTGGCCCGGCGTTCGGACGACCGTTGGTAACTATTGCCGTGGAGAACGGTGATCAAGAGGGCTTCGGCCGCTAAACTGCGTCCTCACGCGCATCTCCCGGTGGCCGGGTGCGTGCGCCGTCGGGGGGCGGATGCACCCGGCCCCGGTTTTCCCCCTTTCCCGCCTTCCTCGCCTCGATGACGACGTCGACCGCGCGCACCGCGTCGACGAGCGAAGGCACGGGCACCTCGTCGATCTCCCGGCGCCACGCACCCAGCAGCTCGCGAAGCCGGGCTTCGGCGGGATCGCGGCGGTCGTCCATCGGTCCTCACAGGTCAGGCGGGGCAGCGCCCCGAACGGCGGCAACTACTTAGAGTCATCGGTGAAATCGACCTTCCGTTACGACCGGACGATCATTCCCACCCGCCGCGGTGACCCCCTCCCGGAGGAGTCCGGCCAGGGGGCTCGGACACGCTCACCTGGGGCAGCGGTACCGTGAGGCCCGCCGTACGCGGCCGCCGGATCCCGGCGACCATCCGTTCTTCCGACACGAAACCAGGGGACCCGACCATGAGCGGCACCCGGCCGGAGCCCGCCGGCAACCCAGTCGCGCACGCCCTCCAGCTCGCCCGCGAAACGCTGCCGCCGATGCACCCCGCCGGCCGTCCGTTCGTGGCGGGCGGCATCGCCGCGACCCTGCTCGCCCGCCGGTTCTCCAAGCGCCTCGGCGTCGTCGGTGCGCTGGCGACCGTGGCGACGGCCGCGTTCTTCCGCGAGCCGAAGCGGGTCCCGCCGCCGCGTGACGGCGTCGCGCTCGCCTCCGCCGACGGCCTGGTGTCCCTGATCGAGGAAGCCGTGCCGCCCGCCGAGCTCGGCCTGCCCGCCGAGCCGCGGATGCGCGTCTCGGTGTTCCTCTCGGTGTTCGACGTGCACGTCCAGCGCGTCCCGGCGAACGGCGTGATCGAGCGGGTCGCCTACCGGCCCGGCAAGTTCCTGTCCGCGGACCTGGACAAGGCCAGCGACGACAACGAACGCAACTCCGTGCTGATGCGCACCGAAGACGGCCACGAGCTCGTCGTCGTGCAGATCGCCGGCCTGGTCGCGCGCCGCATCCTCTGCGAGATCCGCGAGGGCGACAAGGTCGCCGCCGCGTCGACCTACGGCATCATCCGGTTCGGCTCGCGGGTCGACCTCTACCTCCCGCCGGGCTCGACCGTGCTGGTCAGCAAGGGTCAGCGCACGGTCGGCGGCGAGACGGTCATCGCCGAGCTCCCCGCCGCCCCTGTGTCTTCCCCGAAGGGCTGATCGATGGTCCGCGTGACCACCCCGGGTGTCCGGCTGCTGCCGAACGCCATCACCGTGCTGGCGCTGTGCGCCGGCCTGTCGGCCGTGCAGTTCGCGCTGACGAAGAACTACGCGATGGCGATCGCCTCGATCGGCATCGCGGCGGTGCTCGACAGCCTGGACGGCCGGATCGCGCGGCTGCTGGACGCGACGTCGAAGATGGGCGCGGAGCTGGACTCGCTGTCCGACGGCATCTCCTTCGGTGTCGCGCCGGCGCTGGTGATCTACGTGTGGCAGACGGGCGCGGACCGGATCGGCTGGGTGGCGTCGCTGATCTTCGCCGTCTGCATGATCCTGCGGCTGGCCCGGTTCAACACGCTGCTCGACGACACCGAGCAGCCGCCGTACGCGAGCGAGTTCTTCGTCGGCGTCCCGGCGCCGGCGGGCGGCCTGCTGGGGATGCTGCCGCTGGTGGCGTACCTGCAGTGGGGCGAGGGCTGGTGGTCTTCGCAGTACGTCGTGTGGGCGTGGACGGTCGCCATCGCGGCCCTGCTGATCAGCCGCATCCCGACGCTGTCGCTGAAGACGGTGAAGGCGCCGCCGAGGGCGATCGCGCCCCTGCTGCTGGGTGTGGCGTTGCTGGCCGCGGCGATCATCCAGTTCCCGCTGGTCGCGCTGCTGGTGGCGATGGTCCTGTACCTGGCGCACATCCCGTATTCCGTCTACCGGCACCGCTGGCTGGCGGCCCACCCGGAGGCCTGGACGGTCCCGCCGAGCGAGCGCCGCGCGATCCGCCGGGCCCGCTCCACCCGCCGCCTCGGCCTCCGCCGCCCGCTGCGCCGCCGCGTCGCGGGAGCGGCGATCCGCGCGGTCCGCCTCCCCCGCGAGACGGTCCGCACCCCCCGCGTCACCTCCGAAAACGGCAACGGCCAGCGCCGCCGCTCCTGGCGCCGGATCGGCCTCCGCCGCAAGTAGCCGTGTCGCCCCTCCAATCACGCGAGATCGCTCCCCGATCACGCGAGTCACGCCTCCGATCACGCGAGATCCGGCCCGGGTCACGCGAGATCCGTCCCTGATCACGCAACCGACCCTCCAGGTACGCGAACCGACCCTCCGGGTACGCGAGTTCGCCGTTCCGGTACGGCGATCGCCCGTGATCCGGCGGGCTTCACCCGTGATCCGAGCGGCATCTCGTGTGATTGGAGGGGCATCGCGCGTGATCGGGAGGTCGACACAGGGGTGTGCGGAGGCGGCGGATCGCTAGGGTGAACGGCGTGAGCCACCCGCAGATCACGCTGACCGTCCGGCACACCCCGTCCGCGCTGGACACTCGCCGCGGCGTCGTCCGGCTGCATCCCGAAGTCCTCGACGCGCTGGGCCTGCGGGCCTGGGACGCCGTCCACCTCACCGGGGCGCGGGTCAGCGCCGCGCTCGCCGCGCCCGCCGATGAGGCCGGGGTGCCCGGGGTGGTGCTCACCGACGACGTCACCATGTCGAACCTCGGCATCACCGAGGGCTCGGAGGTCGTCGTCGCGCCCGCGGACGTCGCGGCCGCCAAGACCGTGACCGTCGCCGGGTCGCGGCTGGCCAGCGTCTCGGTCAGCCCGCACATGCTGCGGCTCGCGCTGATCGGCAAGGTGCTCACCGTCGGCGACGCCGTTTCGCTCCTGCCGCAGGACCTCGCGCCGACGCCGGGTTCGGACCCGGCCGGCCTGCGCGGGCAGCTCTCGCGGGCCATCGGCGCGACCTGGACGAACGAGCTGCTCACCGTCACGGCCACCGAGCCGGCGGGCACCGTGGCCGTCGGACCGTCCACTGTGGTCACCTGGCGGGACGGCGCCCGGCCGGGCACCGCCGAGCCCGCCGCGCCCCGGACGGCGACCGCACTGGTCCGCTCCTCCGCCGTCACCGCGGCCGAGGAGTGGATCGACGCCGAGATCGTCGAGGACGAGGTCGTGGCCACGGTCGAAGAGCCCGTGGTTCCGCTCGCCGACCTGGTCGGCGCCGAGAGCGCCGCGCGCAAGCTCGGCGAGTGGTTCGACCTGGCCTTCCACCGCCCCGAGCTGCTGGCCCGCCTCGGCGCGCCCGCCCACCTCGGCGTCCTGCTGTCGGGCCCCGAAGGCGTCGGCAAGGCGACGCTCGTGCGGTCGGTGGCCCACGAAGCCGAGATCACGGTCATCCCGCTGGCCGCGCCGAACCTCGCGGTGCTGGACCCGAACGTCGCGGTCGCGCGCCTGCGCGAGGCCATCCGCGACGCCGAAGGCCCGTCGGTCCTCCTGCTCACCGACGTCGACGCGCTGCTGCCCGCGACGACTCCCCCGCCGGTCGCCACGGTCGTGCTGGAGGAGCTGAGGACCGCCCTCAAGCGGGAGCGCTTCGCCGTCGTGGCGACGACGGCCCGCGCCGAGTCGGCCGACCCGCGGCTGCGTGCCGCCGACCTGCTGGACCGCGAGCTCGGCCTGGCCCTCCCGGACGCGAAAACCCGCCGTGAGCTGCTGAACGTCCTGCTCCGCGACGTCCCGCTCGACGCCGGCATCGACTGCGGCGTGCTCGCCGAGCGGACGCCGGGGTTCGTCGCGGCGGACTTGATCGCGCTGCGCCGGGACGCCGCGCTGCGGGCGGCGCTGCGCCAGCGTGACGCCGACGAGCCGCGCATCTCGCAGCAGGACCTGCTCGACGCGCTGGCCACCGTCCGGCCGGTCTCGCTGTCCACTTCGGACAACCTGGCCACCGGCGGGCTCACCCTGGACGACGTCGGCAACATGGTCGACGTCAAGCAGTCCCTGACCGAAACCGTGCTCTGGCCGCTGCGGTACCCGGACTCGTTCGCCCGGCTCGGCGTCGAACCGCCGCGCGGGGTGCTGCTGTACGGGCCGCCCGGCGGCGGCAAGACGTTCCTCGTGCGGGCTCTGGCCGGCACCGGCGCGCTGAACGTCTTCGCGGTCAAGGGCGCCGAGCTGATGGACAAGTGGGTCGGCGAGTCCGAACGCGCGGTGCGCGAGCTGTTCCGCCGGGCCGCGGAGGCGGCGCCCGCGCTGATCTTCCTGGACGAGATCGACGCGCTGGCCCCGCGCCGCGGCCAGTCGTCCGACTCCGGTGTCGCCGACCGCGTGGTCGCGGCCCTGCTCACCGAGCTCGACGGCGTCGAGCCGATGCGCGAGGTGGTCGTGCTGGGCGCGACGAACCGGCCCGAGCTGGTCGACCCGGCGCTGCTGCGGCCCGGACGGCTCGAGCGCCGCGTCTACGTGCCGCCGCCGGACGCCGAGGCCCGCGCGGCGATCCTCGCGGCCAGCTCGAAGAACACCCCGCTGGCCGACGACGTCGACCTCGAAGCGGTGGCGTCCACTCTGGACGGTTACTCGGCGGCCGACTGCGCGGCCCTGATCCGCGAAGCGGCGCTGACGGCGATGCGCGAGTCACTGGAAGCCCGCGAGGTCACCTCGGCGCACCTGGAAACGGCCCGGAAGACGGTCCGGCCGAGCCTCGACCCGGCCCAGCTGGCCGCGCTGGAGGCCTACGCGAAGACCCAGGCAGGCGAATGAAAGAGGCGGCCGTCACCGGCGGCCGCCTCTTTCGGAACCTCAGCTGCCCTTGTGGCCCGACTCGTATTCCTTCGTCACGATGACGATCACGCCGGGGGTCGCGGCCTGGATGCCTTCGAAGCGGGGCTCGGCCTTGATGCCGAACTCCTGCGCGAGCTGCTTGGCCGCGGCTTCCTCGTCGGTGCCCGGGCGGTAGTACGCCGTCGTCGTCGGGATGACGCCCTGCGAGTAGTTGCCGACCTCGTTGACGTTCCAGCCGCTGCCGCGGAAGTCGTCCGCGGCCCGGTCCGCCAGGCCCTTGATCGTCGAGTTGTTCAGCACCCGGACGGTCACCCACTTGTTGGACGCCTGCTGGTCACCACCCGGCTGGCCGGGCTGACCGGGGCCGGCCGAAGTCGGCTGGCCGGGAGCCGGAGCCGAGGTCGACGGCGGCGTGGGCGACGACGGACTCGCCGAGGGCGAAGACGTCGAGGAAGAGGAAGCCGACGACGAGGTCGACGGCGGCACCGAGGACGAGCCCGGCGACGTCGGCGTGCCGCTCGGCCCGGCCTCGTTCGACCCGTCACCCCCGCCCAGCGCGGTGATCCCGCCGATGACGGCGGCGATGATCGCCACGCCGACCAGCGCGACGCCCGCGGCCTTCATCGGCCGGGACATTCCGGAAAACACACTCATTTCAGCTCGATCCCCAGTCGCCGGGCGCCTCGCTTGCGCTGGCGGGCGGCGCGGGTCTTGCGCAGCCGCTTCACCAGCATCGGGTCGGCTTCGATCGCCTCCGGCTTCTCCAGCAGCTTGTTGAGCAGCTGGTAGTAGCGCGTCGCAGACAAGTCGAAGCGTTCGCGGATGGCGTTCTCCTTCGCCCCGGCGTGTCGCCACCACTGGCGCTCGAAGGCGAGGATCTCGACCTCGCGTTCGGTCAGGCCGGGCACGGGCTTCGGCGGCGACGGCTGCGGCTCAGCCATCGACTCCGCGGCGTCCATCCGAGTCCCTCTCAATCGGGCGTCATGGCGAATCAGACCTAGCTCTTCCGCGGGCGCCATTCAACCACGGAAGCACGCACCGACGTGGGCATCGACCCCGGCGCGTCACGGTCTGATGCAGGTCTACCAGAGGGGTCCGACTAAACTGGCTCGCCGTGACCATCCACCCCATCGTGATCGCCGGCGAACCCGTGCTGCACCAGCCGACTCGGGAGATCACCGAGTTCGACGAGAAGCTGCGCACGCTCGTGGACGACATGTTCGAGACGATGTACGCCGCCGAGGGCGTCGGCCTCGCGGCCAACCAGATCGGCCTCGACCTGCGGGTGTTCGTCTACGACTGCCCGGACGACGAAGGCGTGCGCCACAAGGGCGTCGTCGTCAACCCGAAGCTCGAGACGTCGGAGATCCCGGAGACCATGCCGGACCCGGACGACGACTGGGAGGGCTGCCTCTCGGCGCCCGGCGAGTCGTACCCGACGGGCCGCGCGAAGTGGGCGAAGGTGACCGGCGCCGACCTCGACGGCAACCCGATCGAGGTCGAGGGCACCGGCTACTTCGCGCGCTGCCTGCAGCACGAGACCGATCACCTGGACGGGTACCTCTACCTGGACCGCCTGGTCGGACGGCACGCGCGCGCGGCGAAGAAGATGCTCAAGCACAACAAGTGGGGCGTCCCCGGCAACTCATGGCTGCCGCCCAAGACCCCCGAAGACGACGGCGCCGTCATCTGAAACCCACGAAGGGCCCCTCGCGCACGAGGGGCCCTTCGGCGTTTCAGCAGCCGAGGAAGTGGCAGCGGACGACGCGAGGCGTCTCCAGTACCGAACCGGCCTTGACGTCCCAGGCGAGCCGGACGTACTGGGCGTGCGTCCAGGCCAGCGGGGTCGCCGAGGTGTTCGGCGTGCCGGCCGGGAAGCCGGTCTGCCCGGACGGCGGGTTCTCGTCCCACACCTGCTCCGGCATGGTCTCCGCCGAGCTGCTCACCCGGCCGAGGTCACGCAGCCGCCGCGCGGCCGACGCCGGATCGCCGAGCGCCAGTTCGTACTCGCCGCGCTCGCCGGCGAGCAGCGGCCAGAGCCGGCCGAACGTGGTGCGGCTCTCCGCCGGGAACGTGTAGTCCCACGGCGAGCCGTCGGCCTGCTCGCCGTAGCCGTCCTTCGTGTAGCGGTGCCAGAACTGGCCGGTCGGCGTGGTGAACGCGATGTCGGAGTCGGTCACGCGCACGCTGTTGCGGACCACCGGGTCGTCGGCGCGGTAGACGCCGAGCCGGACCAGGTCGAGGAAGCCCGCGTCGGTGACCGCGCGCTGGTCCATCGTCACGCTCGAGTTGCCGAGGTTGTACGTCGTCCCGTTGTTCGCGTTGGCGTCCTTCGTGAGCCGGACGAAGTACGGGTCCTTCGACAGCGGCCCGTTCGTGGTGATCGTCTGCTTCGGCAGGTCGGCCTTCATCTTGTCGGCCGCGGCGAGGTACCGGGCGGCGTCCGCCGCGGCGCCGTTGTGCTGGGCCAGGTCCGCGGCGCAGACGAGCCCGGCGATCACCGAGGCGATGGTCGACGGGGACCAGCCGTCCTGCTCCTCCCAGCGCTCCTGCTGGGTGTACGGCGAGGGCTGCCCGTTCGGCCCCCGGTACCCGAGGATGAACTCGGCGGCCTTGCGGACGCCGGGCCACAGGTCGTTCCGGCCGAGCTGCTGGGCGAGCACGATCGGGAACGCGGTCTCGTCGAGCTGGACCGACGTCCAGTACGGGACGCCGTCGACCCGGCTGTTCTGCGGCAGGTGCCCGTCGGGCTGCTGCTGCGTGCCGAACATGTAGGTCACCGCGCGGTTCGCCGCGGCCGTGTCGCCGCCGGCGGCCAGGCCGGTGGCGATCTGGTAGAGGTCGCGCGGCCAGACGAGGTGGTAGGTGCCCGACGGCGACCACTCCGGGTCGTTGTTCCCGAACCGCCACGGCATGCTCGGCGACGCGATGAAGGCACCCGGGTGGTGCTTGTCCTCGCTCGCGGCGAGCGTGAGCATCGACGCCTTGTACAGGTCGCGCTCGGCGTCGGTCTTCAGCGACGACGGCGGCTTGCCGACCCCGCGCAGGTACTGCTCCCACCCGCGGTCGTACGCGCGCGTGATGTCGCGGACGCCGCGCCGCTGCGACGCCTGCGCGCTCTTCAGCGCGTCGGCGGCCTTCGCGCCCATGCCGAGGGCGAGGGTGACGTGCCGGTTGCGCAGGCCGTCGGCGTTCGTCTGCCCGGTCAGCACGACGTTGCCCTTGGTCGCCGTGTCGTATTCGGCCAGCTTGAAGGTCTTGGCGAGCTGCGTGTTCCCGTCGGACGCGCCCGCGTACCCGACGCTCGTCTTCGTGAACGCGGGCTTCGCGGTGAGCGCAGCGGCGTTGGTCGCGTCCTGGGCGGTGACGGCGTCACGGGCCCGGGCGGCCGAGTCGTCGGAGCCGTCGTTGGTCAGGTCCGGGTCGGCGACCGCGTAGAGCTGGTAGGGCCGGCCGGTCAGCGACTGGAAGTCGACGTCCACCAGCACGGTCGTGGCGGCGGGATCGGTGACGTAGGTCTTGCGGAGGCGCCAGCGGTGCTGGTCGTCGGTGATCGTCTGCTCGTAGGTCAGGCTGTCGTCATCGGTCCGCCGCACCTGCTGCGACTTCGCCGAGTAGTCGGTGACGGCGAAGCTCCGGCCGTCGGTGACGACGAAGTCCATCGACCGGACACTCGGTGTCGACAGGTCCGGGTAGTAGACCTCGGACAGCTGCCCGCCCTGGAGGGTGAACCAGACGTTGCTGGACCGGTCGTGGGCGGTCCCGAAGCCGGTCTTGTTCGCGGGCAGCCAGCTGGGATGGGTCCCCGGGGCGCCGGGAGCCTCGCCCTGAGCCGCCGCGGTCCCCGGGATCAGGCCGGTGACCAGCAGCCCGGCGAGGGCGCCGAACATGAGTTTTCGCATATCAACCCCACAGAAGATCGCTTCTGCACCGTTACAGAAGCGACTTGGGAGTCTGCCGCCGATCCTTCACCGGCGCATGGTCCGATCCGGTGAACCACTGACCGTCACTGGTCCGGTGAACCGGTTCACGGACAGCGAACGGACTTCCCGCCCGAGCGGGCGCAGAATTGTATTACCTGCAACGGTGTAATCGAGGTGCCCTCATGGAAGACGCGATGGACGCCTACTCGCGCGCGGTCAGCACCGTCGCCGCGACCGTCACCCCGCACGTCGCCGGGGTGCAGCTCGCGCGGGGCAGCGGCTCGGCCGTCGTCTTCGCCGACGACGGCCACCTGCTCACCAACGCCCACGTCGTCAGCGACCACCGGAAGGGCGTCGCCACCTTCGCCGACGGCCGCGAAGTGCCCTTCGACGTCGTCGGCGCCGACCCGCTGTCCGACCTCGCCGTGCTGCGCGCCCGGGGCGAGACACCGGCGGCGGCCCGGCTGGGCGACGCCGACCGGCTCGTCGTCGGGCAGCTCGTGGTCGCGGTCGGGAACCCGCTCGGCTTCTCGGGGACCGTCACCGCCGGGGTCGTCAGCGCGCTCGGGCGGGCGCTGCCGGTGCGGCAGGGGCGCGCCACCCGCGTGATCGAGGACGTGATCCAGACCGACGCCGCGCTCAACCCCGGCAACTCCGGCGGCGCGCTCGCCGACTCCGCCGGGCGGGTCGTCGGCGTCAACACCGCGGTCGCCGGCGTCGGGCTCGGGCTGGCCGTGCCGATCAACGCGACCACGCGGCGGATCATCGACACGCTCGTGGTCGAGGGGCGGGTGCGGCGGGCGTACCTCGGTGTCGTCGGCGTGCCCGCGCCACTGCCGGACGACGTCGCCGAGCGCACCGGGCAGAGCGCCGGGCTCCGGGTGCGCGAAGTCGTCGCGGGCGGGCCCGCGGACCGGGCCGGGCTGCGCGCGGGGGACCTCGTGCTGACCGTCGGCCGCACGCGCGTCTCGGACGCGCAGGGCATCCAGCGGCAGCTGTTCGCGGAAGTGATCGGCACCGCACTGCCGATCACCGTGCTGCGCAACGGCGCCATGGTCGACGTCTACGCCACACCGGCAGAGTTGGTCGGGTGACTTGAGTATCGCGCCCCAGCGTGGCATGGTCGGTGGCACAACACCAACGCGGGAGCTCGCGCCATGGCGGGCTGAGAGGGTGACTTGCGTTTCGCAGGCGTCACCGACCGCATGAACCTGACCGGGTAATGCCGGCGTAGGGAGTGAAAGTCGTTGACGACGCTGGAGAATTCTGCTGCCGTTTCGGTGACGACCGGGCCGATCACCGGCTCGCGCAAGGTGTACCACCAGACCGAATCCGGGCTGCGGGTTCCGGCCCGCCGGATCGATCTGTCCAACGGTGAACACTTCGACGTCTACGACACTTCGGGCCCGTACACCGATCCCGAAGCTTCGATCGACGTCCACAGTGGACTGCACCGGCTACGGGCCGGCTGGGCCGACGGGCGCGAGCACAACACGCAGCTCGGCTGGGCCAAGCAGGGCGTCATCACCCGCGAAATGGAGTACGTCGCGGCGCGCGAACGGGTTTCGCCCGAGTTCGTCCGCGACGAGGTCGCCCGCGGCCGCGCGGTGATCCCGGTCAACCGCAGGCACCCCGAGTCCGAGCCGATGATCATCGGGAAGAACTTCCTGGTGAAGATCAACGCCAACATGGGCAACTCGGCCGTCTGGTCGTCGGTCGAGGAAGAGGTCGACAAGATGGTGTGGGCGACCCGCTGGGGCGCCGACACGATCATGGACCTCTCGACCGGCAAGCGGATCCACGAGACGCGGGAGTGGATCATCCGCAACTCGCCGGTGCCGGTCGGCACCGTGCCGATCTACCAGGCGCTGGAAAAGGTCAACGGGGAGCCGGAAAAGCTGTCGTGGGAGGTGTACCGCGACACGATCGTCGAGCAGTGCGAACAGGGTGTCGACTACGTCACCGTGCACGCCGGCGTGCTGCTGCGGTACATCCCGCTGACCGCGCGGCGCGTCACCGGGATCGTCAGCCGCGGCGGGTCGATCATGGCCGCGTGGTGCCTCGCGCACCACCAAGAGTCCTTTTTGTACACGCACTTCGAGGAGCTCTGCGAGATCCTCCGGCAGTACGACGTCACGTTCTCCCTCGGCGACGGCCTGCGCCCGGGTTCGATCGCCGACGCCAACGACCGCGCCCAGTTCGCCGAGCTGGAGACCCTGGGCGAGCTGACGCACATCGCGCGTTCGCACGACGTCCAGGTGATGATCGAAGGCCCCGGCCACGTGCCGATGCACAAGATCAAGGAGAACGTGGAGCTCGAGGAAAAGCTCTGCGGCGAAGCCCCGTTCTACACCCTCGGTCCACTCGCGACGGACATCGCCCCGGCCTACGACCACATCACGTCGGCCATCGGCGCGGCCCAGATCGGCTGGTACGGCACGGCGATGCTGTGTTACGTGACGCCGAAGGAGCACCTCGGCCTGCCCAACCGCGACGACGTGAAGACCGGCGTGATCACGTACAAGATCGCGGCGCACGCGGCGGACCTAGCCAAGGGGCACAAGTACGCGCAGGAGTGGGACGACGAGCTGTCGAAGGCGCGCTTCGAGTTCCGCTGGAACGACCAGTTCAACCTGTCGCTCGACCCGGACACCGCGCGTTCGTTCCACGACGAGACGCTGCCCGCCGAGCCGGCCAAGACCGCGCACTTCTGCTCGATGTGCGGCCCGAAGTTCTGCTCGATGCGGATCACGCAGGACGTCCGCAAGTACGCCGAGGAGCACGGCCTGTCCACAGTGGAGGCCATCGAGGCCGGTATGGCGTCGAAGTCGGCCGAGTTCACCGAGTCCGGCGGGCAGGTCTACCTGCCGGTGGTGCAGCCGTGACACCGAGGACCGCCCTCACCATCGCCGGCTCGGATTCCGGCGGTGGTGCGGGCGTCCAGGCGGATCTCAGGACGTTCTTCGCGCACGGGGTGCACGGGCTGGTCGCGCTGACCGCGGTCACCGTGCAGAACTCGCTGGGCGTGCAGGGTTTCACCGAGATCCCGGCGGACGTGGTCTCGGCGCAGATCAAGGCGGTGGCCTCGGACATGGGCGTCGACGCGGCCAAGACGGGCATGCTGGCGTCCGCCGAAATCATCCGCGCGGTGGCGAAGACCCTCGACGAGGTCGAGGTCGGCCCGTTCGTGGTCGACCCGGTCGCGGCCTCGATGACGGGTGATCCGCTGCTGCGCGAGGACGCCCTGGAGGCGATCCGCACGGAGCTGTTCCCCCGCGCGACGCTGATCACGCCGAACCTGGACGAAGTCCGGTTGCTGACGGGCGTTTCGGTGGTCGACGCGGCTTCCCAGCGAGCCGCGGCCGAGGCCCTGCTGGAGTTCGGTTCCCAGTGGGTCCTGGTCAAGGGCGGCCACATGCAGGGCACCGCCGAGTGCGTGGACCTGCTGACGGACGGCCACGAGTACATCGCGCTGAGCGGCCCGCGGTACGAGACGGACAACACCCACGGCGGCGGCGACACCTTGGCGTCGGCGATCACGGCGTCACTCGCGAAGGGCGCCTCGGTGCCGGACGCGGTGGCGGCGGGCAAGAAGTTCATCGAACGCTGCGTCGCGGAGGCTTACCCGCTGGGCGCTGGTGTGGGCCCGGTCTCGCCGTTCTGGGTGCTGGACAAGAACTAACGGACCGGCTGCAGCTCCCGGCCGTCGTACTCCTCGCGGGCCGTGCGGATCCGCCCGAAGTTCGCCTGTGACCAGTTGCTCAGCGCGATCAGGTGCGCCCCGACCTCCGCGCCCATCTCCGTCAGTGCGTACTCCACCGTCGGCGGCGTTGTCGGGTACACCGTCCTCGTCACGAAGCCGTCGCGCTCCAGCTGGCGGAGGTTCTGGGTCAGCATCTTCTGGCTGATTCCGTCCACCGCGCGGCGCAGCTCGCCGAAGCGGTGCGGGCCGCGGGCCAGTGCGCCCAGGACCAACGCCGTCCACTTGTTGGCCAGCAGGTCCAGCACGTCCCGGCACGGGCAGTTGCGGAGGTACACGTCCCAGGGTCCGCCCTGGTCACAGGTGGTATCCATCAGGTACCTACTGTACCAACTAGTGCCTTCTGGCGAAAAGTGACCAAGGACCCGAGGATGGGGGTGCACCCGAACAGAAGGAGAAAGACCGATGCGCATCGTGACCCAGCAGGCACTCGGCGGGCCGGAGGTGCTCCGCGTCACCGAGGCACCGCGCCCCGAACCCGGGCCGACCGAGGTCCTGGTGCGGGTGAAGGCCGCCGGGATCAACCCCGTCGACTGGAAGGTGCGGCGGGGCGGTGGGTTCCTCGGCGAGCCGCCGTTCACCGTCGGCTGGGACGTGGCCGGCGTCGTGGAACAGGCCGGCTTCGGCGCGACCGGCGTCCAGGAGGGCGACGAGGTACTCGGCATGCCGTGGTTCCCGCGGCCGGCCAGCGCCTACGCCGAGTACGTCACCGCGCCTTCGCGGCACTTCGTGCGCAAGCCGGCCGGGCTGTCGTTCGCCGAGGCCGCCGCGCTGCCGCTGGCCGGGCTGACCGCCTGGCAGGGCCTGATCGACGTCGCCGGTGTCCACAAGGGACAGCGGGTGTTCGTCGACGCCGCCGCGGGCGGGGTCGGGCACCTCGCCGTGCAGATCGCCAAGGCGCGCGGGGCGCACGTCATCGGCACCGCCAGCGCGAAGAAGCACGACTTCCTGCGCGAACTCGGCGTCGACGAGCCGATCGACTACCACGACGAAAACGCGACCACGTCCGATGTGGACGTCTACTTCGGACTCGTCGGCGAGGAGAGCGACCTGCGCTGGCTGCCCGCGATCACGGAGGGCGGCCTCCTGATCGGCGTGCCCAGCGGGGTCGGTGACCGCGTGGAAAAGGCCGCCGCGGAAAGGAAAGTGCGGACGAAACGGATCCTCGTCGAACCCGACCGCGGCGGGCTGACCGGCCTCGTCGAACTGATCGAGGCCGGTCAGCTGAAGGTCCACGTCGAACGGACGTTCCCGCTGGAAGCCGCCGCCGAGGCGCACGAGCTGGGCGAATCCGGCCGGGTGTCCGGCAAGCTCGTGCTGACCGTCTAACCGCGCGCGAGCACCTGGGGCAGCACCGTCGTGAGCCCGGTCCAGTCCGCGGTGACCACCGACGCGTGCTGCTTCGCCAGGTCGGCGACGCGCTGGTTGGCCTGGTCGACCGTCGGGTTGTGGGCGTCGATGGCCGGCGCGACGTTCTGCCCGTCGGTCATCACCACGTAGTAGTGGTTGGCGTCGTACCACCACGGCCCGGTCTGCGTCACCCACGCGTTCGCGTCGCCGTCGAACACCACGAACCACGGCTTGAGGTCGGCGGTGTACTTGTCCCGCGGGTCACCGCCGGCCGCGCCGTGCACGGTCGGGAAGATGTTCGCGTCGCCGAGCTTGCCCGCGTTCTTGAGGCCGACCAGATAACGCGCGTATTCGACATCCGTGTGAAGCGTGTCGGTCGGGTTTCCCTCTTCGACCGTGCCCGGGATGATCTCGGTGATCACCCGGCCCCGCAACGCGTCCACCGACGGCCAGTTGTCCGCCTTGGCCGCGTCGTCGAGCGTCGCGTACCCACCGAGCAGCTCGGCCGGGCGGAAGGCGACGCTGCCGAGGTGCGAGCGGAACGTGGCGTCCAGCTCGTCCGGGCCCATGCCGGTGTTGTCCGAGAAGCCGGTCTTCATCTCCAGCTTGAGCGTGATCGGCGTGTGCCCCGGGTGGGCGGCCAGCCAGATCCGGATGTCGTCGAGGCAGTACTCCAGGTTCTTGTTCTTCCCGCCCGAGTACAGCTGCGCCGCCGAAGTCGCCGCGACGCAGTTGTTGTTGTTCCCCAGCGGGTTCGAGTGGCTGACCTTCCACTCGTGGGTGAAGAAGTCCGGCCAGACGTCCAGCTCGATCAGCGACGAGCCGGCGTCGAGCGCCTGGGCCAGGTAGCCGTAGGCCGCCGGGTCGTAGGTGTTGTGCACGCCGACGGTCGTGACGTGGGACAGCTTGGGACTGTCGGCGTTGGCCGCGGTCGCCCCGGAGAGGGTCAGCGCCGCCGCGAGGAGTACCACCGAGAAGAGCTTCATCCAGGCTCCTTCGAACGTGAGTAACGTTCACAATGTCCCACCGTGGTTGACTGTTGATGAAGCAAAAGAGGCTGATTGGCCTAGACCAGAAGTCGGGAAACCACCATGACGACGAGCCTTCCGACCGCGTTGACGATCGCCGGGTCGGACTCCGGCGGCGCCGCCGGGCTCCAGGCGGACCTGCGCACGTTCCTGACCTGCGGCGTGCACGGCCTGGTCGCGGTCACCGCCGTCACCGTGCAGAACACCCTGGGCGTGCACGACCGCGCCGACCTGCCGCCGCACATCGTGGCCGGGCAGATCGAGGCGGTGGCGGCGGACATGGGCGTCGGCGCGGCGAAGACCGGCATGCTGGCCTCGGCCGAGATCATCCACGCCGTCGCGGCGGCGTGCGACAAGGCCGGAATCGGGCGGGACGAGAAGATCCCGTTCGTCGTCGACCCGGTGGCGGCGTCGATGCACGGCCACCCGCTGTTCGACGAGGCCGGGCTCCACGCCCTGCGCGACGAGCTGCTCCCGCGCGCGACCGTGCTGACGCCGAACCTCGACGAGGTCCGGCTGCTCACCGGGATGACCGTGACCGACCGCGAAGGCATGCACACCGCGGCGGTGGTGCTGCACCGGATGGGCCCGCGGTACGTCCTGGTCAAGAGCGGCCACCTGCAGGCCGACCCGGAGTGCGTGGACCTGCTCTTCGACGGCTCGACGTTCGTGGAGCTGCCGGGCAGGCGCTATTCGACGCCGCACACGCACGGCGCGGGCGACACGATGGCCTCGGCGCTCACGGCGGGCCTGGCCAAGGGCATGTCCGTGGTCGAAGCCGCGCGCTACGGCAAGTGGTTCGTCTCGCACGCGGTCGAGCACGCGTACCCGATGGGCGCGAAGGTCGGCCCGGTCTCTGCCTTCTGGCGACTGGCTCCCGAGGAGCGCTGAGTACGCGTCCGGCTACCATCCCTGCGTTTACTGATCCTTGACCAACGCGAGGGGCGGCCTTGACCGGACGCGAGCGGGTGGCGAAGGTCCTCGAGGGCCGCCGCTTCCAGAACTTCATCATCGCGGTGATCGTCTTCAACGCCGTCACCCTCGGCATGGAGACGTCGACGTCGCTCATGGACGGCTACGGCGGCCTGCTGCACGCCCTCGACCACATCGCACTGGGCATCTTCGTCGCGGAGCTGCTGGCCAAGTTCTACGCCTACCGCGGCAGCTTCTTCCGCGACAACTGGAACGTCTTCGACCTGCTGGTGGTCGGCATCGCGGTGATCCCGGCGACCGGCCCGTTCGCCGTGCTGCGGTCGCTGCGCGTGCTCCGGGTGCTGCGGCTGATCTCGGTCGTGCCGTCGATGCGCAAGGTCGTCTCCGGGCTGCTCGCGGCGATCCCCGGCATGGCGTCGATCGCCGCGCTGCTCGCGCTGATCATCTTCGTGGCCGGGGTGATGGCGACGAAGCTGTTCGGCGCGATCGACCCCGGCGACTTCGGCGACCTCGGCACTTCGCTGTTCACCCTGTTCCAGGTGATGACCGGCGAAGCGTGGCCGGACATCGCGAAGACCATCATGGAACAGGCGCCGCTGGCCTGGATCTTCTTCGTCGTCTACATCCTGGTGTCCAGCTTCGCGGTGCTGAACCTGTTCATCGCCGTCGTGGTCAGCGGCATGGAGGACGAGCTGCGCCAAGACATCCGCGAAGAGGAGGCGAAGCAGGCCGAAGCGCAGGCCGCGGCGAACCAGGAGATCCTCGACGAGCTCCGCGCCCTGCGCGCGGAGCTGGCCGAACTGCGGCAGGAGAAAGCGGCTTAGTCGTCCGCGATCAGGGCTTCGAGCGCCGGCAGGGCCGCCAGCAGCGCTTCCCGGTGGTCCGGCGAGAGCCGGTCGAGGCGGCGGTTGAGTTCCTGGACCCGCGTCGACCGGACGCCCGACACCAGCCGCTCGCCCTCTTCGGTCGCTTTCGCCAGCCAGGCGCGGCGATCGACCGGGTCGGACTCACGGCTGACGTACCCCGCTTCGACCAGGGACGCGATGATCCGCGACATCGTGGCCGCGGCCACGCCCTCCTTGGCCGCGAGGTCACCGAGGCGCAGCTGGCCCGCGTGCACCAGCGTCGCCAGCGCCGAGATCGCGCCGTGGCCCGGGCCCGGCACGCCGGCCTGGCGCAGTGACCGGGACAGCCTGCCCACGGCGAGGTACAACCTGCCCGAGACGTCCTGGACCGATGTGCTCGTCACGGCTGGCTCCTTCTGCCCTCGCCCCGCCGCGGGTGCGCCGGAAAGTGCCGTCCACCTTACGGGTTCCAGGTCACGCTCCGCGTTAAGGCGCCGTGTTATACCGGGGCTTCGCCACCCGGAGCCCCCCAAAGCAGCAGTGGTTCACCGAGGTGGACTCGACGCTTGCGCCCAGAAGCGCTGCGGCACCCGGCCGGCCTCGCGGGCCAGCCGGCCGGCGACGACACCGGCGCGCATCGCCGCGGCCATCCGCTCCGGATCGGCCGCCCGGGTGACCGCCGTGGACAGCAGGACGGCGTCGCAGCCGAGCTCCATCGCCAGTGTCGCGTCCGAGGCCGTGCCGATTCCGGCGTCCAGGATCACCGGGACGCCCGCCCGCGACACGATCAGCTCGATGTTGTGCGGATTCCGGATCCCGAGGCCGGTGCCGATCGGCGCGCCCAGCGGCATCACCGCGGCGCAACCCGCCTCCTCCAGCCGCAGCGCGAGCACCGGGTCGTCGTTCGTGTAGACGAACACGGTGAACCCGTCGGCGACCAGGCGTTCGGCGGCGTCGAGGGTCTCGATCGGGTCCGGCAGCAGCGTCCGGTCGTCGGCGTGCACCTCGAGCTTGACCAGGTCGGTTTCCAGCGCCTCGCGCGCGAGCTGGGCGGTGAGCACGGCCTCGGCGGCCGTGCGGCAGCCCGCGGTGTTCGGCAGCAGCTCGATGCCGAGCCGCTTGAGGAGCTCGAGGACGCCCGAGCCGCCTTCGGCGTCGGCGCGGCGCATGGCGACCGTGGTCAGCTCGGTGCCGGACGCCACCAGCGCACGTTCCAGCACGGCGAGGTTGGCCGCGCCGCCGGTGCCGATGATCAGCCGGGACGTCAGCTTGGTCGTGCCGATGACCAGCGGTTCCACGTCCATTTCAGCCTCCCTGGACCGCGGTGAGCACGTCGAGGACCGCCCCCTTGGGCACGGCCGTGGCCGCCCAGTCGGCGCGGCGGACGACCACGCCGTCGACCGCGACGGCGATGCCCGGCCGTGCGCCGCCGGTGCGGTCGAGGACGTCGGCGACGGTGGCGCCGTCCGGGAACTCCGTCCACTCGCCGTTGAGCTTGATCTCCATCACACGTGCTCCTTCTGGTGCAGGCGGGCGGGGGACGCGGCCGCCGTGCCCTCCGGCGGCTCGTCCCCGTCGAGCCAGGCGACCACGGCGTCCGCGGTCACCGGGGCCATCAGCAGGCCGTTGCGGTGGTGCCCGGTCGCGGCGAACACCCGGCCGTCCAAGGCACCGAGGTACGGCAGCGCGTCCCGGCTGCCTGCCCGCAGGCCGGCGGCGGTCTCGGTCAGCTCGTACTCGGTGATCGCGGGGAAGACGCGCTCGGCGCCTTCGAGCAGCTCGCGCACGCCGCGGGCGGTGACGGCCCGGTCGAACCCGGCCTCGTACTGGGTGGCGCCGAGGACGAGCTCGGCGTCACCGCGCGGGACGAGGTAGATCGGGCGGCCTTCGACGACGGCCCGGACGGTGTGCGTTGGCGGCGGCAGGCAGCCGCGACGGGGCTTGAGCCGCAGGATTTCGCCCTTGAGCGGGCGGACGGCGTCGGCGAGCAGCGGGTGCAGCCGCCCGGTCCAGGCGCCCGCGGCGAGCACGACGGCTTCGGCGTCCGGGAGCTCTTCGACGCGCTCCCGGACGAACCGGACTCGGTGTTCGACGCAGGCGGCGTAGAGGGCGTCGAGGAGTTTCCGGTTGTCCACGGCCAGGTCACCGGGCACGTGGAGTCCACTTCGGACGGATCCGAGACCGGGCTCGAGCCGCTTGGCCTCCCGGCCGGTGAGCCGCTCCGCCGCGCGGCCGAGCCCGTGCAGGTGACCGGCCAGGATGTCCAGGTGACCGGCGTCGGCGCTGTCGAAGGCGACGACGAGCGTGCCGTGCGCGGCCAAGCCGGGGTCGAAGCCCTCTCCGGCGAGGTCACGGGCGAAGCCGGGCCAGCGTTCGAGCGACTCTTCGCCGAGGCGGAGGACGTCCTCCTCGCCCGGCCAGGCCTCGGTGACCGGGGCGAGCATGCCCCCGGCCAGCCAGGACGCGCCGCCGTGGGCGGGTTCGGGGTCGTGGAGGGTGACGCTGCGGCCGGTGCGCGCGGCGCGCCACGCGGCGGCGAGGCCGATCACGCCGCCGCCCACCACTGCCAGGTTCGTCATGGAATCACGCTCCCTGCGCCGGCATGACCCGGATCAGGTTCCACGGTCGGAGCGGCAGCTCCCTCTCAGCCCGTGCCTCGGGCTCCCGTGCGGACACCTTCACCCTACTGCGCCGTTCGTCGATAATCCAACCGCGGGCGCGGCCGGATGGCTTTCGTGGCAACGGGCGCGCGACGCCTGCTTCGGTCGGCGCGGGGTACGGTCGCCGCTATGCCCGCCCTCTCCGGTGACAAGATCCGCGCCCGCCTCGACTCGGCGCGCCTGTACCTCTGCACGGACGCCCGCACGACCCGCGGCGACCTGGCCGCCTTCGCCGATGCGGCCCTGGCCGGCGGGGTCGACATCATCCAGCTGCGCGACAAGACCGGTGCGCTGGAGGCGGCCGGCGAGATCGCGGCGCTGGAGGTGCTGGCGGAGGCGTGCGCCCGGCACGGCGCGCTGCTGTCGGTGAACGACCGCGCCGACGTGGCCTTGGCCGTCGGCGCCGACGTGCTCCACCTGGGCCAGGACGACATCCCGGTGCCGCTGGCCCGCCGGATCCTCGGCGACGACGTGGTGATCGGCCGCTCGACGCACTCGCTGGACCAGGCCCTCTCCGCGGCCGCGGAGCCGGGCGTCGACTACTTCTGCACGGGCCCGTGCTGGCCGACGCCGACGAAGCCGGGCCGCCCCGCGCCCGGCCTCGACCTGGTCCGCGACACGGCGGCGTGGGCCCCGGACCGGCCGTGGTTCGCCATCGGCGGCATCGACGGCGACCGGCTGCCGTCGGTGCTGGAGGCCGGGGCGTCGCGGATCGTGGTGGTCCGGGCGATCACCGAAGCCGAGGACCCGGAGGCGGCCGCCCGCGAGCTGCGGGCGCGCCTGGCCTGAGTCACGGCGTCGGTGTCGTCGCGGCGGCGCCCTTGCTGGTCGGCGGGGTCGCAGTGGTCGACGGGACCTCGGTCGACGGCTGTTCCGTCGTCGTGCTCGGGGTGGTCGTCGGGGTCTCGGACGACGTCGCCGGCGCGGTCGAGGTCGGCGTCGTGGTCGTCTCCGTCGGGGACACCTGCGTGTCGTCCGTGCTGGTCGGCGGGGTGGTCGACGGCGTCTTGCCCTGGTGGCCGCCGGTGCCGCCGAGGATCCTGCCGATGCTCGAACCCGTTCCGCCGCCGATCTGGGTGCCGGTGGCCGACTCGAAGCCGACGATCGACAGGATCGCCACCGCGAACGCCGCCAGGCTGGTGCCGATGATCAACGGCCAGCGCAGCTTGCGCAGCCGCGACGGCTCGGGCTTCGCCAGCCGGACGGTCGGCTGGTCGGTGATCGGCACCTCCGCAGGTGCCTCCGCCGGCGCCTCCGCCTGCCCGCGCCGCCGGATCCCCGACGTCGCCAGCTGGCGCGCCCGCAGCGCCGCCTCGCGGGTGCGCTCCAGCGAGCGCAGGTACAGCTCGCTGCCGACCGTCGACACCACGCTCGCCACGCCGGCCCCGATCACCGTGCCCGCGACACCCAGCGTCGAACCGAGCAGCGCCGCTGTCACCGCCGCCAGCGCCGCCGCCAGCACCTGTGCGAGCCGCAGGCCCTTCTTCTCTTCCTTCTCCTCGGAAGCCGCTTCTTTCTCCTTGGTCATGATCCCGATTCAGGTAGTCCGTGTTCTCCCCTGTCCAACGTTTCAGGCGCGTGAGGCACTCCCCGCGTTGCCACGGCGTGAGGAGGACCACTCCGTCTGTCCATAATAGACACTCCGAACCGAACGTTTTCTTGACATACTCGGCACATGGAACTGGTGACGATCTCTGACATCGAGGCCGCCGCGAAGCGCGTCGCGGATGTCGCCGTACGCACACCCCTGCTGCTCCAGACCTGGGATCCCCGCGGAACCCTGTGGCTCAAACCCGAAAACCTGCAACCGGTCGGGGCGTTCAAGGTGCGGGGCGCGTTCAACGCCATCGCGGGCCTCGACGACGCGGCCCGTGCCCGCGGCGTGATCGCCTACTCCAGCGGCAACCACGCGCAGGCAGTCGCGTACGCGGCGCAGCGGTACGGCGTGCCCGCGGTGATCGTCGTGCCCGACGTCACGCCGCGGATCAAGGTCGAGGCCACCCTGTCGTACGGCGCCGAGGTGATCGAGGTTCCGATCGGCGAACACGAGGGCAAAGCGCGCGAACTGGCCGCCGAACGCGGGCTGACCCTGGTCCCGCCGTTCGACGACGCGGCCATCATCGCCGGGCAGGGCACGGCGGGTCTGGAGATCGCCGAGGACCTGCCGGACGTCGACGTCGTCCTGGTGCCGGTCAGCGGCGGCGGGCTGGCGGCCGGCGTCGGCACCGCGATCCGGGCCCGCTGCCCGCGGGCCCGCGTGATCGGCGTCGAGCCCGCGCTGGCCGGGGACGCCGCCGACAGCCTCCAGCGGGGCGAGCTGGTCCGGTGGCCGCAGGCCGACCGCGCCCGCACGATCGCCGACGGCCTGCGTTCCCAGCCGTCCGAGCTGACCTTCGCCCACCTGCGGAAAGTCGTGGACCAGATGGTCACGGTCTCCGAAGACGAGATCCGCGAAGCCGTCCGCGTCCTCGCCCGCAA
The DNA here is from genome assembly GCF_040610315.1 of Amycolatopsis sp. NPDC004169. Lineage (NCBI taxonomy): Bacteria > Bacillati > Actinomycetota > Actinomycetes > Pseudonocardiales > Pseudonocardiaceae > Amycolatopsis > Amycolatopsis sp. NPDC004169. The sequence goes on from NZ_JBEXMD010000005.1 coordinate 208,939, forward strand.
GGCCCGGCTGGTCGCCGAGCCCAGCGGCGCGGTGACGACGGCGGCGTACCTGTTCCACGCCGAGGAGCTGCCGTCCGGGAAGACGGTCGCGCTCGTCTCGGGCGGCAACGCCGACCCGGCGCTGTTCGCCGAGATCCTCGCCGGCTAGGAACCGGCGACCGGGGTCCCGCCGCCGCGGATGTGCGTCGGCGGGCCCTCGACACCGCAGTGGTAGCACTCGCCGAGGTGGGGGCACTCGTCGTCCGGTTCGGCCTGCTCGGCCGGCGGTGGCGCGAGGACGCCGTTGTGGATGCCCAGCGCGATCAGGCCGCCGGCGATCGCCAGTGCCGCGCAGATGACCAGCGCCGTCCGCCAGCCCGCCGTCAGCGCCACGGGGTCCGCGTACGCCTCGCCGGTCAGCCCGGCCGCGGCGGGCAGCACCGCCACCGCCAGCAGGCCGCCCGAGCGGGCGATGGCGTTGTTGACGCCGGACGCCACGCCGGCGTAGCGGTCCGGCGCGGCGGCGAGCACCGTCGCCGTCACCGGGGCCACCACGGTCGCCAGGCCGAGCCCGAACACGACCACCGCGGGCAGCACCGTGCCGAGGTAGGACGCGCCGGGCGCGATACGCAGCATCAGCAGCATCCCGATGCCGACGACGATCGGCCCGATCACCAGCTGCGCACGCGGGCCGATGCGCTGCGCGAGCGCGCCGGAGCGGCCGGAGAGCAGCAGCATGATCACCGTCAGCGGCAGCCCGGCCAGCCCGGACGCGGTCGGCGAGTAGCCGAGCGACACCTGCAGCTGCATGACCAGCAGCATCATCACGCCGCCGAGTGCGGCGTAGACGACGAAGGTCAGCGCGTTCGAGAGGGTGAACGTGCGGTCGCGGAACAGCGACGGCGGCACCAGCGGCTCGTGCGAGCGGTGCTGGACGACGACGAACGCGGTCAGCCCCGCGATCCCCAGCAGGCCCGCGACCAGCACGATCGGGTCGCCGATGCCGCGGGCGGGCGCTTCCACCAGCGCGCCGGTGATCCCGGCCAAGCCGAGGGCGCCGAGCGCGGCGGCGCCGAAGTCCGGGTGCCCGGTGGCGTCCGGGTCACGGGATTCGGGGACGAACCTGCGGGCCATCAGCACCACGGCAAGCGCGATCGGCACGTTGATCAGGAACGCCAGCCGCCACGACCACACCTGCACGAGGAAGCCGCCGAGCAGCGGCCCGGCGGCGGCCGCGATGCCGCCGAGGCCGGACCAGGCGCCGATCGCGCGGGCGCGGGCGTCGTGCGCGAAGGAGGACTGGAGGATCGCCAGCGAGCCCGGCGTCAGGAGCGCGCCGCCGATCCCCTGGAGGATCCGCATGGCGACGAGCATCTCGGTGGACTGCGCCGCGGCGCACAGCCCGGACGCGACGCCGAACCAGACGACGCCGACGAGGTACATCCGGCGCCTGCCGTACCGGTCGCCGAGCGAACCGGCGACCAGGATCAGCGCGGCGAGCGCCAGCAGGTAGCCGTCGAGGATCCACTGGAGCCCGGCCACGGAGGCGTTCAGCTCGGCGCCGATGCGGGGCAGGGCGACGTTGACGATGGTGCCGTCGAGCATCGCCATGCCCGAGCCGAGGATGGTGGTCGCGAGCACGCCGCGGGCGGCGCCGGTACCCCACCGGATCCCGGTGTCTTCAGTGGCAGTCACCCGGCCAACTTCACCTTGACCGGGGACCCCCGTCAACCGCGCGCCTACGGCAGCAGCGTCGTCACGAACTTGTAGCGGTCGCCGCGGTAGACCGAGCGGGCGAACTCGACCGGCTTGCCGTCCGTGGCGAACGAGTGCCGGGTCAGCATCAGCACCGGCATGCCGACGTCCGCGCCGAGCATCTCGGCTTCCTGCGGCCCCGCCAGCGACGTCTCGATCGTTTCTTCCGCGCGTTCGAGTTCGACGCCGTAGTGCTCGCGTAGAACGGCGTACAAGGAACCGCCGGCCGAGACGTGCTTGCGCAGTCCGCGGAAACGGCCGAGGGGAAGGTGCGTCGTCTCCAGCGCCATCGGCTGCGAGTCCGCCAGTCGAAGCCGTCGAAGACGAAGGATTTTCGCGCCGGCCCGGATTCCGAGCAGCTTCGCGAGGTCGCCCTCGACCGGCAGTTCCTCGACTTCCAGCAGTTTCGACGACGGCTTCAGGCCCTGCTTGCGCATGTCCTCGGTGTAGGAGGACAACTGCAGCCGCTGGGCGAGCTTCGGCTCGGCGGCGAAGGTGCCCTTGCCCTGCACCCGGTGCAGCCTGCCCTCGGCGGTCAGGTCGGCCAGCGCCTGGCGCACGGTGGTGCGGGAGACCGTGAACTCCCCGGCGAGCGCGCGTTCGGTCGGGATCGGCGACCCCGGCGGCAGCACGTCCAGCAGATCGAGGAGGTGCTGCTTCAACGCCCAGTATTTGGGCTCGCGCTGCCCGCGCATCCCGGCGACGGCGCCCGCCTCGCCCGTGGTGGTGGTCTCCAACATGCCCGGCTCCCTATGTCTTCCCTCATCGCACGCCACGTCCCCGTAAGAAACGTACCCTTTTCCCCAAACGCGCCGCCCCTATAACATTGGTCTAGACCTGACCGACGCCGCCTGAGTCCGGTACATAATGCCGGAGGTGGAGAGGAAAATGATGACCGAACAACGGCCCGGCGCGCACATGGCCGCGGAGATCGCCCAGCAGCCGGACGTCCTGGCCGGACTGGTGGCGCGTCAGGCGGAAATCGCCGAAGTGGCGGAAAAGATCTCACAACGGCCGCCGCGGTTCGCGTTGCTCGCGGCGCGTGGATCGAGCGACCACGCAGCGTTGTACGCGAAGTACCTGATCGAGGTACTCCTCGGCCTTCCGGCGGGTCTGGTTTCCCCGTCCACGGCCACGCTGTACGGCGCGCGGCCCGACCTGCGGGACGTGCTCTTCGTCACGGTCAGCCAGAGCGGCGGCTCCCCCGACCTGATCGAGGTCACCGAAACGGCGCGCCGCCAGGGCGCGCTGACGGTGTCCGTCACCAACACCCCGGACTCCCCGCTGCGGGCGGCGTCCGAGCTCGGCGTCGACATCGGCGCGGGTGTCGAGAAGGCCGTCGCGGCCACCAAGACGTACTCCGCGACGCTGATGGCGCTGTACCTGCTGATCGACGCGGTGCGCGGCGGCAAGGCGGCCGACGCCGAGAAGATCGGCGAGCTGGCGCAGCAGACCCTCGACGGCGCCACCGAGGGCGTGCAGCGCGCGGTCGACCGGTACCGGTTCGTCAACCGGGTCCTCACCACCGCCCGCGGCTACTCGTACGCGACCGCGCTGGAGGCGTCGCTCAAGCTCGCCGAGACCAGCTACCTCGCGGCGCGCGCGTACAGCGGCGCCGACCTCCTCCACGGCCCGGTCGCGGCGGTCGACGACCAGACCGCCGTCCTCGCGGTGACCAGCGCCGGGCACGGCGCCGACGCGATGCGCGAGGTCATCGACGCGGTCGGCAAGCGCGGCGCGGACGTCGTCGCGGTCGGTTCGGCGTCGGCCGAGACCCCGGCGGCGCTGCGCATCGACGTGCCGCAGACCGTCGAGGAGCTGGCGCCGATCCTGGAGATCCTGCCGATCCAGCGGATCGCGCTCGGCCTGTCGCTGGCCCGCGGCGGCGACCCGGACAGCCCGCGCGGCCTGCTGAAGGTGACCAAGACGAGGTGAGCTTCGCGATCGGCGTCGACGCCGGCGGAACGTCGACCAGGGCCGCGCTGGTCGACGCCACCGGCGCGGTGCTGGGCACCGGGCGTGGCGAAGGGGCCAACCCGAACGCGCACGCGCCCGAGGTCGCCGCGGGCCGGATCGCCGGCGCGATCACCGCGGCGCTCGGCGCCCGCGACCCCGGGGCCGTGCGGGCGTGCGTCGTCGGCATGGCCGGGGTCAGCAAGCTGAGCGACCCGGGCGTGGCGGCGGTGTTCGACGCGGCGTGGACGCGAATCGGTCTCACGTGTGCCGTCCGGACCGTCGCCGACGCCGAAGTGGCGTACGCGTCGGCGACCCCGGCACCGGACGGGACGGTCGTCGTCGCCGGCACCGGCTCGATCGTCGGCCGGATCCGCGAGCGGCGGCTGGCCGGCACGACCGGCGGCTACGGCTGGCTGCTCGGCGACGAAGGGTCCGCGTTCTGGCTCGGCCGCGAAGCCGTCCGTTCCACTTTGGAGGCACTGGGCCGCGGGAAGCCGCTCGACGGGCTGCCGTCGGCGGTGCTCGAGGCCGCCCTCGGACTGTCCGTTTTGGACATCCGGGACGAAGCCGGGCGGCTGGCCGCCGCCCGCGCGCTGATCACGGCGGCCAACGCCGAGGCGCCCGTCCGGCTCGCCCGGTTCGCCCCGCTGGTGAGCGCGGCGCACGACGCGGGCGAGCCGGCGGCCCGGGAGATCGTCGCCCGCGCGGCCGGGCACCTGGCCGAGAACGCCCTCGCAGCCCGCGAGCCCGGCGAGTCGACCCCGGTCGTGCTCGTCGGCTCGGTGCTCACCGGGGCGAGCCCGGTCGGCGAGCTCGTCCGCCGCCGGTTGGCCGGGCTCGACGTGCTGACCAGCTCCGATGGGGTGCTCGGGGCGGCTTGGCTGGCCGCCGTGGACGCCTTCGGCGAGGGTGCGCCGCGGCCCCCGGCGTAAGGATCTCGAGCAAAACGCGGCGCAAAGACGCGAAAACGTCGACTGAACCCGGGTAGTCCGGGTACCGTAGGCAGTGGCCCCCGGACCCTCCCCCCTCGCCGGGGGCCGCCTTATGTCCGCGGTAGGTCGTCCGGGCCGGTCTCCGGCGCCAAGCGCAGCCCGGGATGCTCCGGCGGTAACGCCCGGTAGAGCACCCAGCCACTGACCGCGACGGTGAGGGCGACGAGCGGCCAAGACAGCACTGTGCGGGCCACGCCGAGGGCGATGACCTGGCCGGCCCACCACAGCAGGCCGTAGACGACCACGCGCAGCGTGTACTGGAGCACCCACACCCAGCTGGCCCGTGAGTAGGCCTTGAGCAGCACGGCGTCACGGCGCCAGCGCGTCTTCTGGCCCAGCAGCAGGCCGACGACCACGCCGAGCAGCGGCCAGCGCACGACGACGCTGGCCGCCCAGAGCAGCGCGCTGGCCACATTGGACATCAGCTGCAGCAGGAAGAAGTCCTGGGCCCGGCCCGTGTGCAGGGCGATCAGCGCGGCCACGACGACGGCGGCCAGGCTGACGACCAGCGCGCGCACCTTGCCGCCGCGGGCGACCCGGTAGGCCCCGACGGCGAGGGCGACCACGACGGCGGCCCCGGCACCCCAGGCGACGGACTGGCCGGCGGCGAGCCAGCCGGCGACGAAGCCGACGGGCGGGATGCTGGCGTCGAGCGCGCCCCGGCGGCCACCGAGGATCTGCGCGAGCGATTCACGGGGTTCGGCGGACACGTGTCCAGCCTGCCGGATGGGGCCCGGGACGCCCCGCGCGGGGAGATTTTCGCCACATCGGGTGCCGGGTTTGCCTCCGAGTGTGCTGTTTCACGGCATGCCGAAGGTGAAGACTGCGTAATAAGGAGGCGCAGAAGGCCGACAAGATAAGACACTGTTACCGCAGGCTGAACGCCCGGGGGTGGAGCGGGTTTGCGGCCGACGCTTAGTTGAGGTGTACAACTACATGTCGGGGTGTGTCGGTCGCAGGGATGGGAAGGGGACCCACGTGTACGGATTCGACAGCTACGTAGCCCTGGGTGACAGCTTCACCGAGGGACTCAACGACGACCTGCCGGACGGCTCGTTCCGCGGGTGGGCGGACCGCCTCGCCGAGGTGCTGGCCGCCGGGCGCAGCGACTTCCGCTACGCCAACCTGGCCCTGCGGGGCAAGATGCTCGACGAGATCCTGGACGAGCAGCTGCCGATCGCCCTGGACCTGAAGCCCGACCTCGTCACGCTGTGTGCCGGCGGCAACGACATCATCGTGCCGGGCGCGGACGTCGACGCGGTGACCGAGCGCTTGGAGGAGGGCGTCGCGAAGCTGCGCGAAGCGGGCATCCCGGTGCTGATGTTCAACGGGCCGGACACGAAGGTCCTGTCGGTGATGTCGGTGCTGCGCGGCAAGGTGGCGATCTACAACACGAACCTGTGGGCGATCGCCGAGCGCCACGGAGCCCGCATGGTCGACCTGTGGACGATGGGGCCGCTGCACGACCGCCGCGCCTGGAGCGACGACCGGTTGCACTTCTCCCCGGACGCCCACCGGCGCATCGCCCTGAAGGCGGCGGAGGTGCTGGGGATCCCGGTGGAGTCGGACTGGCGCGAGCCGTGGCCCCTGGAGGAGACGCCCAGCCGCTGGATCGACTCGCGGCGGTCGGACCTGACGTGGACGAAGGTCCACCTGCTGCCGTGGATCCGGCGGCAGTTGAAGGGTGAATCCATGGGGGACGGGCTGTCGCCGAAGCGGCCGCAACTGGCGCCGCTGGTGCCGTTGGACGTGCCCTTGGAGGTACTCGAGGTGCCGGAGAGCGCGCGGCAGCAGGCCAGCTGAGGTTTGTGAGGCATTCGGCGCGGCTGAGGGGTCGGCACGCCGAAGCTTGGCCATGGGCTCGCCGCAGCGCCGGGGCGGCTCATGGCGGCTGAGGATCGCGGTACTCGGGCACTGATGGCGGGCGCGCGCCACCGGCACGCGTAGCGGCTTGCGGGCGAGCAGGCGCCCCCCAGACCTGACCCGCCCTCCCAGGGGGAGCCACCCGCTTCCAGCGTACCGACCACCTCCGACAGAAAGTGCCCACCCGAACACGATCCCCCGAGTTGTCCACATGTCGACTTACCTGGGGACAACTTGTGGACTACCACCCGGATTCAGCTCGCCAACCCGCGGCACCCGGCTTACAGTCCCCTTATGCGTCAGCGCTGGATCCTCGTGGTCCCGGTTGCGGTGCTGGTCACAGCGCTGCTCGCGGGGGTCGCCACCTGGACTGCGTCCGGCGGCATCGAGCGTGACCTCACCGCACGGGCCCAAACCGCCCTCTTCGAAGCCGGCCTGCCCACCGGGGACGTGCGATTCGACGGCCGGGATGCCACCCTCAGCGGCTTCCCGCCCGGCCAAGCTCTCCGCGCCCTCGAAATCGTGCAGAACGTCGACGGCGTCCGGGCGGCCAAGGTCAACGGCGACGTCACCCCCATCGCGCCGAGCAGCAGCGCCACCGCAAGCCCGCCGCCGACAAGCACCACCACCACGAGCCCGCCGCCGACCACCAGCACCACCGCTCCGCCTCCCACCGACAAGGCCGGCGTGCAAGCCGAGATCGATCGGATGCTCACCGAAACGCCCATCGCCTTCGAGCCCGACAGCGCCCGCCTCACCCCCGAAGGGGAGCAGGCCGCGCGCAGCATCGCGGTCGCCCTCGCCAAGGCGCCCGCCGGCTTCCGGTACCGCGTCACCGGGCACGTTGCGCGGGGGCCCGGCGGCGAAAGCGCCGCACTGAAGCTTTCCCGGGACCGCGCCCGGGCCGTCGCGCGGATCCTCACCACCAACGGCCTGACCACCGGCCGCGTGACCTACCGGGGGCTGGGCGACACCCGGCCGGCCACCGGCGGCGAGGAAGACCGGCGTGTCGAGATCACGGTCGTTTGAGGGGTGATGAGCTGATGTTCTGGCTGTTCGGGCAGATCTGGCTGTGGCTGATCGTCGCCTTCGCCCTGGGTGCGCTGACCTCCTGGGTGGTGCTGCGCGCCGCGGCTCGGCCGCGGTCAGAACCCGTCCGGGACGTCGAGCCCGAGCCCGATGACCACGAGCCGCCGCCTCCGCTGTCGACCGAGCAGACGCAGTTCATCCCCGCCGCCTGGGCGCAGCACGCGCCCGAGCGGCGGGGCGGTCTCCACGACGACGAGGAGGCCGAGCCCGTCGGCCACCGCGAAGGCCACCTGCCGCTGCCGCCGCAGCGCGGGGCCCAGGACGAACAGTGGCCCACCGAAGACGAGCCCGCGTGGCCGGAGTCCGAAGAGGCCACCCCGCAGTGGCCGCAGCAGCCTGGGCGCAGTGGCTGACACCCATCCTGGTAAGTTCGGCTACGCACTGTGAGCGAGGGCTGAGGAGGGGGTGGAGTGGCGCTCCCCCATTGGACGCCGCAGCAGGTCCTGCCGCCGGGCCGGCACGCGGGTGACCTCGCCGACGTCTACGAACGCCTGGTGTTCGACGCCCCGCACCAGAACGACCGGGAGATCCTGTTCAGCGCGCTCAACAGCTACCTCGGCGTCGCCCGGCGGATCATCCCATCCGGCCGCGCCTGGATCGGCGGCGAGCTCATCACCCGGACCGCCCACCCGCCGCGCGGCCTCGACGTCGTCCTCATCCCGGACGAGTGGGGCGCGCTCAAGCGGCTCGACGACGCCGGCCGCTCGGCGCTGTACGGCCTGCTGACGCTGCGCGGGGTGATCGTCGGGCAGCCCGCCATGTACCTCGACCAGGTGCAGCCGGTCGGCGGCATGCTGGACGGTTTCCTGTGCCGTCCCGGGGACGAAGACGTGTGGGCCGAGGTCTGGGCCGAAGGCGGCAGGGGTTACCCGGAGATGATCTGGTGAGGAACGAGTTCCGGCGCATCGCCGACGAGATCCCCGGCGGCACGTGGCTCGACGACCTGGCCCGCGCCTCCGCGATGGCGGCCAACGCCAAGTTCGAGCGGACGTCCCGCTCGCCGCTGCTGCACGTCTCGGTGATCGGCGAGCAGACGATCGACGCCTACACCTTCTCCGACATCAGCCGCGCGCTGCAGGACGCGACGGCGAAGATCGGGCACATCATCCGGAACCCGTCCGGCGAGGTCACCCAGGTCCAGCAGACCGACCGGGACAAGGCTCCGCTGATCCAGCGCGGCCAGGCGGGCAACGCGATCTTCTTCGGCTTCCCGGAGCCGCTGGCCGACGACGCCCTGATCGTCGACGGCATCGAGACGCTGTCCGAGCGCGCGGTCAAGGAGCTCTGCGACTTCCTGCCGGCGAACGGCTCGGACGACGGCGCGCTCGACGCCGTGCTGCTCCAGCGGGACACCGTCCGCAACGCGGTGAGCGACATCGTCAACGCCGTCGCGAAGAACGCCGGCATCGGAATGGCGCTGACCCCGACCGCGGGCGAGCAGGTCACCCGCAGCATGACCACCGAGCAGGCCCGGATCCTGCAGGGCAGCCTCCGCGAATCCCGCGAGGAGGTCGGCTACGAGACCGTCCGCGGCCGGCTCGACGGCGTCCGCACCCGGCGGCGCATCTTCTACCTCGACCGCGAGTCGGGCGGCACGATCCAGGGCGCGGTGGCGCCGGACCTGCTCGACCAGATCAAGGAGAACCTCGACCGCCCGGTGACCGCCCGGTTGCGCGTGGTGCGCACGACGACGATCGACGGGCGCCGCGGCCGCCCCGTTTTCGAACTGCTGGAAATCACTCCGGAAGTGAGCCTTTTCGACTGAGAAGTCCGGTATGCGACTTTCGTCTTGAACGCCGATACCGACCGTCGTCGTGGGCCGAACGGCCACGAAAACCGTGGGAACTCCGATATTCTTCCCATTGATCACCGGGCCACGTCATGCCCGGGATGTCAGGAAATATCGATACCTGGCGCCAAATGGTGGGACAATGACTTTTTCCAGAATGTAACAATTTCGTTCTGGGCCACACTTATGGGTTAACGTCGTCGCACTCCCACCCGAAGGGGTTCGCATGATGACCGACCCGCAGTACCCGCCGGCCACCGCGCGCCACGGACGGCCCGCGCCGCCGGTGACGGCCACGGAGCGTCGTCAAGCCAATGCGAAGCCCGCACGGAACATCCTGGCCATCGTCGGCCTGCTGTTCGGCGTGGCCGCGCTGGTCGTCACGTTCGTGCCGGACATCGAGTTCGTCGCGTGGCCGCTGGGCGGGGTCGGGCTCGTCCTGGCGATCGCCGGGCTGGTCCAGGCCAGGAAGGGCGCGGTCGGCGACCGCGGGGTGGCGGTCACCGCGACCTGCGTCACCGTCGCCGCGCTGCTCACCACGGCCGGGATGCTGCTGTACTCGACCTTCTTCGGCGGCGGCGAGTCCGGGCTGCACCTGCCCGCCGTGGCCACCGACAAGCACGCCGTCACCTTCCAGGTGACCTCGGCAGGCGGCGCGACCGTGCGCTACGGCAGCCTCAACGACCAGCGCACCGAAAACGCTCCGGCCAGCACCGACGCGTGGCTGGGCCAGGCGTCGTACAACAATGGCTCGTACCTGCTGACGCTCACCGCCGACACCCGCAATGCGACGGTCAGCAACGAAATCAAGTGCGCCATTCTCGTCGACGGCAAGAAGGTCGCGGAAAACAGCGGCACGACGATCGCGCTCTGCACGGCCAACGTCGGCTGAACGGTCCCGGTACCCCGCCTGGCGACCGGCCGGCCTACCCCCAAGTCGGCCGGCCGGGCCGCCACGAGCCGCTCCTGGCGGCTCCGGGTCCCACGCGGGGTTTCCCGCGCGGGGCCTGGCACCGGCTTCTCCGCCTGCCCCTCCCCTAGGGCTCCGCCGGCACCGCCGAACCTACGCGGACGGCGCCCGCGCCCACTAAGAATCCACTAAGGATTGAGCGGGCGGACGGGGTCGTGACCCATTCGCAACGAAATTCCGGCCGTTCGAAACTGTCGGAATGCGGTTCACAGCAGTTCGGCGAGTTCCGTCCGTACCTCACCGACGAGCTTCGGGTGCACGCGTTCGTAAATGCGCACCGACAACGCCAGTTGTTCACGGGCGCCGTCGATGTCGCCGCGGGCCCGAAGCACCCGGCCCAGCGTCAGCCGCAGGGTGCCTTCCCGCGCGACGAACTCGCGGCTGATCGCCAGGTCGATCGCCTCCCAGACGAAACGCTCGGCCGCTTCGAGGTCGCCGGACCGCAGGCTGAGCTCGGCCAGCTCGTCGAGCGAGACGACGACCTGGTCGTCGTCACCGAGTTCGCGGTCGATCCGCAGGGCGCCCCGCTGGTGGGCGATCGCGTCGGCCAGCCGGCCCGCCCGCTTCTCCGCCTGCGCGCAGTTGCCGAGCGCCAGCCCGCGCAGGGTGACGTCGGGGGCATTCGCGACGGCCTCGGTGAGCCGCTCGATGGCGGTTCCGTGCTCGCCGAGCCGGCTCAGTGCGCGCCCGAGGTGCAGGTCCACCGCCGTCCGCAGCCGCCGGTCGGCCGTCTCGGCGGCCAGCTCCGCCGCCCGTTCGGCGTCGGCGAGGCCGTACCCGGGCAGCTCGAAGGCGAGGGCGATCTCGCACCGCGCGAGCCACATCCAGCTCTGCCCCGCGACGTCGCCCGCGGCTTCGGCGGCGGCGACGCCGAGGTCGGCCATCCGCGTCCACTCGTCCAGCAGCGGGCACGTGACGCGGTAGGTGTGGGCCACCCGGGCCAGCCGCCAGACGTCGTCGTGGCGACCGGCGGCGTACGCGGCGTCGAGGACGGCCAGCAGGTTCGGCCACTCGGCCGCGAACCAGTCGTGCGCCTCGGCGAAGCCGGTGAGCGGCGGCATCACGTCTTCGGCGAGCACGCGGGAGAAGTCGAGCGGGTCGGCGACCCGGCCCAGCAGGCGGCGCGCCCGGTCGGCGACCGCCTGGTAGTAGCGGACCGTCCAGCCGAGCGCCTCGTCGCGTTCCTTGTCGCCGAGCTCCTGTTCGGCGAGCTCCCGCAGGTACAGCCAGACGAGGTCGTGCGGCACGAAGACGTCCCGCTCGGTCTCGGTGATGAGGTTGTGCGCGGCCAGCGTGCGCAGCCGGCGCCGGGCTTCGGCCACGGTGATCTGCGCGACCGCGGCCATCACGTGCGGCCCGACCAGCACCCCCGGGATCGCGCCCAGCTGCAGGAACGTCTCGGCGACCTCGCCGGGCAGGCCGCGGAAGGAGACGTCGAACGCCGCGCGGACGCTGTCGTCGGCGCCGTCGACCTCCAGGCCGGCGAGCCGGGTGCGTTCGTTGCCGAGCTCGTCGACCAGCTCCTCCGCGGTCCGCTGCGCGCTCGCCGAAAGCCGGGCACCGGCGATCCGCAACGCCAGCGGCAGGTAGCCGCAGAGCCGCGCGAGGGCGTGGTTGAGGACGGCCGGGCCGGCGAGCTCCTCGATCAGCGCCACGGCGTCGTCGGGCGCGAGCGTGCCGAGCACGCGCTGCTTGGCCGCGTTCGACACGGCGAGCCCGTCGAGGCGCGAGCGGCTGGTCACCACCGTCATCGTCCGCGCGCTCGGCGGCAGCAGCGGGCGCACTTGCTCGGCAGTGCGGGCGTCGTCGAGCAGCACCAGCATCCGCCGCCCGGCGATCAGCGACCGGTAGAGCGCGACGCGCTCGTGCAGCAGCTCCGGGATCTGCGCGGTTTCGACGCCGAGGCCGAGCAGGAACTGGGTGAGCAGCTCGGCCGGCTCCAGCGGCGGGTGGTGCGGGTCGAAGCCGCGCAGCGACGCGAACAGGACGCCGTCCGGGAACCGCGGCGCGACCCGGTGCGCCCACCACACGACCAGGGTGCTCTTGCCGACCCCGGCGGTGCCGGTGACCACGGCGATGGTCGTCTGCCCGGCTTCGGCGCGGGTCACCAGGCCGTCGAGCCAGGCCAGCTCCTCGGTGCGCCCGGCCAGGCTGGGCACCGCCGCGGGCAGCTGCGAAATCGCTTTCGCCTGCTCGTCGCCGCCGGCCGGGGCGACGACGTCCCGCGCCGGGAGGTCGTCGTTGAGGACGCGTTCGTGCAGCCAGCGCAGCTCGGCACCGGGTTCGACGCCGAGGGTGCGCAAGGTCGCGCGGGAGACGGTCCGGTACAGCTCGAGCGCGTCCCCGCGGCGGCCCGCGTGGTACAGCGCCCGCATCAGCTGCCCGGCGGTCCGCTCGGCCAGCGGATCGGCCCGGACGATCGGGCTGAGCTCGACGATCAGCTCCGCGTGCCTGCCCAGTTCGAGGTCGGCGTCGACGCGGGCGCCGTGCACGGCGAGGCGCAGGTCCTCCAGCTCGGGGGCGCGCAGGGAGTCCGGCACCCCGCCCAGCGCGGGACCCTGCCAGAGCGCGAGCGCCTCGGCGAGCAGCGCGGCGGCGACCTCGGGGGTGGCCACCGAAGCGCGCTCGAGCAGCGTGCGCGCCCGGTGGACGTCGATCCGGTCGGGCTCGACGTCCAGCCGGTAGCCGGGGGGTGTGGTGAGGATCCGCAGGCCGTCGAGGTCGCGCAGGATCCGCCGCAGGTGCGAGACGTTCCCGTGGACGATGGTGCGGGCGGTGGCCGGAGGGTCGTGACCCCACAGGGCGTCGATGATCTCGTCGAGCCCGACGACCTTGCCGGGTCGCAACGCCAGCAGCGCGAGCAGGCCGCGGACCGCGGGACCGCCGATCGGGACGGGCTCGTCGCCGTGGCAGAGCTGGACGGGCCCGAGCAGCTGGAGCCGGGTCTGGGCCATGCTCGCGCCCACCTCCCCGGGTCCACGGTGCCCCGGCGTCGCCCCCGCCGGGAAAATCAACCTACCGTGACGGCCGGCTGGCGAATACCGCCCCACCGGGCCGGGACCAGGAGGTTTCGTGACGCTCCGGATTCCGCGGCCACGGCCGGGTGCGCCTGCGATCGGCGCCGGTACGACAGGACCCCGCACCACCGGTCCCGATCCGGTGGTGCGGGGTCACTGGCAAAACTCCCGGCCGGGCCGCCAGGGGGCCGGTCCGCCCGTCCGCCGCCGAGGGCAACCGGGCGGGTGAGCTCACCCCGAGCGAAGTACCCGCCGCCGGCCGTCCGCGAAGACGTGTTGCGCGGGCCACACACCCACGCGGTGGCGACACGGTAACAAAGCGGAACGAGTCAGTCACGGGCGGGTCCGGACTTTTTCCGGGGCTTCCGGCGCTCGACGCGGGCAAGACGCGGCCGGGCGATAGCTGCCCGCGGGATCGCGCGCGGCCAAGCCTGCTGAGGAGCACGCGCGCTCGACGAGCCGCGCACGGCGAAACCCCGGGCCGGAGACGCAGCTCGCGTCCCCGGCCCGGGGCGAAGTCCCGCGGAACCTCAGCGCGTGATCGGCGCCGGGTTCCGCCCCGCGATGAACGCCGGCCGCGGTGTGCTGGCCGCGAACGGCTCCTGCAGGGCGTTCTCCACGCTGTTGAACACCAGGAAGATGTTCGAGCGCGGGTACGGCGTGATGTTGTTGCCGGAGCCGTGCATGATGTTCGAGTCGAACCACAGCGCCGAGCCCGCCTGGCCGGTGAACTGGTCGATGCCGTGCTCGGCTGCCATCTTCGTGATGTCGTCCTCGCTCGGCACGCCCACCCGCTGGTCCTTGAGCGAGCTCTTGTAGTTCGCCTCCGGCGTCTCGCCCGCGCACTGGACAAACGTCCGGTGCGAGCCCGGCATGATCATCAGCCCGCCGTTGAACGGGTGGTTGTCCGTCAGCGCGATGGAGCAGCTGACCGCGCGCGGGGCCGGCATGCCGTCCTCCGCGTGCCAGGTTTCGAAGTCCGAGTGCCAGTAGAAGCCGGTGCCCTTGAAGCCGGGCATGTAGTTGACCCGGCTCTGGTGGATGTACACCTCCGAGCCGAGCAGCTGCCGCGCCCGGTCCAGCACGCGGGGGTCGCGCACCAGCTCGGCGATCAGGCCCGAGATCTCGTGGACGTCGAAGATCGACCGGACCTCCCCGGTCTTCGCCTCGGTGATCACCCGCTCGTCCCGCGCCAGCTCGCTGTCGGAGGACAGCCGCACCAGCTCCTGCCAGTACGTCTGCACCTCCCCGACCGAGAGCAGGTCCTCGACCACGGTGTAGCCGCGTGCCTCGTGGTTGGCCAGGGTGGCGGCGTCGATCGGGCCATCGGCTCCGGTGCCCCACACCGTCGGGTGCACGCGCGGCAGGTGCTCCGGCGTACCGGTGATCCGGGTCGGGTAACTGTCGTCGACCCGGGTGTCCATCAGCGTCACGGGCTTCGCCTCCTGTTCCTCTCCGGTTTACGAGTCCTCGGTGATCAGCGGGTACACGCCGTTCTCGTCGTGCACCTCGCGGCCGGTCACCGGCGGGTTGAACACGCACACGCACTTGATCTCGGTCTTCGGCCGGACCTGGTGCTTGTCGTGGTCGTTGAGCAGGTAGAGCGTGCCGGGCTTGAGCTCGTAGACCTTGCCGGTGGCCAGGTCCTCGATCTCGCCTTCACCGGAGGTGATGAACACCGCCTCGATGTGGTTGGCGTACCAGAAGTCGTTGACCGTCCCCGCGTACAACGTGGTCTCGTGCACCGAGAAGCCGACGCCTTCCTTGGCCAGGATGATCCTCTTGCTGCGCCAGTTCTCGGTCTTGATGTCGGCGTCGGTGTCGGTGATCTCGTCGAGTGTGCGGACGAGCACGGGCAATCTCCCTTACTTGTTCAGGACGGCCTTCACGGACTCGTCGATGATCGACAGGCCCTGCGTCAGCTCGTCGTCGGTCAGCGTCAGCGGCGGCAGCAGCTTCATGACTTCGCCGTCCGGGCCGGAGGTTTCCATCAGCAGGCCGCGCGCAAACGCTTCCGCGCAGACCCGGCCGGCCAGGTCGCCGCTGGCGAACTCGAGACCACGCGCCAGGCCGCGGCCCTTGGCGGTCAGGTTCGCCTCGGGGTAGGCCTCGATGATGCCGGAGAACGCGGTGGCGATGCGCTCGCCCTTCGCCTTCGTCGACTTCTCGAGCGCGTCGTCGCTCCAGTAGACGTCGATCGCTTCCTTGGCGGTGACGAACGCCGGGCTGATGCCGCGGAAGGTGCCGTTGTGCTCGCCCGGCTCCCAGACGTCGAGCTCCGGCTTGATCAGCGTCAGCGCCATCGGGATGCCGTAGCCGCCGATGGACTTCGACAGGCAGACGATGTCCGGCGTGATCCCGGCGTCCTCGAAGGAGAAGAACGGCCCGGTGCGGCCGCAGCCCATCTGGACGTCGTCGAGGATCAGCAGGATGTTGTGGCGCTTGCAGAGGTCGTCGAGCCCCTTCAGCCACTCCAGGCGCGCGGCGTTGATGCCGCCCTCGCCCTGCACGCCTTCGACGATCACCGCGGCCGGCTCGTTGAGCCCGCTGCCGGAGTCCTCGAGGAGCTTCTCGAAGTACAGGAAGTCCGGCATGGCGCCGTCGAAGTACTTGTCGTACGGCATCGGGGTGGCGTGCACCAGCGGGACGCCGGCGCCGCCGCGCTTCATCGAATTGCCCGTGACCGACAGCGCGCCGAGCGTCATGCCGTGGAAGGCGTTGGTGAAGTTGATGACCGACTCGCGGCCGGTCACCTTGCGCGCCAGCTTCAGCGCAGCCTCGACGGCGTTCGCGCCACCCGGACCGGGGAACACGACCTTGTAGTTCAGGCCGCGCGGGTCGAGGATCTTGTCGCGGAAGGTCTGCAGGAAGTCGCGCTTGGCCACGGTGAACATGTCCAGGGCGTGGGTGACGCCGTCGCGCTGGATGTAGTCGATCAGGGCCTGCTTCAGCTGCGGGTTGTTGTGCCCGTAGTTCAGCGCGCCGGCCCCGGCGAAGAAGTCCAGATAGGGCTTCCCGCTTTCGTCGTAGAGGTGGCTGCCCTGCGCGCGGTCGAAGACGACCGGCCAGCCTCGGCTGTAGCTGCGTACTTCGGATTCGAGCTCTTCGAAGATGCTCATGTGTTTCTTTCGCTCCTAATCGCCCGGATTCGTCGGTGTCGTCAGCGGACCGATGCGGTAAAGCTCTTCCGGCAGGTGCCCGGCTTCGGGGAAATCCTCGCCGCTGAACAGCACACTGGTTTCCACACTGGCGTTCCACCGCTTCGCGAAGGAAGTGAACAGCCGGATGGACGCCTCGTTGTCCGGGGTGATGGTGGTCTCGAGGTAACGCACCCCGTCGCCGACCAGACGCGTGTACAGCGCGTCGAGCAGGGCCCCGGCCAGGCCCTTTCCGCGCTGGGACGAGTCGACCGCGACCTGCCAGACGAGCGCCGCCTCCGGCTCGTCCGGCCTGCGGTAGGCGATGACGAAACCGACCGCCCTGCCATCCTCACGCGCGACGACCGAAGACTCGGCGAAATCGCGGCACCACAGCATGTATGCGTACGGCGAGTTGAGATCGAGCTTGGCGGAATCACGCGCGATTCGCCACAGCTCCGCGCCGTCCGCCTTGGTCGGGGTTTCGATCAAGTGCGTTACGGACATACTCAGGAAACGTAACAGAGAATTTTCGACCTGCCAGCGACCCAGCTCACGGCCCCCGCGATGACCTGCGGGGACGCGATGTACCCGGTGAGCAGTCACACAAACATGTTTGAAGTGGACGAAGCCGGGGCACACGCGCGCCTGGGACGCGGACTCGCGGTCCGTGCCCTCACCGCACGATGACCCCAAACCGGCGTGATCGCAAGGCGACGGGCCGGAAACGCCGCTCAGCGCACGGGTTCGGCGACGGCCTCCGGGGTTTCCGGGACAGCGCTGGTGCTGCCGACTCGGAGCGTCACGGTCCTCACCGTCCGGGCCCGCGCCCGGCGGTGGCCGAAGCGGCGCCGGATCGCGCTCACCGGCATCACGACCGCGGGCAGGATGAGCAGCCCGGACACCGCCAGCCACCACACCGCGCCCTCGCCGCGGCGCCAGCCGGCCACGACGTCACCCAGCCAGCCGAAGAACGGCCGGGCGAGCGGCGGCACGAACGCGGCCAGCAGCAACGCCGCCACGACCAGCGCACCCAGCGCCGTGAACAGCCAGCGCACCTTGTGGCCGGTCGTCAGCAACGCCGTCGCCAGGTAGACGGCCGCGCCCGCGAGCACCGGCAGGCCGATCCACTGCAGGACCGCGCCGCCGTTGTTGCCGATGACCAGCCCGGCCAGCAGCGCCAGCGCGCCGGCCACCAGCGACCCCGCCGTGCCGAGCCGGGACGCGCCCTGCGAGACCCGCGCCGTGCTCCTGGCGACCGTCCGCAGGGTGTTCGCGACGGTCCGCGGCCAGCCGCCGGGCAGCCGGAAGGCGACCGTCCCGGCGTTGACCGTGGCGGCCCCGAGCGCGACCAGGGTCCGGGTCAGCCGGGCGGTGCCCTGCTCACCGGCGAGCTTCTCGGCCGAGACGTGGCAGGCCTGGAACTGGGCCTGCGCGGCGGCGACGTCGAGCGGGGGCAGCTCCTTCTCCAGCGCCTTGCCGATGCCCGGCCGGTCGTCGGCGTCGAACCGCGCGGCGAGGTTCACCACCGGGAGCTCCTCCGCGGCGATCTCCGCCTGCCGGGCCCTGGCCAGCACCATGGCCGTGACCGGCATGCTGAGCGGCCGGCCGGTGCCGTACGCCGGCAGCGGCTTGAGGTCCGCGTCCAGGCCGAGGAACGCGAGCTCGGCGGTCAGCTGCGTCCGCAGCTCGGCCGCTTCCTCCGGGCCGCACCGGTCCTGCCCGTCCGGCAGGCGCCACGGACCGAACGCCTTGACGAGCTCGTCGCGCAGCTCGTCCCGCCCGATGATCGTCTGCAACGTCTGCAGCCGCTTCGGGTCGAGCAGGCACTGGACCAGCCAGCCGGCGCCGTCGATCCGGCCCCACATCCAGTCGCTGGCCCGCCACGACGCCTTGTAGAAGGCGCCGAAGTAGCTGGCCTGCATGCCGGTCAGCTTGTTCCACGACCGGCGTCGCGTCATGTCCAGCAGCGTCCGCGAATCGGCGCTGACCTGCACGAGGTCGACCCGCTGGTCGACCGACGGCGCCTGCGCGAGCAGCCCGCGGGTCGCCACGTGCAGGGTGAGCAGCCGCGACTGGACGACGTCGTCGCCGCCCGCGCCGTCCGGGCCCAGCGCCAGCCAGTCCAGCAGCGTCGTCACGGATTCCGACTTCGACGGCGCGGCCTCGGCCAGCGCCCGCAGGGCCGGCGCCGCCGACCGCAACCCCTCGACCAGCATCGGCCACGCCTCGGCGACCCCGGCCGTCTTCTCCGGGGCAACCCAGTCCGCGGCCAGGTCGGCGATCCACGTCTCCAGCGACCGGGCTCCGGGGCCGGCGTGCTCGGTGACCCACTTCCCCAGCCGCACCCCGCGGCCTGCGGTCCGGCGTGCCTCGTGCAGCTTTTCGCGCGCGGCGTTGAGTTCCGCGGCCGGCGTGGCGTCCGTCAGCAGCCGGAACCCGGCGTTGACCAGCTGCAGGCCGATCGCGACGGCGTCGTCGAGCGCGGTCGTCCGGTAGGCGAGCAGGTCGTCCACCGCCACGCTCGCGGCCGGCGGCGTGGCCGGGATCCGGCCCTCCAGCCCGGCCACCGCGATGTCCCGCAGCTGCTGCGACATCCCGGACGCCCACTGCGTGCCGGGTTCGGCCAGCGCGTACCGCCGCGCGGCGGTACGCACCAGCTCGGCGGCGTCCTCGGCGGTCCGCCGCTCCCGGTACGCGGCGGCGATCCGCGCGTCGACCAGGCAGCCGGGGCCGCCGCGCAGCCCCATCGCGGCCAGCGACACCCGGGTGTCCCGCGCGCGGACCACGGCGTCGTTGTGCCGGGTCAGGTCGTCCAGCTCGGCGCTGATGGACTGGCTCATCACGGTGTTGACGACCTTCGCCATCGCGTTCGACAGCAGCGGCGGGTTCGCCGCATCACACGCTATAGCGTCGCTCTCGCCCTCGCCGGTCGGCACGACGTAGAGCAGCAGCCGCCGGACGTCCACATTGGACCGTCGTTCGAAGATCTCCCGCAGTGCCGGCCGCAGTGGCTTGTTGAGCAGCACCCCGCCGTCGGTCAGCCAGTGCGAGCGGGTCAGTTCGGTGTACGGCGTCATGTCGGGGTGCAGCCGGTCGGCGCCGTCGGTGCCGATCGGCATCCGCGACAGCTCGAACGCGCCGGGGAAGGACGCGGTGGAGCGGGCCGCCAGCGCGAGCGGCCCCTCCACCCCGTTCGTCCACTGTGTACCGCAGAACCGGAAGAGCATCCGGTGTTCGGTGTCCCGCACCAGGTTCCCGAGGGCATCGTCGAACCGCGTCGTCTCACCGTCGATCATGGTCCCGGTGAGCAGCACGGTGATGTCGGGATCCCCACCGGCGGGCGCCGCCCCGGCCGCGGTGATCTCCCGCAGCGCCCGTTCGACCCCTTCGAGCAGCACGCGGTCCCCGTCGAGCACCGACCGCGGCTGCGCCTCCTTGGCGTCCCGCACGAGGTTTTCCAGCGAGCCGGTGGTGATCCAGGTGTTCCGCAGCACCTGCGGCGTCGACCGGAAGGCCTCGGCCAGCCCCAGACAGGCGGCGTTGATCCCCCCGGCGCTCGTCCCGGTCAGCACGTCGATCGAGACGCTCGCCCGCAGCACGTCGAGCAGCCGCCGGTAGAGCCCCGGAGAACTCTCCCGCCGCGACTCCCGGAGCAGCTGCGATGTCTCGGTGGCGACCCCGCCCATCCAGATGGCCAGGCTGGCCCCGCCGACCATGGTCATCGCCAGCCGGATCTCCTGTTGCCACGGTTCCACGGTCACGGCCATGGGAGTCTCCCGTCTTCCCGACGCAGAGTAGAGGCGAAGGGTGACCCCGGGGATACGTCCGCGGGTACGGCCGTTCGGGTGGATTTGTTCACCCGCTCAGCCGCCGGTGGTGACCACCACCTTGCCGAACTGGCCGTTGGCCTCCAGGTAGCGGTGTGCGCCCGCGATGTCGGTGAGGTCGAACGTGCGGTCCACGCGGGGCCGGAACGTTCCCGCCCGGACTCCGGCTCGGACGAAGTGTTCCGCTCGAGCCAGCCGGGATGGGTCCAGGGTGAGGTCGAAAGCGTTGAACAACCTCATCGTCGGCACGAACCACAGCGGGAAGGGGGTCTCCTTCGTGTCGAGTGCGCCGTAGACCACGAGCGTTCCGCCCTTGGCCGTGGCCGCCGCCAGCTTGCGGACGCCCTCTCCGGCCACGGCGTCGAAGACGAACTCCGCGCCGCTGCCTCCGGTTACCTCGAGGGTGCGCTCGGCGATGTCCTCGTCGTCGGTGACGATCACGTGTGCGGCTCCGGCGTCGAGGAGTCGCTGCTTCTTCGCGGCCGTCCGGGTGGCGGCGATCGGGATGGCTCCGACGTGGTTGGCGACGTCGATCGTCGCCAGGCCGACGCTGCTGGAGGCCGCCGTGATCAGCACGAAGTCGCCGGGGCGCACCTTTCCTTCGTCGACCAACGCCCCGTACGCGGTCAGGAACGGCCCCCACAGCGCGACCGTTTCGACCGCGTCGAGGCCGTCCGGGCGCCGGAGGACGGCCGACGCCGGCACGATCGCCGCCTCGCCGTAGACGCCGTAGTCCCGCATCGAGAAGCCCGCCACCGTGCTCACCTGGTCGCCGGTTTCGAATCCCGTCACGCCCTCGCCGAGTGCTTCGACGACTCCGGACGCGGAGTAGCCGAGCTTGGCCGGAAACGCGTCGGGGCGTTCGAAGTAACTGCCGGAGCGGAACATCGCCTCGGCCCGGTTGAGCCCGATCGCCTCGACCCGCAGCCGCAGCTCCCCGGGGCCCGGCTCGCCGAGGTCGACGTCCACGAGCTCCAGCACATCCGGTCCGCCTTCGGCTGCGAACCGCACTGTCTTCGTCATTGCTGGTTCCTTTCCGGTGCTTGCCGGAATCGATCGTGGACCGGTGGCGTTCCCGCTGGAAGACGGCACTTTCCTGGTACGGCGGCACACGCGTGTTACGAAAGAGGTCACGACGGTGGACAACGGCGAAATCCCTTCCGCGGAGATGTGCTCCCTGCGCGAAGTCCTGGACCTGGTGGGCGACAAGTGGGCGATCCGCGTGCTGGTCCAGCTGGGTTCGGGACCCCGCCGGTTCAGCGAGCTGGAGCGGGCACTGACCGGCGTCTCACGGCGGATGCTGTCGCTGACCCTGCGCGGGCTGGAGCGGAACGGCCTGGTGACGCGGAAGGTGTACCCGGAGGTCCCGCCGCGCGTCGAGTACACGATGACCGCGCACGCGGCGGAACTGGACGAGCCACTGCACGCGCTGTCGGCGTGGGCGGCGAAGCACCGGGCGAAGGTCGCCGAAGCACGGCGGGCGTTCGACTTCGCCTAGGCCGCCAGGTGCTCCAGGATCAGCACCTGCGCCTCACCGACCGCGAAGCCCAGCACCGCCCCCGTCGCGATCAGGATCCACTCGTCCTGCTCGAAAGCCGGCCGCAGGAGTCTTTCGAACTCCCTCGGAGACAGCTGCTTCATCTTGGACACCAGCACGTTGCGGATGTCCATCGCGTCCGCGGCGTAGTCCTCGATGTAGCGCATCGTGTCCGGGAGGCGGGACATGATCTGGGACGAGATCGTCAGCTTCATCTCCTGGTACTTGCGGCTGCCCACCGCGAACACCAGCAGCGGCTTGGCCACGCTGCCCAGCTCGCGGTCGAGCTGGTGCTGGATCAGCGCCAGCACGCGGTCCGACAGCGGCCCGTGGAGGATCGCCTCGATCACGTTGTGCGGGGTGATGATCTCCTTCGCGATCAAGGACCCGTACGCCTCCGCGACCTCCGCGCGCCGCTTGAGGAACAGGCCCTGCCACTGCACCCCGAAGTACCTCCGGGGCTCGATCGGGTAGAAGATCATGCGCAGCGCCAGCCAGTCCGTGAACCAGCCGGTGAACAGGCCGAACACCGGCATGATCGGCGGGAACTTGAACAGCACCCACGCCACCATCTGGACCACGCCGATCGCGCCGCCGAACACCAGGCCGGAGCGGGCGATGAACTTGAACTCCTTCGCGCCCGCTTCCTGGAAGATCCGGTTGAGCAGGCGCTTGTCCTTGACCAGGCTGGTGACCACCATGCCCTTGAGGTCGAACACACTGTCCACATCGGACTTGATCAGGTCGAGCACCGCGGCGACCATGCGCGGCGACTCGTGCTGGACGCGCTCGATCACCAGGCGCTGCACCCGGACCGGCAGGGACTCCCACAGCCCCGGCTGGTAGTGCGCGGCCACCTCGCGGACGATGTCCTCGACCCCCGCCAGCAGCGGTTTCTCGATCTCCTTGGCGATCCGGCCGGCGTCCAGCCTTGCCACCACCTCGGCCGGCTTGATCAGCTGCTCGGTCATCGTGTCGCAGGCGATGCTCGCCATCCGGGCCGCGCGCTTCGGGACGATGCCCTGCCAGCCGAGGAACGGCTTGACGCCGATGAACTCCACCGGCTGGAACATCATCCGGATGGCCACCAGCTTGGTGCCGTACCCGATCAGCGCCGCGACGACCGGGATCGAGACGTAGAGGGGCCAGTGCTGGGCGAAGTCGGCGACGATGCCGGCGAAGAAGGCCCCCATCCGGTCAACCCAAGCTCGGGTCGCAGGCCTGCCAGAACTGCGCGCCGAGGCGCGAGACGTGGATCGTGCGCCGGACGAACTTCGCGCGCCGGACGTGCTTCTCCGCCTCGCGCACCGTCTCGTCGGTCAGCAGGATCTCGTACTGCGTCTCCAGCGACGGCACCTCTTCGTCGAGGTCGACCAGGCCGAGCCCGATCAGCCGGGTGACGTAGCCGGGCACCTGGTCCGGCAGCGACACCCCGGCCGCCTTGCCGACCGTCGAGGCGTTGCGCAGCACGACCCGGCCGTTGCCGCCGAGGCCGGTCCGCTCGACGACGTCGACGGCGGGGAACGGCGAGCCGTCGGACAGCGCGGAGAGGATCCGCGCCTCGTCCGGCGTCAGCTGGCGCAGGATGATCGCGTAGAAGTACTCGCGGGCGCGCTCGCGGCCGAAGCCGATCGAGTGGTTGAGCAGCTCGGCCATCGCCGCGCGCAGCGGCTCGGCGTGGTTGTCGCGCACCGGCACCAGCGTCACGGTGGCTTCGACCTTCCCGGGGACCGCCGCGCGGTTCATCGCCGACGCCGCGGTGAGCGCCGCGTGGTACGGGTCGTCCACCTCGTCGAGCCGGCGGCGCAGCTCGGTCAGCAGCTGCCGCTCCACCTGCCGGACGCCGCGTTCGGCGGTTTCGACACCGGGCAGCTTGCGGCCGAGCGCGAAACCGGTCCGCGCGGCCCAGCCCGCCAGCTGACCGGCGCGGCGGGCCAGATCGGCCACGTCGTCGGCGGCACCCCGGCCGTTCGGTCGCTCTGCGTTCACCCGCGGACTCCCCTCTGCTTACGCGGGTGATGCTACCTGCGGGTAGGCCGAATGGAGGTGTGATGTGCGTGTTGGATACGGGTATGAGTCCGACGCGCTGGGGCCCGCCGATCGACGTCCTCCCGTACTTCTCCAAAGAAGAGCAAGCGCTGATGACGCTGCTCGGCGCGCTCACCGACGAAGACTGGACGCGGCCGACGATGTGCGCCGGCTGGACGGTCAAGGACGTCGCCGCCCACCTGCTGGGGGACAAGGTCGGCCGGCTGTCCCGCGGCCGGGACGGCCACGCCGCTGATGCCCCCCGCCCGGGGGAGCCGTTCCCCCGGTTCATCGACCGGATCAACGCCGAATGGGTCGTCGCGTGCCGGCGGCTCTCGACGGACGTCCTGCTGACCATGCTCTACGAGTTCATGGGCCAGACGACCGAGTACTGGGCGCAGCTGGACCTCGACGTCCCCGGCCCGCCGGTGAGCTGGGCCGGCGACGAGCCCGCGCCGCGCTGGCTGGACGCGGCCCGGGACTACTCCGAGTTCTGGGTGCACCACGTGCAGATCCGCGAGGCCCTGGAGCACACGCCGCTGGAGGCGGAGTACGCCGAGCCGATCGCCGACACGTTCGTCCGGGCGCTGCCGCACACCCTGCGCGACGTCGACGCCCGCGTCGGCAAGCAGGTCGGCTACACGGTGACCGGCCAGGGCAAGTGGTACGCGCGCCGCGAGCGCGACGGCTGGGTCCTGGACCGCGGCGCCCCGCCGTCCCGCACGCCGCTGGCCACGGTGACGACGGACCTGGACACGTTCTGGCGGCTCTGCACCCGCAACGCGGCGGACCTGAGCCGGGTGCGGACGACCGGGGACGAAAACGTTTGCGCGACCGTGCTCGGGATGACGTCGATCATCGTCTAGCGGCGGCGCGCCTGCTTCCGCAGCTGCAGGATCCGGGCCCCGCCGATCAGCGCGACCAGCGCCGCCCCGCCGATCGCCGAGA
The DNA here is from genome assembly GCF_040610315.1 of Amycolatopsis sp. NPDC004169. Taxonomy (NCBI): domain Bacteria; kingdom Bacillati; phylum Actinomycetota; class Actinomycetes; order Pseudonocardiales; family Pseudonocardiaceae; genus Amycolatopsis; species Amycolatopsis sp. NPDC004169. Next base: position 233,829 of record NZ_JBEXMD010000005.1, read on the forward strand.
ACAGCATGGCGATGGCCAGCGGCAGGCTGCCCTCGCCGCCGAAGAAGTGCACGGTCACCGAGTCCAGGTTCTGCAGGATGAAGATCAGCAGCAGGACCAGCACGACCAGGCCGGCGATCACCGCGACCCAGGTGCCGCTGATCCGGGTGCGCTTGATCTTCGCGGGTGCGGGCCGGGACGGCGCCGGCCGCACCGGCGTCACCTCCTCCGGGCCCGGGCGGACGTCGCCGGCCCGCAGCTCGGCGGGTTCCAGTGCGCCTTCGGGCACCTCGGTGCCCGGCAGGTCGTGGTGGGTGGGACCGGTGGGGCGGTCGGCCGCGCCCCCGCGCGCGTGCGTCATGTGCCCAGTGTCCGTCCGGCACGCGGGGTGCGCTGCTTCAAACCCCCTAACGGGCGAAGCCGTCGACCTCCCGGAGGACGCGGAGCGTGTTCCGGCCGGCCAGTTTCGCGCAGTCGTCCTCACTCCACCCCCGCTCGAGCAGGGCCGCGAACAACACCGGGTACTTGGAGGTGTCCTCCAGCCCCTCCGGCAGCGCGCCGACGCCGTCGTAGTCGCCGCCGAGGCCGATGTGGTCGATACCGGCGACCTCGCGGGCGTGCTCGACGTGCGCGACGACGTCCTCCACGGTCGCCGTCGGCTTCGGCGGGCCGTCCCACTCCTGCACGAACTTCCCGCGCAGGCTCAGGTTCCGGTACTCCAGGCCGGCTTCGGCCATCGCGGCCTCGAGCCGTTCGTTCCAGGCCGCGACCTCCGGCGAGACGAACGCGGGCACGAAGGTGATCATCGCGACGCCGCCGTTGCCGGGCAGCATGGCCAGGACGTCGTCCGGGATGTTGCGGGGGTGGTCGTTCACGGCGATGCAGGAGGAGTGGCTGAAGATCACCGGCACCGAGCTGACCTCGATCGCCGCCCGCATCGTCGAGGGCGCGACGTGCGAGAGGTCGACCATCATGCCGATCTTGTTCATCTCGCGCACGATGTCGCGGCCGAACTCGGTGAGCCCGCCGTGAGCGGGCTCGTCGGTGCCCGAGTCGGCCCAGGTGGTGTTGAAGTTGTGCGTCAGCGTCATGTACCGGACGCCGAGCCGGCGCAGGATCCGCAGCACGCCGATCGACTCGGCGATGCTGTGCCCGCCCTCGGCGCCGAGCAGCGACGCGATCCGGCCGTCGGCGAACGCGGCTTCGGCCTCGTCCGCGGTGGTGACCAGCCGCAGCCGGTCGGGGTAGCGCTCGACCAGCTGGTGGACGACCTCCACCTGCTCCAGGACGGCGGTCACGGCACTGTGGCCCTCGAACTCACAGGGCACGTACACCGACCAGAACTGCATGCCGAGCTTGCCGTCGGCGAGCTTCGGGAAGTCGGTGTGCAGGGCGGGCTGCCGCACGGTCAGGTCGAGCGACGCGGCCGCCTCGACCGGGTTCGGGCCACCGTGCTGCCGCAGCTCCCACGGCAGGTCGTTGTGCCCGTCGGCGAGGATGACGGCGTCCAGCAGTTTGGTAGCACGCTGTAGTGCCTCGTTAGTCATCGGCCGATCGTAGGGACGTCCGGTATACGGTTCGTACAAACGGGCTGACATCTTCCGTGGAAGAAGTAATCCGGCGAGGTGTTGCGGTAGAGTACGCCCCGTGGACACCGACGACGACGAAATCGTCACCTGGTGGGGCCTGGTCATCGAGGGCTACCTGGCCACCCAGGACAGGCTGATGGGCGAGATCGCCGAGCGCTTCGGGCTCGCGCCCGCGTCGTTCGACATCCTGCTGCGGCTCGTGCGCTCGCCCGAGCACCGGATGCCGATGACCCGCCTGGCCACCGAGGCCGCGCTGTCCAGCGGCGGGTTCACCAAGGTGGCGGACCGCCTGGTGGCGGCCGACCTGATCTGCCGGATCCCGAGCCCCGACGACCGCCGCGTCACGTTCGCGTCGCTGACCGAGCACGGCCTCGACGTGGCGAACAAGGCCCGCGCGGCGGCGGCGGACATCCTGCGCCGGATCGTGCTGACCCCGCTCGGCGAGGACGCCCCGGCACTCGCCGAAGCGATGCGGACACTGCGCGCGTTCAACGCCGACCGTTGAAAAAGTAGAGGTCACGCCCGGTGCGTCCGGCGGCGCACCATGAGAACCATGCTGACCGAATCGACCATCACGACCATGCTTCCGGTGACCGACAGTGAACGCGCCGGCCACTTCTACGCGGACTCGCTCGGCCTGAAGCAGACCGGCCGTGGCGAGGACGGCACCCTGTACTTCGCGGCGGCGGGCGGCGCGATCGGCCTCCGCCCGATGCCGGAGGGCGCCCAGAGTGAAAACACGGCACTGAGCTTCGAAGTCGGCGACTTGCCCGCCGAGGTCAGGGCCCTCGAAGACCGCGGCGTCCGGTTCCAGGACTTCGAGCTGGAGGGCCTGAAGACGGTCGACCACATCGCCCAGCTGGGCAACGAGCGGGCGGCCTGGTTCACCGATTCCGAAGGCAACGTCCTCTGCCTGCACGAGGTCATGGGCTGAGCCTCTGGGGGCGCGGGGGTGCCGGCCCGGTTTTACCGGCACCCCCGCGTGCGACCCCTACGCCAGCGACGGCATCAGCTTGATCGCGTTGCCCGACAGCACCCCGCTCAGCACGTCCTCCGGCAGGCCCAGCCCGATGAGCGTGCGGACGTTCGCGGCCACCGAAGGCACGCCCGGCCAGTCCGTCCCGAACACGAACTTCCCCGCCAGCCGCCGCAGGTCGAAGCGCTGGTAGTACTCCGGCAGCTTCTTCGGCGGCAGCCCGGCGAGGTCGAGCCAGACGTTGTCGCGCGCCAGGGCCAGGAACGCGGCGACGTCGTACCACCAGCCGCGGCCGCCGTGGGCGAAGACGAACTGCAGGGCCGGGAAGTCTTCGACCACATCGGACAGCAGCTCCGGGTTGCCGAAACTGGTGCGGGAGCCGGGGAAGCTCGACGTTCCCGAGTGGAGGATCACCGGCACCCCGCGGTCGAGGCACAGCTGGTAGACCGGGTACAGCTCCTTGTCCGCCGGGGAGAACGCGCCGTGCACCGGGTGGATCTTCAGAGCCACCGCCCCCAGGTCCAGCTGCCGCTCGACCTCCGCCGCCGCCGGGTGGTGCACGTACGGGTTCACGTTCGCCACCAGCCGGAACCGCTCCGGGTTGAACGCAACCAGCGGCAGGTTGTCCTCGATCGGCTGGATCCCGGTCGCGCGCGGGCTGTACTCGCAGAACAACAACACCCGGTCAACACCTTCGGACGCCATCAGCTCGTCCATTGCGGACGGGATCACCGTGCCGTCAGGCGAATACACCGAACGCCACGGGTACGCCCCGGCGAAGTCGTGCGCCCACTGCAGCCACGCGGGTTTCAGCGTCGGCAGCCGCGGTGCGTGGACGTGGGCGTCGACCACGAAGTGCCCGTCGATCACGGGCTGGGTACCGTCCGCAGCGAGTCGCGGACCAGCTCGCGGATCACGTTGCGACGGATCTTGCCGGTCGCCGTCTTCGGCAGTTCGGCCAGCTCGACCACCCCGCGCGGGCGCTTGAACGCGGCCAGGCCCTCGCGGCAGAACTCGATCAGCTCGGCCGGGTCCACCGCGAACCCGGGCGCGGGCACCACGCAGGCCACCGGCTTGTCGAGGCCGTCGGCGTCCGGCGCGGCGACCACCGCGACCTCGGCCACCGCCGGGTGCTGCCGCAGCCGTTCCTCCACTTCGGACGGTGACACCCAGATCCCGCCCGCCTTCAGCATGTCGCCGAACCGGCCCAGACACGAAAACGTCCCGTCCTCGTTCCGGACGTAGCTGTCGCCGGTCCGCAGCCACTCGCCCTGGAAGACGAGCTTCGTGGCGTCGTAGCGGGCCCAGTACCCCGTCGCCGTCGACGGCCCGGCCACGAACAGCTCGCCCGGCTTCCCGGCGGCGTCGATCACCGCCCCGGCTTCGTCGCGCAGCTGCACGGAATACCCGGGCACCGGGACGCCGGTGCTGCCCGGACGCACCGATCCGGGCTGGTTCGACAGGAAGATGTGCAGTGCCTCGGTCGACCCGATGCCGTCGAGGATCTCCAGCCCGAAGCGGGCGCGGAACCGTTCGAACAGCGACGCGGGCAGCGGCTCGCCCGCCGAAACCGCGTACCGCACCGAAGAAAACGAGTCGTCCGGGACGTCGCTGGCGAGCAAGGCCGCGTAGAACGTCGGAACGGCGAAGAACAGCGACGGCTTCTCTTCGCGGGCGCGTGAAGCGAACAACGCGGGCGTCGGCCGCGAAGGCTCGAGCAGCGTCGTGCCGCCCGCGCCGAGCGGGAAGAAGCACGAGTTCCCCAGCCCGTAGGCGAAGAACAGCTTCGGCACGGACAGGAACCGGTCGGCCGACGTCGTCCCCAGCACCCCGCGCGCGTACGTCTCGCAGACCGCGCGGATGCTCGCGTGCCGGTGCATCGCGCCCTTCGGCTGCCCGGTCGTCCCGGACGTGTACAGCCACAGCGCGGGCGAGTCTTCCCACGTCCGTCCACTCGGGACCGGGCCGGCCAGCGACGGCCAGTCGTGCGTCCGGACGGCGAACCCGGCCGCGTCGCAGCGGTCGAGCACGACGTCGGTGACCTCGGGGGCCAGTGCCAGCGCCGTCAGCGCCTGGTCGGCGAACTCCCCCGACACGCACAGCACGCGCGCCCGCGAGTCGGCGAGCACCTGGCCCAGCTCGGGACCGGTGACCATGGTCGAGACCGGGACGGCGACCGCGCCGGCCAGCATCGCGCCGAGGATGCCGGTGAGCAGCTCGACGTCGTCGACCATGCAGAACATGACCCGCTCTTCGGGCCGCACGCCGAGCTCCGCGAGCCCACCGGCCACGCGGCGGGACTCCGCCGCGAGCTCGGCGTAGGTCAGTGACCGGCGGGGCGACACGACCGCGGTCGCGTCCGGGCGCCCGGCCGAGAGCAGGTACTCCGCCGCGTTGAACCCTGTCGCCACCAGGCCTCCTACGTCAGGTACACGTACTCGTAGTCGATGGGCTTGCCGTTGATGCCCTGCCGGGGCGGGGCGACCCAGCTCGCGATCTTCCCCCGCTCGTACACCGGGTGCATCAGCGAACGCACGAACGTGAGGTCCTCGGTCGTGGGCAGCCACTTGCGCTTGCCCGCCTCCCAGGTCGCCTCGTCGACGATGGTGCCGTCGGGAGTGACGTGGTGGCCGGAGTTTATGCCGACTTCGCGGTTGAAGCCAGGGTGCGGCAGGCGGAACGCGTGGTCGATCCCGGCGTCGGCGAGGATCTTGTTCCAGCGTTTCACGCCGGTCTGGCAGTCGGCGACGTACTCGCTGCGCAGGTCGAGGTTCAGCAGCAGGATGGCCTGCAGTTCCTCGGTGGTCCAGGTGCCGTCGGCGTTCGGCCGCTCCAGCGTGCGGGCGTCCTCGGTGAGCTTGTGGTCGTCCTTGCGGCGGGTCTCCTGCCAGCGGCCCTTGAGCCCGGCGGTGTAGTAGTTCGCCGCGTTCGTCGACGTCTCGCTGCCGAACAGGTCCAGGGACACCGTGTAGTGGAAGTTGATGTACTTCTGGATGACGTCCAGCGGGATGCCGCCGTGCGGGCCGATGTCGTAGGTGTCGTGCTCGCGGATCAGCTCGGCGCTGCGGGTCACCACGCGGTCGACGCCGGTGGTGCCGACCATCATGTGGTGCGCTTCTTCCTTCAGCATGAACTCGCAGGTGCGCGAGAGCGGGTCGAAGGAGGACTCCTTGAGCGTGCCGAGCTGGTACTTCCCGTCGCGGTCGGTGAAGTAGGTGAACATGTAGAACGCCAGCCAGTCGGCGGTTTCCTCGTTGAACGCGCCGAGGATGCGAGGCGCGTCGGGACTCCCCGAGTTGCGCAGCAGCAGCCCTTCGGCCTCGTCACGGCCTTCGCGGCCGAAGTAGGCGTGCAGCAGGTACACCATCGCCCACAGGTGACGGCCTTCTTCGACGTTGACCTGGAAGAGGTTGCGCAGGTCGTAGAGGCTCGGCGCGGTCAGGCCGAGCAGTTTCTGCTGCTCGACCGACGCCGGCTCGGTGTCGCCCTGGATGACGATCAGCCGCTGCAGGTCGGCGCGGTACTCCCCGGGCACCTGCTGCCACACCGGCTCGCCCTTGTGCTCGCCGAAGGCGATCCGGCGGTCGGGGTCGCGCTCGGCGAGGAAGATGCCCCAGCGGTAGTCGGGGACGTTGACGTGGTCGAAGTGCGCCCAGCCTTCGCGGCCGACGCTGACCGCGGTGCGCAGGTAGACGCCCTGGGTCTGCAGCGTCGGCCCCATCTCGCCCCACCAGTGCAGGAACTTCGGCTGCCAGCCCTCCAAGGCCCGCTGCAGCCTGCGGTCCTCGGAGAGGTTGACGTTGTTGGGGATCTTGGCGTCGTAGTCGATCTTCTCGGGCATCTGGGCTAGACCCGCTTCCTGTCGAAGACGGCCTTCTGTCCCGTACCGTAGCGGCGCAGCGCGCCTTCCGGCCCGGATGCGTTCGGCCGGGTGAAAATCCAGTTCTGCCAAGCCGCCAGCCGGCCGAAGATCTTGGTCTCGATGGTCTCGGGACCGACGAACCGGTGGTTGGCCTCCATGCCGGTGAGCGCGTCCGGCGAAAGCGACGCGCGGCCTTCGAGGGCGAGCCGGATCTCGTCCTCCCAGTCGAGGTCGTCCGGGGCGTCGGTGACCAGGCCCAGTTCGAGGGCTTCGGCCGGGGTGAGCTCGCGGTTCTTCTCGCGGGCGAGCCAGGCGAGGTGGTCGTCGTCGCCGTAGAAGCGGGCCTGGAGGCGGGTCAGGCCGTTGCCCATCGGGAACGCCCCGAAGTTGGCGTCGGTGAGCTGGATGGACGCGCGTTCTTCGGAATCCTCATCGTCGATCGGCGGGCCGTCCAGGATGTACTGGCGGTCCGCGGCCAGTGCAATCTCCAGCAGCGCGCCGGTGAAGCAGCTGCCGGGTTCGATGAGCGCGATCAGGCTGCGGCTGGTGACGTCGAGGCGCTTGAGCGTGCGCTTGAAGTAGAGGGTGATCTCGTTGGCGAGCCAGTCCTTCTGGCCCAGTACGGCCTCTTCGTGCGCCCGGACCTTCGCGGGGTCGCCCTGGGTGCGCAGGATCCACGTGCCGGCTTCGACCTCGTTGGTGCGCAGCCGCAGGATGGCGTCGTCGAGTTCACGGGTCATCGCGAGGAACCAGCCGCTCGCGCCCTCTTCGTGCAGGTCACCGGGGTCGTTCTCCGGGCCCCTGATGGTGATCGTGGCCTGGTCCCCGGCCACGTCGATGTCGACATGGCGATGTTCGAGCGGGGTCAGCTCGATGCCGCGATCCGCCGGTTTGCCGGATTCACGGGCGAGTTCGCGGGCCTTTTCGAGCACCTTCTCGCGGAAGTCCTGGCGGGGCACCAGTTCGTCGACCAGGCGCCAGTCGACCGCCGTCTTGCCCTTCACGCCGTCGGGACGCGTCGCGAAGACGTCGGCGAGGTCCCGGCGCACCCGCCGCTTGTCGACGACCCTGGTGAGGCCGCCGGTACCGGGCAGCACGCCGAGCAGCGGCACCTCCGGCAGCGCGACCGTCGAGGAGTTGTCGTCGATCAGGAAGATCTTTTCGCAGGCCAGCGCGATTTCGTAGCCGCCGCCGGCGCAGGTGCCGTTCACCGCGGCCACGTAGACCTGGCCGGAGTGCTCGGTGGCGTCCTCCATGCCGTTGCGGGTCTCGTTGGTGAACTTGCAGAAGTTCACCTTCCAGTGGTGCTCCGACGCGGCCAGCATCCGGATGTTCGCACCGGCGCAGAACACCTTGTCCTTGGCGCTGGTCACGATGACCACGCGGACTTCGGGGTGCTCGAACCGCAGCCGCTGCGTGGCGTCGTAGAGCTCGATGTCGACGCCGAGGTCGTAGGAGTTGAGCTTGAGCTCGTAACCCGGGACGAGCCCGCCCTGCTCGTCGACGTCCAGCTCCAGCCAGGCCACCTCCCCGTCGACCCGCAGCCGCCAGTGGCGGTACTCGTCCGGACGGCGGTCGAAGGCAACCGGTGTGGTGGTGGTCACTCCTCGATTGTCTACATGAGTCAGACGGACGTCAATGAAGTGTAGAAACTTGATCTCGGGTGGTCACCCGGTTGAGCACGGCCCAGGCCCAGGTGAGGAACGCCCACAGCGCGAGGCCGGCGGCCGCGTCGGTGAAGATCGTCGCGAACCAGAAGGCGGGGATCTGCGGAACGCCGGTCAGGAAGTGGCCGAGCGTGATCATCCCGGCCAGGGAGTAGACCAAGAGGAACGCCAGCGCCCGGTGGTACCGGCCGCGCGTGTACGCGCGGTAGCCGAGCCAGCCGAACGCCGTCAGGACCACCCAGGCAACGGCGACGGTGATGCCCCCGACGAGCGGGCTGATACCCGGGAGCTGCGGGTAGTCCGCGTACCGGATGGCGTTGTGCCCGTAGTGGATCGACGTGCTGAGCAGCGAGAAGCCGAGAATCACCCGAAGTGTCGTCAACCCCATCGCGGCCCCCGATTTGATAGATCGCTCTAGCGACGGTACCGCGGGACGGCCGCGCCGGACAAGACGCGGCCGCCCCCTGGTTTCACACGAAGTCGATGCGGTGCTGCGCCACCGGGTAACCGGCCCTCGCGAAGGTCCGGGCCATCGGGACGTTGCCGACGTCGGTGCCCGCGACGATCCGGTCCGCGCCGTACCCGACGAGGTCGTGCGTCGCCTCGACCAGCAGGTCGTAGGCGTAGCCGTGGCCGCGGTGCTCCGGCACCACGGCGATGTAGCCGACCACCGGGTCGTAGACGTTGCGGCTCGGCAGGGTGAGACCGACGAGCTCGCCTTCGGGCGTGTACGCCAGCCGCCACCACTCCCGCGGCCCCGGCATCCACTTCATGATGTCGAGGTCCTCCTGCGCGGCCGCGTCGATGCCGTGCTCCTCGACGGTCTTCCGCACGTGCGCGTCGAGGCTGCCGACGTGCACCCGCTTGAAGACGTCGAGGATGACGTCGTCGTCCGGCTCGGGCCGGAACTCGAGCCGCCCAGGCTTCTCCGGCAGGCCGTTCTCCGGCGTCCAGCGGAAGCGGTAGCGCTCGACGAGCTTGCGGTAGCCCGCCTTCTCGGCCGCTTCGACCCGGCCGTTCACTTCGCGTGCGACGTCCGGATCGTCCTGCCACGCCGGGGGCGTGTGGAGTGCGTACTCCGCGTGCAGGGGCGCGGTCTTGAGCAGGTGGACGGCGGCGTCGAAGTCGGTGAAGTCGAACCAGTCCAGGGCGACCGGGTCTTCGTCGGCGGTCTTGGCCCACCAGGCGGCCCGGGCCACGACGACGCCGTCGCGCAGCGCAACCCAGACCCGCTCGGGCGGGTATTCGCCCCGCTTCGCCATCTCGGCGAAGTCGTCGCCGAGCAGCTTGCGGCCGACGAGACCGCGGTCGGGCAGGGAGGTGAACAGTGCTTCTTCGCCCGCTTCGAGCGGGCGGATGACCAGATCGGTCACGGTAATCCTTCCGGGAGTACGCGCTCCCGGTCAGACAGCCGGCACCCTCGCTGCGGGGTGGGAGCGCGTGATCGGTTGCGTGATCATCGGTCCCACCTCCTTTCGCCTGGTCGAGGGTGCTCCCGTGAGCTTAGGGGTGCCCGCCCGCCGTGATCAACGGATTTTCTGCAGCACGACCCGCGTGCTCAGCCGCGGTTCGGCGTAGGAGTGCGACGCCTCGACGACGTACTCGCCCGCGATGTGCCGCCAGCCGTCGTTCCAGACCTCGGCCGCCCGCGCGGGGACGGCGATGTCGGCCTCCACGGCCTCGCCGGCTCCGGCTTCGACGCTCGCGAACCCGGCCAGCCAGCGGTGCGGCCGGTCGCCGCGCTCGGTCGGGACGAGGTAGAGCTGGACGACTTCGCGGCCTTTGCGCGTTCCCGTGTTGCGTACGCGGACCCGGACGCGCGCGCCACCTTCTTCGTCCGGGTACGCGTCGAGCTCTTCGTACTTCCAGGTCGTGTAGCCCTGGCCCTGCCCGAACCAGTACGCGGGTTGCCGGTCGGTGCGAGCCCAGGCGCCGTAGCCGATGTACACGCCTTCGCTGTACTCGAGCACGCCGCCTTCGGGCGTCACGTCGGTGACGGGCGCGTCTTCGAGCTTCGCCGGCCAGGTCGTCGGCAGGCGGCCGCCTGGCTCTTCGCGGCCGAAGAGGACGTCAGCGAGCGCGTCGCCGCCGGCCTGGCCGGGGAACCAGGTGAGCAGCACCGCGGCGACGTCCTCGCGCCACGGCAGCTCCACCGGGGAGCCGGCGTTGACCACCACGACGGTGTTGCGGTTCGCTTCGGCGACCCTCGCGACGAGTTCGTCCTGGCGCCCGGGCAGGGCGAGGGAGGTCCGGTCGAAGCCTTCGCTTTCGACCTCGGCGGTCGTGCCGACGACGACCACGGCGACCTCGGACTTCGCGGCGAGGGCCACTGCTTCGGCGATGCTGGCGTCCGGGTCGAGGACCGGGCCGCGGTGGCCGAGCGCGAAGGTGACCCACGCGAACGTGCCCCTGGCGAACTCCGCCATCTCCGAGGGGATCCAGTAGGTCAGGCTGACGTCGACCGGTTCGCCCGCGGTCAGCTCGACCTCCCGCCGCTGCTCGTGGACCTGCATGATCGACGTGAAGATGTCCCCGCCCTCGGGCAGGTTGACGCCGTCGAACAGGGTCTGGCCGGCGACGGTGAGGCGGAGGTCGCCGGGGCCGGTGACGCCGAAGGTGTGCGTGCCGCCGCGCTCGGGCAGGAACGTGCCGGCGATCTCCACCGAGGCGAGGGTGCCGATGTCGAGCCCGGACGGCAGTTCGCCGATCCAGTCGATCCTGGCCTGGCGCAAGGGGAATTCGGCGAGTTCGGTGCCGTCGGCGGCGCGGGCGGTCGCGCGGAGCCGGAAATTGTCGGTGGCCGCCGGCAACGTCGTGCGCGGATCGGCACCGGGGGCGTAGCGGAGCTCGGTGCCTGCGGGAACGGCGGCCTTCAGGCCGTCGAGAGGGGAGACGATGTGGTCGGGGAACACGGTGGCGCTGCCACCGCCGAGGATCTTCGGGTCGGCGGCGAGCGCGCCGATGAGCGCGATGCTCTGCGGTTCGCGCAGGGGCAGCAGGCCGGTTTCGTTGCGGAGCAGCACGAACGACCGGTGCGCGAGCTCGCGCGCGATCGCGTCGCCGTCCACATCGGACTCCGCGGGTGCGGGGCTGCCGCCGAGCGCGCCGGTCCGGTGCGCGAGCAGGAGCACGCGGCGGACCATGGCGTCGACGACAGCTTCGTCGACTTCGCCGCCGCGAACGGCTTCGGCGAGCCGTTCGCCGAACACCGTGCGGGGTCCCGGCATGGCCACGTCGAGGCCGCCGTTGGCGGAGGCGACGGTGTCGCGCGCGGCCAGCCAGTCGGAGACGACGAAGCCGTCGAAGCCCCATTCGTCGCGCAGCACGCCGTTGAGCAGTTCGGCGTGCTGGGTCATCGTCGTGCCGTTGACGCTGTTGTAGGCGGCCATGATCCCCCACGGCTTCGCGCGCCGGACGATGAGCTCGAACGGCGCGAGGTAGAGCTCGCGCAGGGCGCGCTCGCTGACGCGCACATCGGCGGTGAAGCGTTCGGTCTCGAAGTCGTTGGCGACGAAGTGCTTGACCGTGACGGCGACCCCGCCGTCCTGCACGCCGGTGACGTAGCCGGCGCCGATCATCCCGGTGAGGAGGGGGTCTTCGGAGTAGCACTCGAAGTGCCTGCCGCCCAGCGGCGAGCGGTGGAGGTTGACCGTCGGGGCGAGCAGCACGTGCACGCCCTTGCGCCGGGCTTCCCGCGCGAGCAGGCGGCCGGCCTCGACCGCCAGCCGCGGGTCCCAGCTCGCGGCGAGCGCGGTCGGGCTGGGCAGGGTGACGGAGGGGTCGTCCGGGCTCCAGCGCGTCCCGCGGACGCCGACCGGGCCGTCGGAGAGCACCAGCGAGGCGAGGCCGATCCGCGGCAGCGCGGGCAGGGACCAGACGTCCTGGCCGGCGAGCAGGCTCGCCTTCGCGTCCAGGTCGAGTTCGGCCAGCAGCGCTTCGACGTCGAAGCTCATGGGCATCCTCCGCGATCGGTCCTGCCGTCACCTTACCTGGCGGTGAGTAGTGAACGTTACGCTTCCGTGACGCTCCGTCCCGTAGGCTCGGGATCATGACCCGGGCCAGGGGCGCCGACCGCCGAGCCAGCATCGTCCGAGCGGCGTTCGAGGTGATCGCCGAGCGCGGCTACCGAGGCACGTCGCTGGCCGCGGTCGCCGAGCGCGTGGGGCTGACGCAGCAGGGGCTGATGCACTACTTCCCCACCAAGGAAGACCTGCTGACGGCGGTGCTGGAGACCCGCGACGAGTGGGACCTGCTGCACTTCGGCCACACCCCGGCGGGCGACCCGTCGTCGATCACGGTGAACCAGCTGGCGGACCTGGTCGACTACAACGCCACCCGCCCCGGCATCGTCCAGACGTACACGGTGCTGTCGGCGGACAGCGTCACGGAGGACCACCCGGCGAGGAAGTACTTCCAGGACAGGTACGCCCGGGTACGGGCGGGCATGACGCAGATGCTGGAGCGCCACCGCGACGAGCTCCCACCGGGAACGACACCGGAGCAGCTGGCCCCACTGGCCATCGCCATCCTGGACGGCCTGCAGCTGCAGTGGCTCCTGGACCCGGAGGAAGTCGACATGTCGGCCGGGTTCCGCACGTTCCTGACCCTGCTGGGCATCAAGCCCGGCTAGCGGGTCGCGCCCGGGCCGGCCAGCACGTCGACGTCGCCTGCGTGCATCGGCTCGCCGCAGTGCGCGCAGCGCAGGTCGACACTGCTGATCTCGCCGCACGCGTGGTGGCGGTACAGCACCGGCGGGCCCGCCTCGCCCGCCAGCCACTTGTCGCCCCAGCGGGTCATCACCATCAGCATGTCGACGAGCTCGGTGCCCTTCTCGGTCAGCACGTACTCGTGGCGCGGACGGCGGTCGTACGGGCGGCGCTCGAGGATGCCCTGGTCGGCCAGGTGGTTGAGCCGCTCGGTGAGCACCTTGCGGGAGATGCCGAGGTCCGACTGGAGCTGCTCGAACCGGTTCAGCCCGGCCCACACGTCCCGCAGGATCAGCGGTGACCACGGTTCGCCGATCACGTCGAGCGTGCGCGCGATCGAACACGCGGCCAGTTCGCTGAAGTTCGTGCGCTGCATGGCACGAGTTTACCACTCAGGGTTCCCTCAAGGAACTTAAACTGCTACGGTTCCGGAGTCTCCTGAAGGAACCCAGAAGGGAATGCCCCGATGAGCAAGGTTTTCAGCGCCCACGCCGTGTCGGTCGACGGCTACATCACCGGCCGCGGCGCCCGCCCCGGCCAGGGCCTCGGCGACGGCGGCACGCTCTTCGACTGGTACTCCGGCGGGGACACCCCGAGCCAGGTCTTCGGCTTCTTCCAGCTCAGCGCGCCGAGCGCCCGCGTCTTCGACTCGCTCGCCAGCCGGGTCGGCGCGGTCGTGGCCGGCCGCAACACCTACGAGGACTCGGAGCACTTCGGCGGCGGCAGCCCGCACCCGGACGCCCCGTTGTTCCTGGTCAGCCACCGGCCCGCGCCGGAGCTGACCGAGCGGCAGACGCTCGTCGGCAACGTCGAAGACGCCATCGCGGCGGCCCGCGAGGCCGCCGGCGGCAAGGACGTGGGCCTGATGGGCGGCGGCGTGCTGGCCTCGGCCCTGCAGGCCGGCCTGGTCGACGAGGTCGTGCTGCACCAGGTCCCGGTCCTGCTCGGCGGCGGCCGGTCGTTCTTCCGGGAGCTGCCGTCGCACGTGCGGCTGAACCTCGTCGAGGCCGTGGCCGCGCCCGGCGTCACCCACCTCCACTACACCGTCGCCTGATCCCCCGACCCAGCAAGGAGCCCACCATGCTCGACGCCGACGTCCGCCGCATCCTCGCCACCACCGCGATCGGTCACCTCGCCACCGTCCTGCCCGACGGCGCGCCGCACTCGGTGCCGGTCTGGGTCGACCCGGAAGGCGACCGCGTCGCCATCCTGACCGGCCCGGACTCGCGCAAGGCCCGCAACCTGCGGCGCGATCCGCGGGTCGCGCTCTCGCTGACCCCGGTGGACAACCCGTTCGAGCCGGTGATCATCCGCGGCCGGGTGGCCGAGTGGGTCGAGGGCGACGCCGCCTGGGAGATCGTGGACCGGATCGCCACCAAGTACATCGGCGGGCCGTACTCACGGGAGCAGCAGCGGGTCGTGGCGCTGATCGAGGTCGACCGGCAGAGCGTGGGGATGCGCTGATTCAACGCAGCCGGGGCTGGGCTACCGCACCGCGCAAGCGCTGGAGCGTGCGCAACGTCGTCTCCAGGTCGGCCAGCGGCACCTCGGCGGCCAGCTCCTCCGCCCACGCGACCTGGGCCGCGCCCAGTTCCCGCATCGCCGTGCGCGCCCGGCGCGTCAGCGACAACAGTGGTGCCCGCGCGTCGGCCGGGTTGGGCAGGCGGTCGAGCATTCCGTTGCGCAGCAAGCGGTTGACCGTCTCCTGCACGCTCTGGCGGCGCAGCCCGCGGCGGCGCGCCACCTCCGCCGCGGTCGCCGGGCCGTCCTCGAGGAAGCCGAGCACCTGCCACTGCGCCGCGGTCAGCCCGACCGGCTCGGTGAGCGCGTCACCGGCGGCGAGGAACCCGCCGTTGCACGCGAAGACGGCGTCGATCACGCGGGTGAACGTTTCGGCTCGATGCGACCGCATGCGTGCTAGTCTCGCACATCGACAGGTACCTGTCGAAATGGAGACGACCATGGACATGCCCCGCCTCGGCCCCGCGCACGACGCGCTGAAGGCGTTCGTCGGCGACTGGGCCGGCACCGAGGAGCTCGCCGCGTCGCCGTGGGCGCCGGCCTCGACCGCGCACGCGGAGTGCGGCTACCGGTTGGCGCTCAACGGTTTCGCGGTGATCCAGCACTACCGGCAGCGCCGTGAGGACGGGTCGGAGTTCCTCGGCCACAACGTCTTCACCGCCGATCCGGCCACCGGCGAAACGCTCTGGTACGGCTTCGACAGCTACGGTTTCCCGCCCGAGTCGCCCGCCCGCGGCAGCTGGACCGGCGCGACGCTGACCCTGGAGAAGCGGACCGCGCGCGGGATCGCCCGGCACCGGCTCACGCCGGACGGCGGGACGCTGACGCACGAGATCGACGTCCGGATGGGTGAAAACCCGGAGTACCGCCCGTTTTTGCGGGCGCGGTACACCCGGACGGGCCAGTAACCGGCCAGAAACTGTCGGACCCCCGGAGTACAGATGGGGGCGTGACCGGAACCGCCGAGCCGCCCCCGCTGATCGGGGTCGAGAACATGAAGATGCCCGAGTGGGCGCGCGTCGACGAACGCGTGGCCGCCGCGGGCTTCGGCCAGGCCGTGCGCACCCTGCCCACGGCGATCTCGGTCGTGCTGCGGCTGGCGTGGCGGACGTCGCCGCGGCTGACGCTGCTGGCCGCCGTGGTGCACGTCGTCTCCGGCTGCGTCACCGCCTTCGGGCTGCTCGCGACCGCGAACGTCTTCACCGCGCTGCTCGAGCAGGGCCCGACGCCGGAGCGCGTGGTGCAGTCGCTGCCGGCGATCGCCGTCGTCACCGGGTCGTACGCGGCGCGCGCGTTGCTGGATGCGGCCGTCGCCGCCGTCGAAGGTGCGCTGCGGCCGCGGGTGACGGCGGAGGCGGACGACGCGGTGACGGCCGCGGTCGTGCGCGTCCGGCTGATCGCGTTCGAGGACGCGGACTTCCGGGAGCTGGCCCGGCAGGGCGCGCGGTACGGGGTGCGCGCCATCGAGACGAGCCTGCGGCGGCTGGCCGACCTGACGTCGTCGGTGATCTCGCTGGTGGCGGCGATGATCACGGCCGGGCTGCTCAACCCGTGGCTGGCCCCGGTGCTGCTGCTCGCCGCGGCGGCCGACGGCTGGGCCGCTGCGCGCGTCGCGAAGCTGAACTACCGGCACTTCCTGGACACCGTCGGGCGCAACATCCGCAAGTCCGTCGTCGAGGAGGTCGCCACCTGGCGTTCGATGGCGCTCGAGCGGCACGCGCTGACGCTGCAGGAGCCGCTGCTCGGCGAGTACCGGCGGATCTCGCGCAGCCTCACGCGCGAAGAGATCCGGCTGGCGCACCGCAGCAACCTGGTGCGCACCAGCGGGCGCGCGGCAGCCGGCTTCGGCACGGCGGTCGCGTACCTGGTGCTCGGCTGGCTGCTCTACACGGGCGCGATGGAGCTGGCCCTGGCCGGCACGGCGGTGCTGGCGATGCGCACGGCGTCGACGGCGCTGTCCAACACCATGCGCGCGGTCAACTCACTGTACGAAGACTCCTTCTACATCGGGTTCTACAACCAGCTGCTCGCGGAGTCCCGGCAGCGGCAACCCCCGCCGACGTCGGTGGCGGCGCCCGCGGACCCGGGCGAGATCCGGCTGGAGGGCGTCACGTTCCGCTATCCGGGGCGGGACAACCCGGCGCTGCGCGACATCTCGCTGACGATCCGGCGAGGCGAAGTGGTCGCCCTCGTCGGGGAAAACGGCTCGGGCAAGACGACGCTCGGCAAGCTGCTGACCGGGCTGTACCCACCGGACGAGGGCACGGTCCACTGGGACGACGTCGACCTCGCCTGGGCAGACCCGGCCTCGGTGCACGCGAACATCGCGGTGATCGCCCAGGAGGCGGCGGAGTGGCCGATGACGGCGGCGAACAACATCACGGTCGGCCGCCTCGGCCGCCCGGACCCGGAGCGGCAGGCCTGGCGCGAAGCGGTCGACTACTCGGGCGCGGACGAGGTGATCAGTTCCCTGCCGTCGGGCGAAAACACGGTCCTGTCGAAGAAGTTCGACGAGGGCCACGACCTCTCCGGCGGCCAGTGGCAACGCATGGGCATCGCCCGCGGCATCTACCGCAACGCCTCGGTCCTGGTGGCCGACGAACCCACGGCAGCCCTCGACGCCCGAGCGGAGGCCCGCGTGTTCGCGGGGCTCCAGCACGCGAGCAGATCAGGCCGCGGCCGCCGCACGACGGTCCTGGTGACCCACCGCCTGGCCAACATCCGCTCGGCCGACCGCATCCTGGTACTGGAGAAGGGAAGACTGGTAGAGCAAGGAACCCACGACGACCTCATCCGCGCGGGCGGCGTCTACCACGAGCTCTACGAAATCCAAGCCCGCGCCTACCGCCCCTGACCACGAGATCCCCCTCCAATCACGCAAGTCACGCACCCAATCACGCGAGATCCGCCCCCAATCACGCGAGATACCCCTCCAATCACGCGAGATGCCCCTTCAATCACGTGAAATGCGCACCCAATCACGCGAGATGCTTCCGGGTACGCGAACCGACCCTCCAGGTACACCGGCCGACCTCCCAGGTACGCCGGTCGACCCTCCAGGTACGCGAACCGACCTCCCCGGTACGCCGGTCGGCCCGCCGGGCCAGCTCGCCGGGCCGGTTCACGGCGCTCGCGTGATTGGGCCCGGAACTCGCGTGATCCGGGGCGGAACTCGCGTGATTGGGAGGGGATCTCGCGTGATTGAGGGGGAAACTCGCGTGACTGGAGGGGCATCACACGTGACTGGAGGGGTATCTCGCGGTTAGGGGGTGAGGGTCAGGGAGCCGAGGTGGGAGAAGTGGGCTGCGACGCGGGCGGCGGAAGCGAGCGGCACCGCGTCCGTCATGCCGCCGGTCAGGACGAGCCAGCCCGGTTCCAAAGCCAGGCCGCGGGCAGCAAGGGCGTTCGCCGCCAGGGCGAGGGCCTCCGCCGGGTGGCCTTGGACCGCCGCTCCCGTGGCCGTGTCGACTATCTGGCCGTCGACCTCCAGGAGTGCCGCCTCCAGGGTCAGGTCCAACGACGTCGGCGGGACCCCGACCGGGCCGACGCTGAAGTACGCCGACGAGCCGTTGTCCGCGATCGCGTCCGGGAGCGTGAACCGGTAGTCCGCGTAGCGGCTGTCGATCACCTCGATCCCGCCGTACACGCGGTCGACCGCCGCCAGGGCCGTTGCCGCCGTCACGCCCGGGCCCGCCAGCCGGCGGCCCAGCACGAACACCAGCTCCGGTTCGGCCCGCGGGTGGATCAGGGGCGGCACCGGCACGCCCGCCGGCAGCACCATCGCGTCCGTCAGCCAGGCCAGCAGCGGCTGGTCGATGCCCATCCGCTGCTGCTTGGCCCGGGACGTCAGCCCCAGCTTCACCCCGATCAGCGTCTCGCCGCGGGCCCGGCGCCGGCGCAAAGCCTCGTCCTGGATCGCATACGCCGTGTCGACGTCGAGGTCCGGCCACTCCGCCGAGAGCGGTGCGCGCTCCGAACCCGTCTCCAACAAAGAAGCAGCAGCTTCACGCACGTTCACGATTCCTCCGAAAACACCGCGGTGACGCTGCCGATGCCGGCGATCGTCGCGACGATCGTGTCGCCGGGGGACACCGGGATCGCCCGGGTCATCGACCCCGGCAGCACCACGTGCCCTGGCTCCAGCGTGACGCCCAGCGGCCCCACCGTGTTCGCCAGCCACACCAGCGAGTTCAACGGCGAGCCCAGCACCGCGCCGCCCGCGCCGGTCGCCGCCACCGAGCCGTTCTGGTACAGCACACACCCCGCCAGCCGCAGATCCACCGACCCCAGAGCCGTCGGGCTACTGCCCAGGACCACGCCACCCGAGGAAGCGTTGTCCGCGATCGTGTCGAACAGCGAGATCTTCCAGTCCTGGATGCGGGAGTCGACGATCTCCAGCGACGGCAGCACGAACTCGACCGCCCGCACCGCGTCGGCGACCGTCACCCCCGGGCCGCGCAGGGCGGAGCCGAGCACGAACGCGATCTCCGGCTCGATCCGCGGCTGCAGGAACGCCGACGTCGGGATCGGCTGGTGCTCGAGGTGGAACATGCTGCCGGTGAGGTGCCCGTAGTCGGGCTGGTCGACGCCCATCTGCCGCTGCATCGCCGCCGACGCGAGGCCGACCTTGTGCCCGCGGACGGCGTCGCCGCCCTCGACCCAGTGCCGCACCTGCTCCTGCTGGATCCGGTACGCGTCCTCGACGCCCGCGTCGGGATACGTCTTGATCAGCGGCTCGATCGGCTCGCGCGTGGCGTAAGCCCGCGCCAACGCCGAAGCGGCCTCCTGCACCTCGCTGGCATCCACCCCCGGAACTCTGCCGTGCGCGGCGGCCGGACACAAGCAGCCCTGTTCCGCCCAGCGGAACTCTCACCAGACAACCTCTTGCGCGCGAGATAAATCGAGCGTACCGTCAAGGGCACCACCAGGAAGGGACGTGAGGGACATGGCACCGACCCCCGCCGAGGTCACCAAGCTCGCCGAAGCCCGTGACGCACTGCGCGAGCGCCACCTGCGCCCGGCCGCGGAACGCCCGGCGACGAACGGCCGCGGCATCCACCACACCGCGCTGATCTCCAGTGATGTCGAGCGGACCATCGAGTTCTACCAGGACATCCTCGGCTTCCCGCTCACCGAGCTGATCGAGAACCGCGACTACCCCGGCTCCAGCCACTTCTTCTTCGACGTCGGCAACGGCAACGCGGTCGCCTTCTTCGACCTGCCCGGCCTCGACCTCGGCCCGTACGCGGAAGTCCTCGGTGGACTGCACCACCTGGCCCTCTCCGTCACGCCCGAACGGTGGGACGCCATCAAGGACAAGCTCGACGAAGCCGGCGTGCAGTACCTGCTGGAGAGCAAGACGTCCATCTACCTGTCCGATCCGGACGGTGCCCGCGTCGAGCTGATCTCCGACCCGCTCGGCGAGATGTACGGCGAGAAGATCGGCTGAAAGCGTGGTCCAGGCGTCGCGCGCCAACTAGCCTGTGCCGACCGTGACTAATCCGATCACAGTCACGGCCGGATGGCCTCGGAGCAACAGTCACGTGCCGTTGGCGGGTCCGGCCTACTTTTGACCGGATTAGTCACCAGTGCGCGACGTCTGGAGGTCCGATGTCCGATTGGTCGCTCTCGCGCGCGAAGGCGCGGCTCGATCACCGCGAGCTGCTCGACGAACTCACCGCGCGCACCCGGTTCGAGGTCCGGCTGCACCTGAACGAACCGGCCACGAACGGTGCCTACGACGAGCTCACGAGCATCTTCGCGATCGGGCACGGCGAGTGCGCCGCGCTCCTGCGGCACCACCGGCTGCTGCCGTGGTGGGAGCGGGTGCTGCTGTTCCGGTACGCGCGGCGCATGCACGGCAAGGCGATCACCCGCAGCGTCGGGGTCGTGCCCGCCGAGATCGCGCCGCAGGCGGCCCGCGCGTTCGGCGCCGAGATCGCCGAGCTCGCACCCGGGTCCGGGGACACCGGCGCGAAGTACGACCTGCAGGGCCGCGGCCTGCTGACCGTGTTCCGGATCGCCGTCGGCGCCAAGGGCGCGATCTGGCCGGACCGCCACGAGGTCACGACGACCTCCGCCCGCAACATCCTGACCTGCGCGGCGACCTTCGCCCGGCGGAAGCCGTGGCACGTGCTCTGGCCCGTCTACCGCGTGCGCGGCCTGCGGCTCTGGAAGCTTTGACCCGCGCCGGACGTTCACCCGGTATGACTCCAGAAGAGATCCTCGCCGGCGCGAAGACCATCGCCGTCGTCGGCCTGAGCCGCGATCCGGCCAAGGCCGCGCACGGCGTCCCGGCGGTCCTGCAGGCCCACGGCTTCCGGATCATCCCGGTGCACCCGACCGCGACCGAGCTGCTCGGCGAGAAGGTGTACCGGTCCCTGACGGACATCCCCGAGCCGGTGGACCTGGTCGACGTCTTTCGGCCGTCCCCCGAGGCGCCGGGCATCGCCCGCGAAGCCGTCGAAATCGGCGCCAAGGCGCTGTGGCTGCAGCAGGGCATCGTCTCCGCCGAAGCGCGCCGCATCGCCGAAGAGGGCGGGCTCGCCTACGTCGAGAACCGCTGCACCGCCGTCGTCCGCGCGACCGCCTCGATCTCGAAGCGCTAGCCGGACGCTCCGAAGTGGACGATGCGGTGGTTGCCCGGCTCGGCGACCCAGACCCCGCCGGTCCCGTCGTCGGCCACGTCCCGCGGTGAGCTGATCGGCTCGGCCGTGTCGGGCAGCGCCGCGCCCGTGCGGGTGTCGAACCGGGCGACGCGCCCGGTGTCGTCGACCAGCAGCCGCCCGGCGCACTCCAGCGCGACGGCGCGGGGCCGGGTGAGGCCGCCGAACTCGCGCACGAACCCGCCCTGCCACGAGAACTGCACCACGCGGCGGTTGCCGGTGTCGGCGACGTAGACGTTGCCCGCCGCGTCGACCGCCACCGCTTCGGGCGCCTTGAGCCGGCCGGCCAGCACCCGCACGAGCGTGCCGTCGCGGGTGAACGCCTGCACCCGGTCGTTGCCGGTGTCGGCCACCCAGACGCGGCCGCGCGCGTCGACGGCGATCCCGGACGGCGCGCGGAACTGCCCGGGCCCCGCGCCGGGCCCGCCGAACGCGCGCGGGAGCGCGGCGACTTCACTGCTGGTCACGGCATCAGGATCACCGGCCGCGAGCCACGGCGGCCAGCGCCTGGACGAGTATTCAGCGACTGTTCCGCCTCCGCTCACCAGCTCCAGCGGGAGCACGTCCGCCGGTCGAGGAAGCTGTAGGCGGGCAACGGCCCGACCCAGTCGGCGTGGACGCCGTCGTCACGCGCGAGCCCGGCGACGGTGTCCCGGACGACGAGCAGGTCGCCCAGCCCGACCAGGAACGCCCACCGCTCGTCGGCGCTCTCGCCCGCCGGCAGCGCCACGGAGTCGCGGGCCCGTTCGGCGACCCGGGAGAGCAGGACGTCCGAGCGGGCCGCCCGCCACGCCGAGCCCGGTTCGGAGAACCGGAGGCAGACGTGCACCTCGGCCAGGCCGTCGAGCCGGTCGAGGTCGGCGCGGTAGGTGTCGGCGGCCGGGGCGAGCACTTCGGCGCGGACGGCCTCTTCGTCCTCGGCCACGGTGCCGAACCGGACCGGCAGCACCGGGCCGCCCTCGACCAGCGCGGACACCACCGCGAGGTGCGCGGCCGGGTCGGGCTCGGGGTCGCCGACGACCATCGCGAGGTCTTCCCAGCACACCGTCCGCGGCGCTCGCGGGTGCCCGGCCCGCACGACGCCGTAGAGCTGCAGCGTCACTTCTGTTCGACGGGGATGGCGGGCTCCACCGGAACGGCGACGGCCGGGGTGGGTGGCGGGGGCGGGATCAGCCCGACGGTCTGGTCGAGCCCGATGGAGACCTGCCCGGGGTTGGGCAGCTGCGCCTGCGCGTTCACCCGCTGCATCGCTTCGAGGTAGCGGATGTAGGTGTCGACGCTGGCGATCACGACCCTCGCCTCGATCGACAGCAGCTCGATCCCGATCAGGGACACCTTCACCGTGGCGTCGATGACGAGTCCCTTGTCCAGCAGGACGTTGAGGGTGTCGGTGAGGGTGCCACCGGTCTGTCCCGGTCTGGTCACTTCGCTCCTTCGGTCGCGGGGATTTCGGCTGGGATGTCGTCGAGGGCGGCGCGGATCTCGGCGAACCGGAGTTCCAGCGCGATGAGGGCCTGGCCGAGCGCTTCGACCTGGTCCGGGGTCAAGGTGCCGGCGTCGAGCCGCCGCAGCGCCTGCCGTTCGAGGACTTCCTTGAGGACGTCCAGCACGGTGACGACGAGGTGCCCGAGCCCGCGGCCGGCGTCGGCGGCGATCCGCTGGGTCATTCGCCCGTCCCGTCCAGCCCGAGCAGCAGCAGCCGCAGGTCGAGCCGCACGAGGTCGATGCCGGCGAGGGAGATGATCACGTCCCCGGTGACGACGGCGCCGCGGTGCACGACCCGGTCGAGCAGGTCGACGATGGCTTCGGCGGCGTTGGTGCCGGACGGGGTGAAGACCTCGGCGAGCCGGCCGGGCTCAGCCATGCGCCTTCGCTCCGAGTTCGAGGTCGGTGAACGAGTACGGCGGCCACGGCCCCGACGTCTCCACCGTGGCCCCGGCCGCGCTCAGCTCGCGGGCGAACCACTCGACCTCCGCGTGGAACGCCGCCTCGCGGCCCGTCTCCACCAGGTACGCCGAGTTCACCAGCACCCCGTGCGGCCGCGCGCGCCCGACGGTGTCCGCCGCGTGCCGGCGCAGCGCCCCTTCGAGCCGGGCCGCCGAACCGGCCACGTCCTCGCGCGCCTGCTGGATCGCCTTCAGCCGCTCGCGCCGGCGCACCAGGTACTGCGTTCCCGTCAGGCCCGCCGCGTCCGGCTTGGTGGTCGCCGCCGGCTCCGCGTGCCGCACCCGGACACCCCACTCGCGGTGGCCAGCCACCTCGTCGAGGCAGTCGCGCGCCTGGTCGTAGCCCGCCTCCAGCAGCCGGCGGGCGGCGTCTTCGCCGTCGAGGACGGTGCCGAACCGCAGCGGCAGCACCGGTTCGCTGTGGAACACCGCGCGCACCACGGCGTCGTGCTCGCGGGCCAGCTCGGCGAGCGTGCCGTCGACCGGGTCGAGCGTGTCGATGCGGTCGAACCGCGTCGGCGCCACCTCGGAGACGACCACGCCGAGGTCGCGGTAGCCGATCAGCCGCGGTGCGGGCCCGACGTCCCAGGTGGCAGGCCGGTTGCGGGTGATCGCGTACGCGCACAGCCAGTTTCCGGTGCTCACCGCAGTTTCTCCCTCCCGCCCGGCACGGGCAGCCGGGCTTCCAATTCGGCGACGCGCGCCGCCAGGTCGGTCGCCCCCACTTCCGCGCGCGCGGCGTTCGGGGCGAAGAACGGATCGTTCGTCCACCAGTCCATGCCCATTTCCCGGGCAGTCTGCGCGGACGCGATGAACAGCCGGATCCGCAGGGTCAGCAATTCGACGTCGACGACGCTGACGCCGATGTCACCGGCGATGACGACACCCTTGTCGAGCACGCGTTCCAGAATGTCCGCCAACGAATCGGACGAAGCGGCCAATCTGTCGACCTTCCTTTCAGGAATCGGTGGCGCCCCGGGTGAACCGGCGCAGCCGTTCGCACGCGCCGAGCTCGCCGTCGGCGTCGACGTCCACCCGGTAGGTAGCCATCACACTGGTGGAATCCGGGATCCGGGCCAGCTCGACGACGTCGACGAGCACGGACCAGCCGCCGTCGCCCCGGGCGCGGACACCGGTCACGGCGTGCGGGGTCAGCCCGGTCACCATGCCGAACTGGTCCTTCGCAACCCGGATTGCGTCAGCGGCACGCAGCCGGGAAACGGATTTCCCGGAGGGGTTCGGAGCAATTTCGTTTTGAGCGGGTTCGCTCGGAGCAGGGAACGGCAGCGGTGATTCCGGCATTGCTTCCCTTCGCGGGTGGACGGCCCACGGTAGCAACACCCGGCGCCACGCGCAGCGCCGTCGCGGGACGGTATTTTTCACCGGTTCGCGGCAATGATTGGGCGATCCGCGGCAACCGGCGGGAGCAAATGGCGCAACACGCGGACACCCGGCGGCACCAATTTCCGGAAAACACCCGGTTGATTACGATCGGGTAACGTCTACCAGCCGGTAGCCCACCCCGCGGACCGTCTCGATGGTGTGCGTGCCGAACGGCGCGTCGATCTTGCGCCGCAGGTACCCGATGTACACCTCGACGACGTTCTCGTCGCCGTCGTAGTGGGCGTCCCAGACGTGGCTGAGGATTTCGTTCTTCGACAGCGCGGCCCCCGCCCGCCGCAGCAGGAACTCCAACAACCCGAACTCGCGCGCGGTGAGCTCGATCCGCTTCTGTCCCCTGTGGACGGTACGGGCCGAGGGGTCGAGCCGCAGGTCCCCGGCCTCCAGCACGGCAGGCCGGGCCGGCGCGCCGCGCCGCAGCAACGCGCGCAGCCGGGCGATCAGCACGACGAAGGAGAACGGCTTGGACAGGTAGTCGTCGGCGCCGAGGTCGAACGCGTCGGCCTCGTCGTACTCGCCGTCCTTGGCCGTCAGCATCAGCACCGGCGTCCAGTTCTCCGCCGCCCGCAGGCGCTTGAGCACCTCGTAGCCGGACAGCTCGGGCAGCATGATGTCGAGCACCACGACGTCGTAGGCGTGCTCGGTCGCCCGCCAGAGACCCTCCCGGCCGGTGTGCGCGACGTCGGCGGTGAAGCCCTCGGCGACCAGGCCCCGCCGCAGCGTCTCCGCGAACTCGCGCTCGTCCTCCACGATCAGCAGCCGCACTACTCCTCCTTCGGCAGGTCGATCACCGGCAGCTCGATCACGAACCGCGCGCCCGGCTCCTCCGAGGCGGCGTAGCGCGCCCGGCCGCCGTGGCGGGCCGCGATGCCGGCCACGATCGGCAGGCCCAGCCCGGTTCCGCCGTGCCCGCGCTGCCGCGACGCGTCGAGCCGGACGAACCGCTCGAAGATCCGTTCCCGGTCGGCCGCCTCGACGCCGGGGCCGTCGTCGCTCACCTCGACCACGGCCAGGTCGCCGCGCACCGCGCTGCTGACGCGGATGCGCGAGCGCGCGTGCCCGCGCGCGTTGTCGACCAGGTTGCGCACCGCCCGCCGCAACTGGGCCTCGCTGCCGTGCACCTTCGCCGGCCCGGCGCGGACCTCGACGTCCACCGTGCTCTCGCCGCGGACCCGCTCGGCTTCGGCGCGGACGATGTCGTCGAGGTCGACCTCGGTGCGCTGCGGCCGGTCGGTGGCGTCGTCGGTGCGGGCCAGCATCAGCAGGTCGTCGACCAGCTCGCGCAGCCGGGCGGTCTCCCGGTCGATCACCGGCACCAGGTCGCCGGTGCTCTCCGGGTGCCGGCCGGCGACGTCGAGCGCGGTGCTGATCGTCGACAGCGGTGAGCGCAGCTCGTGGCTGGCGTCCGCGACGAACCGGCGTTGCGCGGCCTGCGCAGAGGCCAGCCGGGACAGCATTTCGTTGAGCGTCACGGCCAGGCGGTGCACCTCGTCGCCGCCCGGCGGCAGCGGCACGCGCGAGGCGAGGTCGCGTGTCGAGATCTCCGCGACGGTCCGGCGCATCCGCTCGACCGGCCGCAGCGCCGAGCCGACCGCCCGGTACACCGCGAGCCCGGCGATCGCCAGCAGCGGCACGGCGATCAGGCCGAGCAGCAGCGTCAGCCGCGTCGAGGCCTCCGTGACCGGTTCCAGCGAGCGCGCGGAGATCACGGTGAACGGCCCGCCGGGCCCGGTCACCTCCTGCGACACGACGCGGTAGTCGTCGTTGTCGCCGTTCAGCCCGAGCGGCAGCGTTTCGACGATCTCGTGCCCGACGACCGGACGCGACGCGGTCAGCGGCGGGTGCCCGACGATGGCGGGGTCGCTCGCGATCGGCGTCCCCCGCGCGTCCAGGACCTGCGTGACGGCCTCGGTGTCGCCGGTGCTGGCGACGTCGCTCGCGCTCAGGTCGCGCGCGCCTTCGCGGATGAGCTGGATGGCGACCTGCCGCCCGGTGCTGCGGGCACTCTCGGTGACGCTGCGGTCGAGCGACTCCTCCAGCAGCAGGACGACGACCACGCCGCCGACGGCGATGGCCAGCGCGAGCGCGAAGACGGCCACCGCGGTGGCGCGCATCCGGACGCCGGTCGCGGCGATCACCCTGCCCAGTTTCACCAACGCAGCGTAGCCACGAACGAGGCTCGCGCGCGGGCCGGCCAGCGCCGGGACGCTCGCCGCCACCGGGTCACGCGCCCCGGCGCCGTCGCGGGACGGCGAGCCGTTCCGCGCGCAGCCGTTCGACCTCGGTCAGCTCCAGCGGGCCGAGCGGGTGGCCGACCGTCCAGGCCAGCAGCAGGTCGGCCAGCGCGGGGTTGCGGGCCAGCGCCGGGCCGTGCAGGTAGGTGCCGACCACCCGGTCGGTCACCGCGCCCTCGGTGCCGTCGCCGTTGCCGGTGCCGCGCACCACCCGCCCGAGCGGCTCGCTGTCGGCGCCGAGCTTGCTGACGCCGAGGTGGTTCTCGAACCCGGTCAGCGCGGCCCCGTCCAGCAGCCGGGACGGCGTCGCGACCAGTTCGGCGACCGCGCGCTGCTCGCCGGGCTCGGTGGTGAGGTCGAGCAGGCCGAGCCCGTCGTGGTCGACGCCGTCCAGGCCGCGGAAGCGGGTGCCGAGCACCTGCAGGCCGGCGCACACGCCGAAGACGACCGCGCCGGCCGCGACCGCCCGCCGCAGGCCCGGGTACCGGCGCAGGTGCGCGGCGGCCAGCGCCTGTGCGCCGTCCTCGCCGCCGCCGAGCAGGTACAGGTCCAAAGTGGACGGTACCGGGTCACCGAGCCCGACCGGGACGACCTCGGCGTCGAGCCCGCGCCACTGCAGCCGCTTCCCGAGCACCTGGGCGTTGCCGGTGTCGCCGTAGGTGCCGAGCACCTCCGGCAGCAGGAGTCCGATTTGGACGATCGAGTCAGCCATCGGGCAGCTTGCCGACCAGATCGCGGAACGCGGTGTAGTTGGCGACCAGCTCGACGGCGCCGGGCGGCAGCGTGTCGATCGCGGTGACCGGGTCCGGCTCGGCCCAGTGCGCGACTTCCGCGTAGCAGAGCCGGACCGACAGGTCGGCGCCGCGCTCGCCGGTGACGACCACCTGGCGCCCGCGGAGCCGTTCGAAGTGGACGTCCCACAGCCAGGACAGGTCCCGGCCGTCGGCTTCCTGTGCGTTGACCGCGACGACGACCGGGGTGTCCTCGTCGAGCACGCGCAGCGTTTCCACCCAGCCGGCCGGGTTCTTGGCCAGCATCAGCCGCACGGAGTGCCGCGACCGGCGGATCGTCCGGTAGCGGCCGCCGATGTCGGTGATGGTCCGCAGCCGGGCCGCGGCGGTGTGCGGCGGGACGCCGAGCCGGTGCGCCGCGGCGAGCGCGAGCGCGGCGTTCGCGCGGTTGACCTCGCCCGGCAGCCGCAGGTCGAGGTCGACTTCGCGGCCACCGGGCGTCCGGACGAGCTCGCCGTCGAGCGTCCACGCGGGCTCCGGCCGGGCCAGCCCGCAGGCGCAGCCCCAGTGCCGTTCGTGGGTTTCGACGCGGCCTTCGCAGCGCGGGCACGCCGTGGAGTCACCGGTCCAGCGGCGGCCCGTGCTCACCCACACGCGCTTGGCGGCCGCGCTCGCCGCCGACGTCACCAGGACGTCGTCGCAGTTCGCGACGACGACCGTGCCGGGCAGGCCGGCGATGGCGGCCCGCAGGTCGCGTTCCATGGCACGGACCTCGCCGACCCGGTCCAGCTGGTCGCGGCTCAGGTTGAGCAGCACCAGCACGGCCGGCTGGACCTGGTCGGCGACCCACGGCACGTACGTCTCGTCGACCTCCAGCACCGCGTAGGGCGCGTCGGGGCGGGCGGTCAACGCGGCAAGGACGCCGTCGGGCATGTTCGCGCCGTCGCTGTTGGCGGCGACCTCGGCCAGCGTCTCCAGCGCGCGGGTGAGCATCAGCGACGTCGTGGTCTTGCCGTTGGTGCCGGTGACGAGCACGACGGTGCGTTCGCGGCCGAGGCGGCGCAGGGCGAGCGGATCGAGGGCCAGCGTGACGCGGCCGCCGATCATCCCGCCGCGGCCGAGGCCCGAGCTGCGCGACAGCCAGGCGGTCAGCCGCCCGGCGGCCACGGACGCGCGGGTGCGGAGTGGGCTTCGGAGGGACATCGCCCGGATGGTGCCTCCGGGCCGCTGTGATTTTCCTGAGTCCGTGGCGCGGGTCTCTAGAGCGTGACGACGACCTTGCCGTGGACGTGCCGCTCGGCCTGCAGCGCGACGGCGTCCCGGATCTTTTCGACGGGGAAGACGGCGGCGATCGGCACGGTGAGCCGCCCGGCGGCGATTTCGGCGGCCACCTTTTCGAGCGCGCCCGGCTCGGCGTCGACGCCGCCGGTGGCGCGCACACCGCCCGGCGGAGTGGGACCGGCGGCGATCGTGGCGATCCGCTCGGGCGGGACGCCGAGTTCCAGGGCGGCCTCGGCGGTTTCCGTGCCGAAGAGGTCGATGGCCGCGGTGATCTCCGGGACCCGGCCGGCCAGGCCGGGGCCGTAGGCGACGGGTTCGGCACCGAGCTCGCGCAGGAACGGGAAGGTGCTCTCGGAGGCCGTGCCGAGCACGGTGGCCCCGGCGAGCTTGGCGAGCTGGACGGCGAAGATGCCGACCCCACCGGCGGCCCCGCCGACGAGGACGGTGTCACCCGCCTGCAAGCCGACGGCGGCGAGGGCGGCGGCTGCCGAGGACGCGGCGACCGGGAGGGTGCTCGCGACCTCGTCGGACAGGCCGTCCGGGGTGCGGAAGAGCCGGTCTTCGGCGCCGACGACGACGAAGTCGGCGACAGCGCGCCCGAGCGCGCCACCGTAGACGCGCTCGCCGACAGCGTGTTCCGCGCCCGGACCGGCTTCGTCGACCACGCCGGCGTAGTCGTACCCGAACCCGGCGGGAAGGCTGATCCCGAACCGCGCGGCGGCCTCGGGGTGCCGCGCGATGCCCCAGTCCATCGGGTTCAGCCCGGCCGCGGTGACCCGCACCCGCACCTCACCGGGGCCGGCGTGCGGTTCGGGGACTTCTCGCAGCTCGAGGACTTCGGGACCACCGAACTTCTCGTAGATGACGGCTCGGCTCATCGGGGACCTCCCGTTGTGATGGGACTTGGTCTCATCACCGTACACCTTCCGACGGGACCAAGTACCGTGTCGTCATGGGCCGCTGGGAACCGAACGCACCGGAGAGGTTGAGCCGCGCCGCGCTGGAGCTGTTCGCGGAGCGCGGGTACGAGAACACGACGGTGATCGACATCGCCGCACGGGCGGGGCTGACGAAGAGCACGTTCTTCCGCCACTTCCAGGACAAGCGAGAGGTGCTCTTCGGCGACGGCAGGCTGGCCGAGCTGCTGCGCGCGGCGGTGGCGGGGGCGCCGCCGTCGGCCGGGCCGCTGGAGGCGGTGGGCTGGGGACTGGAGGCGGTGGGGCGCGAGGCGTTCACGGCCGCCCGGCGGGAGTTCGCCGCGTTGCGGCGGTCGGTGATCGCGGCACATCCGGAGTTGCAGGAGCGGGAGGCGTTGAAGGGGATCGCGCTGACGGCGGCGATGGCGGAGGCGTTGAAGGGGCGCGGGGTGGGGGCGCTGGCTGCTCGTGTTGCCGCGGCGTTGGGGGCGTTGGCGATGAACATCGCTTATGAGCGGTGGAGTGGCGGGGAGGCGGACTTCGGGGAGGCGGCGAGGGAGGCGATCGCCGAGGTGCGGGCGGCTGTGGGGACGTCGGCCTTCTCTGGCTCCGATCCGGTCTGACCGAGCCGCGGTCCGCGGCGGGCTTCGGCCGGGCTTGGGCCGGATAGCGCTTCCGGTATCTGTGAGGGAGCTTTCTTCAGGGCGCCGGGGGAACGCTCCCATCCGGCTCGCCCGGGGCTCGGCAGGCGTGGCGACCGGTCGGCTTACGGCCGGGGATCGGCAGGGCGTGGCGACCGGTCGGCTCTCGATCGGGTCGGTCAGCTGTGGACCGCCGAACTCCGGTCCGCCCGCGGGGCGCCCCCCGGGTCCAGCGTATCGGCGCACCCCGACAACAACCAGGAAAGAACGCCACTCCAAGCCGTTTTGTCCACATTGCTCCACCCCCGTGGACAACTCCCCCAAACATTCACGGATATGAACGATCCACCCACCCGAACCCCCGGACTCCGCCGCCCACACCAGCGCAACCGCCATAGGTAGGAAACTTAACCATCGGATGTTGAACCAATTAGCATCCACAACTACTCGCATTGTTCCGAGTTATTCCAAGATCTACCGCAGATACATCGGAGGTGTTACCGTCCAACCCCAGCCAGCGGAAAGGCGTACCGCTGAGCGGGAAACGTCCAACGGAGGGCAACGTGGGACCGGAGCGCGGGCTCGAACAAAGCGGAACTCTCGAACGCGGACTTGCCGTGCTGGAGCACGTCGGGCGGCACCAGGAGATTTCCACCAATGCGATCGCGCGGCAACTGGGGCTTTCCCGCAGCGCCGCCTACCGGATCGTCGGCACCCTCAAGAACCTCGAGTACCTCGAGGCCGACCAGGTCACCGGCCGCGTGCGGCTCGGCACGCGGCTCGTCGAGCTCGGGGCGCGGGCGATGGCCGCCACCGATCTGCACCGGTGTGCTCCGCGGTACCTCGCCTCGCTCGCCGAACGGTCCGGGGAGACCACCTACCTCGCCGTTCCGGACAACGACACCATGGTCTACGTCGCCACCGAACGCAGTGCCAGTGCCGTCACCCTCGCCTGCCGGCTCGGGACGCGGCGGCCGCAGCACGCGACGTCGCTCGGGAAAGCCTGGCTCGCCGCGCTGCCCGAAGCCGACCGGTTCGAGCGGGTGCGGCGGATGAAGCTCGACTCGCTCACCCTCAAGACCATCATCGACCCGCACCGGCTGCTCGACGAGCTCGCCAAGACCAGCCGCCGCGGGTGGGCGATCGACGACGTCGAAAACGAGCCGGACGTCGGGTGCGTCGCCGCCGCCGTGCGGGACCACTCCGGACGGCCGATCGCCGCCATCAGCATCGCCGGGCCCGCGCCGCGCGTGCTGCGCCGGCTCGACGAACTCGGCGCCTCCGTCGCCGGCACCGCCGCCGCCCTGTCCCTGCGGCTCGGGTACGTCCGGAGCCGGCCCGCCTGAGCACCGACCCACCCGGCAAAGGAGCCGACGTGACCTGGATCCAGGACTACCAGCCGGCGGGCGGGTTGTGGGTTTCCGCGCTGCTCGCCGCGCTCCCGATCATCGTGCTGCTGGTTTCGCTCGGGGTGATCCGCTTCTCCGCGCACCTCTCCGCCGCGCTGGCGCTGGTCACCGCGCTCGCCGTCGCCCTGCTGCTCTACCGGATGCCTGCCGCGCTGGCGTTCGACTCTGCCGCGATGGGCCTCGTGTTCGGCGTGTGGTCGGTGGCCTGGATCGCCTTCCACGCCGTCTACTTCCACAACGTCACCGTCGCCACCGGCCGGTTCGACGCCATCAAGCGCGTGCTCGCCGGGTTCAGCGAAGACCGGCGGCTGCAGGCGCTGCTCATCGCGTTCAGCTTCGGCGCGCTGCTCGAAGGCGTCGCCGGCGGCGGGTCGCCGATCGCGATCACCGCCGCGATGATGGCCGCGCTCGGGTTCCCGCCGGTGAAGGCGGTCGTGCTGGCGCTGCTGGCGAACACCGCGCCGGTCGCGTTCGGCGGCCTCGGCAACCCGCTGATCGTGCTCGGGCGGCTGACCGCGCCGATCATGCACCTCAAGCAGGACCAGGCCACCGAGCTCTTCTCGGCGATGGTCGGCCGCCAGGTTCCGGTGCTGGCCCTGATCATCCCGGCGTTCCTGGTCGTGGTGCTGGCCGGCTGGAAGCGCATGCTCGAGGTCTGGCCGGCGGTGCTGACCGCCGGGCTCGCGTTCGCGGCCATGCAGTTCGTCGCGTCCAACTACATCAGCGCCAGCCTGGTCGACGTCCTCGCGGCCCTCACCGCGATGGCCGCGCTGTGGATCCTGACCCGGTTCTGGCAGCCCGCGACGGTGTGGCGCTTCGAGGGCGAGGAAGCCGTCCCGGCGGCCAAGAGCCTCGGCGCCGCACAGGCCGAGCGCGGTGCGCTGTACGCGTGGACGCCCTACATCATCCTGATCCTGGCGATCTTCCTGTCGCGGATCGGCACGATCTTCAAGAACCTCCCCGTCTGGCTCGACCTGACGAAGCTGTTGCACAAGGCAGACTGGATCTTCGCGTGGCCGGGGCTGCACAACCACGTAGTCCAGCACCCGCCGATCACCGCGAAGAACGCGCCGTACGCGGCCACGCTGACCGTCGACTTCCTGTTCTCGCCCGGCACGATCGCCCTGATCGCGGCCGTGCTCGCCGGGTTCGCGATGGGCGGGCGGCCGAAGCTGCTGCTGGCGACGTACCGCAAGACGCTGCACCAGATGCGCTGGGCGCTGGCGACGATCTTCATGATCCTGGCGATCGCGTTCGTGATGAACTACTCGGGCGCGACGCAGACGCTGGGCCTGGCCCTGGCGACGACCGGCGCGGTCTTCCCGCTGTTCTCGGCCTACATCGGCTGGCTGGGCGTCTTCCTGACCGGCTCGGACGCGTCGACGAACAGCCTGTTCGGCCCGATGCAGGTGATCTCGGCGCAGCAGCTGAACCTCAACCCGATCCTGGCCGGCGCCACGAACACCTCGGGCGGCGTGATGGGCAAGATGATCTCGCCGCAGAACCTCTCGATCGGCGCGACGGCGATCGGGCAGAGCGGCAAGGAGGGCTCGCTGCTGCGGCAGACGTTCCTGTGGTCGCTGCTGCTCACCGCGGTGGTCGGGGTGATCTCCCTGCTCCAGGCGACGATCCTGACGGCGATGATCCCGTCGCCCTAGGCTGGGCGGCATGAGCGCATCCTTGGCCGCTTTCGGGTACGAACTGGGTCTGCTGAAGCGGGTCCGCCGCTCGGGCTGGTGGCACGCGGGCGTCCGCGACCCGGAGTCGGTCGGCGAGCACAGCCTGCGCGCCGCCCAGCTCGCGGCGCTGATCGCGGCCGAGGAGGGCGCGTCGCCCGAGCGGGCGGCGTTCCTCGCGCTGTGGCACGACACGCAGGAGACCCGCACGGGCGACCTCCCGCTGACGGCGGCCGAGTACCTGCGCAAGCCGGAGCCGCGGGACATCACCGCCGACCAGACGGCCGCGCTGCCCCCGCGGTCCCGTGACCTGGTGCGGTCGGCGGTGGACGAGTACGAGACCCGCGAGTCGGTGGAAGCGTTGTGCGCCAAGGACGCCGACAAGCTCGAGATGCTGCTGCAGGCGCTGGAGTACCGCGACATCGGCGTCCGGCCGGTCGACGAGTGGATCGAGTCCGCGCGGAAGGGCCTCAAGACGGAGACGGCGCGGAAGATCGCGGAAGCGGCGCTGACGCTGTCGCCGCTCGCTTGGCGAGGCCGCTAGCCCGCGACCCCCTTCGCGCGGTTCAACAGCAGCTCGCGCTCGCGCGAGTTCTCCGTCATCTCCGCCGCCCGGCGGAACTCGCGCTCGGCTTCCTCGCGCCGGCCCAGCTTCTCCAGCAGGTCGCCGCGGACGCTGGGCAGCAGGTGGTAGTCCTTCAGGGCCGGCTCGTCCGCGACCGCGTCGACGACCGCCAGGCCCGCCTCCGGGCCGTACGCCATCGCGACCGCGACGCCGCGGTTCAGCTCGATCACCGGGGACGGCTGCAGCTTGCCCAGTCCTTCGTACAGCGCCGCGATCCGCACCCAGTCCGTCTCCTCGGCCGTGCGCGCCCGTGCGTGGCAGGCCGCGATCGCCGCTTGGGCGGAGTACGGCCCGTACGCGCCCTCCGCGATCTGCTCGGACAGGGCCAGCGCCGCGAGGCCGTGCTGGATCAGGAAGCGGTCCCAGCGGGCGCGGTCCTGGTCGAGCAGCAGCACCGGCTCGCCGTTCGGGCCGGTGCGCGCCTTCGAGCGGGACGCCTGCAGCTCCATCAGCGCAACCAGGCCGTGGACCTCCGACTCGCCCGGCATCAGCCCGGCGAGCACGCGGCCGAGCCGCATCGCCTCTTCGCAGAGCGCCGGGCGCATCCAGTCGTCCCCGCGGGTGGCCGAATAGCCCTCGTTGAACACCAGGTAGATGACTTCGAGCACGGACGACAGCCGCGCGACGCGTTCGTCGCCCTCCGGCACCTCGAACGGCACCTTCGCCGCGGCGAGGGCCTTCTTCGCCCGGACGATCCGCTGGGCGATCGTCGATTCGCGGACCAGGAAGGCCCGCGCGATCTCGTCGGTGGTCAGGCCGCCGAGCATGCGCAGCGTCAGCGCGACCCTGGCCTGCGTGTTCAGCACCGGGTGGCAGGCGACGAACAGCAGGCGCAGGACGTCGTCCTCGATGTGGTCGTCGAGGGCCGCGTCGAAGTCGGGCAGCACGCCTTCGCCGAGCTGCTGGTCGCGGCCGACCTCCTCGAGCTTCTCCGCGTACCGCTCGTTGCGGCGGAACTGGTCGATCGCGCGGCGCTTGGCGATGGTCATCAGCCATGCGCCGGGGTTGCGCGGCACGCCGGCATCCGGCCACTGCTCCAGCGCCGCGACCAGCGCGTCCTGCGCCAGTTCCTCGGCGAGACCGACGTCGCCGCGAGCCATCCGGGCCAGGCCCGCGATGAGCCGCGGCGACTCGATCCGCCAGACCGTCTCGACCGTCCTCCGGGTGTCCGCAACCGTCACCCGGCCATCAGACAGGGTGATCTTCCGCGGTGCAACCCACTACCCGTCGATCGGGCGGATCTCCAGCACCCCCTCACCGGGACCGAGGTTCGGGACCTGCTTCATCAGCGCGACGGCCTCTTCGAGCGACTCACCCTTGAGCACCCAGAACCCGGCGATCAGCTCCTTCGTCTCGGCGAACGGGCCGTCGATGACCTTGGGCTCCGCGTCGCCTTCGAAGATCACGCGCACGCCTTCCGAGCTGGGCGTGAGCCCCTCGGCCAGCTCGAACCGGCCCTCGGCGAACAGCCGCTCGTTGAACTTCGTCATCTCGGTCAGCTCTTCGGCGCTGGGCTGGAACCCGGCCGCCTCCGATTCGGGGCCGGCCTTCACGATCACCAGGAACCGCATGTCACGCCTGTCCGGCGGACTGCGCCCGCAGCCGGCCTTCCAGTTCCACGACCTCCGGCGTCATGTTCTCGAAGTCCGACGCCTCGGCCACGCGCCGGATCTCGACCTCACCGGCGTGGCCGTCGGGGTTGGGCATCCGCTTGATCCACTCGATGCACTCTTCGCGGTCGCGGCACTGCAGGATCCAGAAGCCGCCGACGAGCTCCTTGGTCTCGGCGAACGGGCCGTCGACGACCTTGGGCTCTTCGGTGCCGGAGAAGACGACCCGCGCACCCTGCGAGCTCGGCGTGAGGCCCTCGCCCGCCAGCAGCACGCCGGCCTTGACGAGCTCTTCGTTGAACTTCCCCATCTCCTCGAGCAGCTCGGCGCTGGGGCCCTGGCCGGCCTCGGAGTCTTCGTTGCTCTTGACGATCACCATGAACCGCATCGCGGTCTCCTCTCGGTCGGTCCTGCCTACGCGTCGAACAGCCGCGGCCCGGATCGACAGCCACGGGCGAAAAACTTTCCGGGCCGGAAAGTAGCAGCTCAGCGCCGGGCCGGGGGACGATTCAGGCCGGGCGGGCGGGCCGCGGCGGTAAGCTGCCGAGCTGCAGTGGACCGGGGAGGGCGATGTGGCGAAGCGCGCACAGCAGGGGAAGCGCCGGTACATCGTCCGGCTGCCGGCGAACGGGAGCGGCCAGGCTCGCCTGCGCGGCTTCCCGGTTTGGGACACGTCGCTGCGGCGAGTGCGGAAGCGCTACCCCCGCGCCGCCGAGATCTGGCGGGCCACCGAAGACCGGCCGCGGCTCCCGCTCCGGTTGGCGCAGGCCGGCCGGTTGCTGCGGCAAGGCGCGGCGGCCGCGTGGCGCTGGGCCCGGAACCGCGACGCCAAGCCCTGGTGACGGCCGGGCCCCGGCTAATCTGCCCGTCGTGGCGGTACTCCCCGATGATCTCTCCTCCGCGCTCGACGACGAGCTGGCCCGGCACCCCCTGGCCCGGCTGACCCAGTCCGTCGACCGGCTCAGCGCGCGCTACCGCCAAGGCGACGCGGCCACGTCGCCCATCCTCGGCTCCGAAGTCGACGTCGCCGCGTACGCGGGCTATCGCATGCCCGCCACCTACGCCGCCGTACACGCCGTGCTCGCCGAAGCCGCGTTGCGTACTCCCGGCTTCGCACCTCGTACCCACGTCGACGTCGGCGGCGGGACCGGCGCCGCCGTCTGGGCGGCCGCCGACGTCTGGCCGTCGCTCGACCGCTGCACCGTGCTCGAACAGGTCGCCGGGGCCATCGGGCTCGGCAAGCGGCTCGCCGCCGGCTCCGGGCGGGCCGCCGTCCGGGACGCCGAGTGGCGGCGCGGGCTCGTCGATCCCTCCTCGCCCGCGCCCGACGCCGATCTCGTCACGCTGTCCTACGTGCTCGGCGAACTGCCCGACGCCACCCGGGCCGACGTCGTGCGGTGGCTGGCCGCGAAGGCCGGGGCCGTCGCGCTGATCGAACCCGGCACGCCCGCCGGTTTCGAACGGATCCGGGCCGCCCGCGCGCAGCTGGTCGAGCTCGGCCTGCACGTCGTCGCGCCGTGTCCGCACGATGCCGCCTGCCCGATCGTGGCCGGGCAGGACTGGTGCCACTTCGCCGCCCGGCTGCCGCGCTCGGGGCTGCACCGGAAGCTCAAGGCGGGCACCCTCGGCTTCGAGGACGAGAAGTTCGCCTACGTCGTCGCGTCGCGGACCGTGCCCGAGCGGCCGGACGCGCGGATCATCCGGCACCCGAAGAAGCACAAGGGCTGGGTCGCGCTCGACCTGTGCACGACCGAGGGCCTGGCACCGGCCGTCGCCGTCTCGAAGAAGCAGGGCCCCCGGTACCGAGCGGCCCGGGACGCCGAGTGGGGCGACGGCTGGCCTTCCGCCTGACCGGCTGGCAGGGTGGCGGCCCATGGGGAACGTCATCGCGGAGATCAGCATGTCGGCGGACGGCATCGTGGCGGGCCCGGACACCAGCACCGACCACCGGCTCGGCCGGGACGGCAACCTGCTGCACGACTGGATGTTCGAGGGCACCGAAGCCGACGCCGCGGTCGCGGCCAAGCTCTTCGACGGCACTGGCGCGTTCGTCGTCGGCCGCTCGATGTTCGACGTCGGGGTCGAGCCGTGGGGTGACGACGGCACCTTCAAGAAGCCGGTCTTCGTCGTCACGAACCGGCCGCACGAACCCGTCGTCAAGGGCCCGACGACGTTCACGTTCGTCACTGACGGCCTCGAAAGCACGCTGCGTCAAGCGAAAGCCGCGGCGGGTGAGGAGAACGTCCTCCTGATGGGCGGCGGCACGACGCTGCGGCAGTTCCTGCTGGCCGGCCTGGTCGACGAGCTGCGCCTGCACGTCGTCCCGCTGCTGTTCGGCACCGGTGTCCGGCTGTTCGACGCCGAAACCGGACGGCACGTGCGACTGGAACGCACGGCGGTGCAGGAGACACCGAACGCGACGCACCTGACGTACCGCGTGCTGAACTAAGGCATCCGGACCGTCCGCAGGAACTCCGGCAGCAGCCACGGCCGCGGGCCGCCGATGCGGACGCCTCCAGTCAGCACCGCGCGCACGCGGGACACGCGGCCGAACATCATCGGCACCAGCATCGACGGGTCGAACCGAAGGCGGACGTCGGCCGTGCCGTCCGGCTCTTCGCAGCGCAGCCTTCCGTCCTGGAGCGCCAGTACCGCCGGGGTCGTGTACCGCGACCGGAACTCCACCGCGATCCGGCGCGGTGACGGCGTCGCGTCGGCCAGCAGGCGGCCCATGTCGTTGCGCGCCACGCCGAACAGGAACAGCTCCAGGAACAGGGCCTCCAGCCGGGCCGGGACGCGCCACGGCCTGCCGAGGACGCGGGCGATGTCGAGGCCGTGCAGCAGCATCTCGTTGACCAGGTGCGCGAGCACGCCGGCGACCGGCACGCGGGAGCCGCCCAGCCACCACACCGGCTTCTCCGAGTCGAGGTCCGCGCTGACCAGCAGCACCTCGGCGATGTCCGCGCGCAGCCGCGCGGCCAGGCGGACCGGGTCGCGCTCCGGGTAGAGCTCCAGGGCCATCGCGTTCAGCCGGGAGATCGTGTCGACGCTCGCCGCGTCGATCGGCTCGGCCAGGCCCGGTAGCGGGAGCGGGCCGCCGTCGCCGCGGATCATCGCCGTGTACATCAGCGCGATCATGCCCACGTGGGACGCCGTTTCGCCGATCGTCCACGCGCCGAGCGCCCGCCGGTGCGGGTCCGGGACGCCGGTCAGCAGGTCCGCGAACCGGCCGCCGACCTCGGGCAGGGCCGCGCGCACCCGGTGCCACCGTTCGACTGTCACGGCATTCGACGCTAGCCCGCGGGCGGGCCGGCCCGGGTCTTCCAAGGTGCGGTTATCTTCGGGGACGTGGTCCGGATCCTGCCCCGGTCGACCCGGTGGCGGGTCGCCCTCTTCGCCGCCCTCGCGTCGGCGCTCGTGCTCGGCCTCGGGTCGTACTGGTTCGTGAGCACGCTGCAGAGCGGTCTCGTGAACAACGCCAGGGCGCGGGCGAGCGACAAGGTCGACGCGCTCGTCGCGCTGCTGGACTCGGGGGTCGCCCCCGAAGACATCCCGAAGCGGTACGAAAAAGGCGGCGGCTACATGATCAACACCGAGGTCATGAACCGCTGCTCGACCGGCAGGCCCGACCGGCTCCCCGATGACCAGGTGGTCCAGA
Organism: Amycolatopsis sp. NPDC004169; assembly: GCF_040610315.1. Classification (NCBI taxonomy): domain Bacteria; kingdom Bacillati; phylum Actinomycetota; class Actinomycetes; order Pseudonocardiales; family Pseudonocardiaceae; genus Amycolatopsis; species Amycolatopsis sp. NPDC004169. The sequence continues at coordinate 272,923 of NZ_JBEXMD010000005.1, forward strand.
TCTACGGCCCCGACTGCGTCATCGTCATGCCGTACGGCCTCGAGGAAGGGCAGGAGTACGCCGGCCGGGCGACGAACGACGGCCGCCACCAGGTCGCGGCCGGCGAGCGGCTGGACCCGGTCGGCCTCGAGACCGTGGCCACCGCCCGGCGGATCCTCTGGGGCGGGGTGCCGGCGGCCGCGCTGCTCGTCGGCGCCGTCGCCTGGTTCGCCGTGCGGCGGTCGCTGCGCGCGGTCGGGGCCATCCGGGCCGAGGTCGACGGCATCCGCGCGCGGGACCTCGGCCGCCGCGTGCCGGTGCCCGACTCCGGTGACGAGATCACCGAACTCGCCGTCACGATGAACGCGATGCTCGCCCGGCTCGACGAGTCCGTGCGGCGGCAGAGCCGGTTCACCGCGGACGCGTCGCACGAGCTGCGCACGCCGCTGGCGTCGATGCGCACCCAGCTCGAGGTCCAGCTCGCCCACCCCGACCGGCTCGACTGGCGCCACAGCATCGAAAACGCCGTCCTGGACGTCTCGCGGATGGAGACGCTCACCGGGGACCTCCTGCTGCTCAGCAAGCTCGACGCCGACCAGCCGGCCGGGGCCGCGCGGATCACGCTCGGGGACCTCGTCACCCGGCACCTGGCCGCGCGGCTGCCCCGCGACGGCGTCGAAGTGCGCACGGAACTCCAGGCGAACCCGGTGGTCCGGGGGCACGCGGGACGGCTGGAACGCCTGCTGCGCAACCTCGCCGACAACGCCGAGCGGCACGCCGGGAGCAGCGTGACGATCACCCTCGACGAGGCAGGCGGCGACGCCGTGCTGACCGTCCGGGACGACGGCCCGGGCATCCCGGCCGAGCACCGCGAGCGCGTCTTCGACCGGTTCGTCCGCCTCGACGCCGACCGCGCCCGCGAGGACGACGGCGGTTCCGGGCTGGGGCTGGCGATCGCCGCGGAGATCGCCCGGACGCACGGCGGCAGCTTGCGCGTCGCCGAAAGCACGTCCGGCGGGTGCCTGGAGCTGCGCCTGCCGCTTGCCTGAAGACCTCTTCAGCTCGCTTAAGCTCCGGTTCAGCGTGGCCCCAAGAACATCCCGCCATGCTGATCGACTTCGCGCCGGCTCCGGCGCGCACGCGCGAAAGCCGCGCGGTCCCCTACGTCGTCGCCGCGGTCGCCTTCGCCGGGTACGCCACCTGGTCGCTGCAGCGGCTGCGGACATTCGACGCGAGCGGGTTCGACCTGGGGATCTTCGAGCAGGCGGTGCGGTCATACGCGCACGGGCGCTGGCCGGTGTCGGACCTGCTGGGCGCGGACTTCCCGACGCTCGGCGACCACTTCCACCCGATCCTGGCGCTGCTGGCGCCGTTCTACCTGCTCTGGCCGTCGCCGGGCTGCCTGCTGGTCGCGCAGGCGCTGCTGTTCGCGCTCTCCGCGGTGCCGGTGACGCGCTGCGCGATCGAGCTCCTCGGCGCGCGCCGGGGTGCGCTCGTGGGCGCCGGGTACGTGCTGTCGTGGGGACTGCTGTCCGCGGTGAACTTCGACTTCCACGAGGTCTGCTTCGCCGTCCCGATGCTGGCGTTCACCGCCGAACACCTGCTGCACGAGCGGTGGCGGGCGGCGGTCTGGTGCGCGCTGCCGCTGGTGCTGGTCAAGGAGGACCTGCCGCTGACGCTCGCCGCGGTCGGTGTCGTGCTGGTGCTCAACCGGCAGAAGCGGCTCGGCTGGGCGGTGGCCGGCTTCGGCGTCACGACGTCGGCGTTGCTGTTCCTGGTCGTGTTGCCGGCCTTGAACCCCGCCGGGGCCTACGCGCACGGCAGCGGCTTCACCCCGTTCGGCGGGGCGATCGTCAAGGTCTCGATGCTGCTGGCCCTCCTGGCACCGACGGCGTTCGCGGCCGTGCGGTCGCCGCTGCTGGTCCTGGCGGTGCCGACGCTGGTGTGGCGGCTGGTCTCGGCGAACGACCGCTACTGGGGCATGGGCTACCACTACAGCGCGGTGCTGATGCCGGTCGTGTTCCTCGCCGGCGTGCACGGCGCCCGGCGGATCGGTGGCTTCAGGCGGTTTCTGCCGGTGTGCGCGGTGGTCGCCGGGCTGGCTTCGCTCGGCCTGCAGGCGGCGCACCTGACCGACGGCGTCTGGACACCGGCGCAGCGGGCCGGGATCGACACGGTCCTGGCGCGGATCCCGGACGGCGCGACCGTGCTGGCGTCCAACCGGCTGGCCCCGCGGCTGACGTCCCGCTGCACGGTGCGGTTCTTCGACGGGGTGACGGACCAGCGGCCGGAGTGGGTGGTGGTGGCTCAGCCGGAACAGTCCTGGCCGACGACCCTCGCGACGAAGGAGGCGGCGCTGGCGGAGCTGGAGAGCACGGGGTACGAGCGCGTGGCCGGGACGGACGCCGTCGTGCTGCTCCACCGTGAGTAGGGAACTCGCAGCGGTAACCGGCCAGTCGGGGGGCGTGCCGGCCGGTTACCGCCGCACCGAGGAAGAGGGGGTGCCACGCCAGGAATGACGCGCGGCCCCACGCTTCACTCGATCGAGTGATGTCAGGCCGGATCGGCCAGGATGCCATTGACATACGACCCCGGGTGGGTGGTCGCGTCCTGGCGGAGGACCGGCAGGTCGGCGGGCCATTTCACGCTCAGCGGCTGCGTCTGGCCGGGCGGGATCGTGGTCAGCTCGGCCGGGGTCCAGGACGCCCCGCCCTCCGCCGGGGTCAGCACGGTGACGGTCGCCGACGCCGTGGTCCCGGGCGTCACCTCGTTGTCCTTGACGCCGTTGTCGACGCGCGGCAGGTGGTACACCGGGCCGAACGTCGGCTCGTCCGGGCCGACGAGGTCGACGCCGGGGACGCCGTGCAGGGCGCACGGGTGGTCCGAGGTGTTCCGGTAGGTCAGCGGAAGGTCGTACTGGCCAGGACTCTTCTCCTCCGGTTTGCCGAGGGAGACCGAGAGGTCGGCCGTCGTGCACCGGGGCGTGCCGGACGTCTTCGCCGCGGCGGGCGCGGCCTGCCCGGCGGGAGCGGGGGCCGCGGCGGCACCGGCGCCCGTGCTGCCGTTCGCGGCGGGTGCCGGCGCGGAGCCGGTTGACCCGCAGGCCGTGAGGGCGAACGCTCCCGCGACCGCCGCGACCCCGACCGAAATGCGCTTGCCGAGCATGACGTTCCTCCCTGCGTCGAATGACCTCACCGGGAGAGATGTCCGGCGCCCCCTCGGGGATGCGCCGGGATGCCATCGATCACCGCAGCGCAACCCGCGGGACCGCCGGGCGTCGGAAAGGGAGTCAGCTGCGGCCGAAGCACACGAACGGCATCAGCGGTTCCGCGCGCGCCGCGTCCGCCAGGGCGCGCGCCGGGGGTGTGCCCGCCGAGAGGGCCTTGTGGAAGGCCAGCATCACGCCGCCCGCCGTGCGGTCGTCGACGCGGGCCACGCTCGACACCACCGTTCGGCTGCCGCCGTAGAGCAGCGCCGCGGTGAACCCCAGCACCTCGTCGCCCGCGCGGACCACCGTCTGGCCGACGTCGCACGAGGACAGCACCACCTGCTCGGGAGCCGTCGCCAGCTGCTGGACGTCGTAGGCCATCAGGGGCCCGTCGGCCAGGTTGAGCCGCGAAAACAGCACGTTCTCCCGCTCGTGGTGGCCGTGCGCGGCGAAGTGGGCCAGCCGGCAGCCGTCGAACGCCTTGAGCGTGGCCGCGACCGTCGCGTCCGGGCCGGTCAGCACCTCGGCGTCCGGGTACAGCGGCGCCAGCCGGGCGATCTCGGCTTCGGCGTGCCTGAGGTCGGACCCCGCGACGAGCAGCGGCGCGCCGGCCGCCCCGCCGGAGCGGCGGCCCGCGTCGAACCAGGCCGACGACGACGGCGTGACCGTCACCGGGCGGCCGTGCAACGTCGGCAGCAGCCCCCACGGGATCGCCGAAAGCGCGCCGGTCGGCACCACGACGACGTCGAGGTCGCCGAGCCGGGAGGCCAGCGGGGCCAGCAGGATCGCGTCCAGCGCGGTGACCTGCGTGCGCACCGAACGGCGGATGACCTGGTCCAGCTGCGGCGGCAGCTGGCGCCCGCACAACGCGTCGAGGTCGCTGTGCAGCCGCGCGACCGGCTCCGCCACGGCCGTCGCCGTCCCGAGCTCGACCAGCGCCACCCGGTGGTTCGCGATCACCTGCGCGCACAACGCGCCGCGGTCGGCGAGGAAGCAGACCATCGCCGAACCGGTCTCCGCGAGCTCGTCGCCGATCTCACGCAGCTTCGCCTCGGCGTGGTCGGCGGCCACGCCTTCGGCCTGCCAGCCCTTCGCGCGGATCTCCCGTTCCAGCGCGGCGCACCGCTTCACGGCCTGGCTGTCCGGCTTCCCGGCCAGCTCGCCCGCGCGGACCTGCATCGAGAGGAACCGCAGCTCGGCGACGGCGTCGACGGTCTCCGGGTGGGCCGGCGGGCGCACCGGCCGGAACCGGAACGCCTGCGCGCGCGAACGGTCGAGCCAGCGGAACACCACCCCCGGCGAGCGCTGGGCGAGCGCGGCGGCGAGTCCCGCGTCGGCGAGTTCCTTGCCCAGCGACGTCGTCCCGGTCTGCAGGTCGACGCTGCCGAACCGGCTGCGGTGCCGCTGCAGCTGCGTGAGCCCGGCCCGCGCGTTGGCGAACGTCATGCGCCGGTGGCCGCTCGCGGCGCCCAGCTCGGCCAGCGCGAGCCGCCGCACGAGGCGGTTCTCCAGCGGCGCGGTCCGGCGGTCGCGCGGGGCGATCCCGGCGCGGGCCCCGTCGAGGTCGCCGAGCGCGATCCGGGCCCGCGCGGCCAGCAGGCCCGCGATCTCGGCGTCGTTGCGCAGGCCGAGCGCGGTGAGCCGGCCGGCCAGCGCGGTCGCCTCCGTGCCGACGCGGGAGATCCGCCGCCCGGCCGCGAAGTCCGCGCGCAGCACGGTCAGCTGCGCCACCGCCGCCCAGGTTTCGTTGCCGCGACGGCGAAAGCGGCGTTCGGCCCGGCCGGCCCAGCTCCGCGCGGCCGCCGGGTCGCCGCTCGCCAGCGCGGCCAGCGCCCTGGTCAGCTCGGCCTCGGCGTGTTCTTGGTTCATCCGCAGCCGCGGGAACTGTTCGAGCGCGGCGTCCAGCTCGGCGGCGGCTTCGTGCGGCAGCCCGGCGGCCAGCAGCGCCCGCGCCTTGTCGACGGCCAGCACCGGCAGCATCCCGACGCTCTGCTCGGCGTAGAACCCGCTCGCGGCGTCGAAGTCCCGCAGGGCGCCCGGGATGTCGCCGGTGAGCACGCGCGCCTGGCCGCGGCCGTGCGCGGCCTTGGCGAAGATCCTGGCCAGGCCCTCTTCGTCGGGGTGGCTCGCCCCGATCTGCTCGCACTGGTCGAGGTCGGCGAGCGCGAGCCGGACGCGCCCGGCGTACTGGTGCAGCATCGCGCGGTTGAGCAGGGTCCTGGCGAGCACGACGAACTCGCCGGCCTGCCGCAGCAGCGGGATGGCTTCGTCGAAGCAGGTCAGGGCTTCGTCCATCCGGCCGATCAGGATGAGCACGAGACCGCGCTGCTGGCGCAGGATCCCGCGCCCGGCGTCCGACACGAGGACGTCGGCCTCGTCGAGCAGGGCGAGGCCGCGGGTGCTGTTGCCCAGCGCCGTTTCGACGGCCGCGTACGTCCCGAGCACGCGCGTGGCGAGGTCGGGCCAGGACGGCCACGCGGGCGGCGGCGCCGCGGCGGGCAGGCCGAGCAGCCGCGCGGCGGACCGGATCAGCCGCCCGCCGACGACGGGCTGGCCGTTGTTGGTCGCCGCGACCGCCCGCCGGTGCAGGTCGCGGACCCGGTCTTCGACCCTCGGCGACGCGACCACGGGCTGCCCTTTCGGCCGGGGAAGGACGCCCCGGATCGTACCTCCGAGTCAGAGGTATCAGGCAGCTTCGAAACCTTCGAAAACTACAGCTCGATGGCCGGGGTGCTCACCGTCCTCGACCGGCCGACCGTGCGGACCAGCACCTGGACCATCCCGTGCGGCACGCCGCCGACCGCGAAGCGGCCCTCCGCGTCCGATGTCGTCGTCAGCGGGCCGGTTGCGGTGCGGACCTCGATCGGGTGCTCGGCGGGCGGGGTCAGCCAGCCGTCCAGGCGGATCGTGCCCCCCGGTTCCGGGCTCACGTTCACCATGATCGTCAGGCTTTCGCTGTCGAACGTGATGAGCCTGCCCTGTTCGGCCGCGCTGCGCGCGTCCGCGAGCGCCTCCTCTTCCCGGATGCGCATCACCTCCAGGTCGACGACCTCCAGCCGGATCGCGAACCGGATCTGGTCCACCAGCGTGGGAGGCATCGGGTCGGCGTCTTCCCACAGCTCGCGCACGCCGGCCAGCAGCCGGAAGTCGAGCTCGTCCAAGGGCTCGTTCGCGCCTGGTGGTTCGACGGTGGTCACAGCCAATCTCCTTCGCCGTTGGCGAGTAGCTGCTCACGCAGGCGCGCGAGACAGCGTCCCCTGGTCGGGCCGATACTCCCCCTCGGCATTCCCAGCCGGGCGCCGACTTCGGCGTAGTCCGGCCGGTGCACGAACGCCACGATCCGCAGCAGGCTGCGGCAGCGTTCGGGCAGGTTGTCCACCGCGCGCCACAACCGCACGCGCTGGTCTTCGCGCAGCACCCCCTCCTCGGGTGCCGGCGAGGCTTCCACCAGCCGCTCCGGGAGTTCCGGCAGCGGCCGTTCGGCCTGGCGGCGTTCCCCCGTGCGCCAGGCCTCCCGCTTGGTGACGGTGATCAGCCAGCCGGTCAGCGCGACCGGCGAACGGATCTCCGCGAACGAACCGAGCAGCCGCAGCCACGTCGTCTGCACGACGTCGGCCGCGTGCTCGGTGTCGAGTCCCTGGTCGCGCGCCACCTGCCAGAGCAACGGCGTGAGCAGGGAAACCAGTTCGTCCAGCGCCGCGCGGTCGCCCTCCCGCGCGGCGTCGAACAGGCTCGCCACGCGAGCGTGGTCGGTCTTGGCCACGTTCACAGCGAGCCCAGCGCGGTCCAGGCCCGCTTGACGACGGTCTCCCGGTCGACCGTGGCCAGGTCCCCCGACTGCAGCAGCGCCTTGCCGAGCTCGGCGGCGGCGAGCGGCGCGGCGAACGACGTCCCGTCCCAGACCGCGAAGCCGGCGCTGTAGTCGTCGGGGTCGAAGGAGTTGCGGCCGAAGCCCGGCACCTCGTGGTCGGCGGCCGCGGTGCCGCGGACGTCGGTCGGGTAGGTGCTGACCACCCCGGCGCCGGTGGCCCAGCAGTGCACCCACGGGCCTTCGTTGGAGAACAGCGCCTTGCTCGTGCCGACGTCGGGGTTGAGCGCCCCGACGCTGATCACCTGCGGGCCGCTGCCGCCGCCGAGCGGCTGGTCGGCGAAGGCCGCCGGGTAGAACCGGCGCGTGGTGGCGTCGTTGCCCGCCGCGGCGACGACCAGCACGCCGAGGCCGAGCAGCTCCGCGATCACCGCGGCGAACTGGCCGGTGAAGGCGACGTCCGCGGCGTCCTCGAGGTAGTAGCCCATCGAGAGCGAGACGATGTCGACCATGTCCTGCGGGCGGTTGTCCGCCTGCGCGTTCCGGACGCGGTCGGCCAGCAGGTGCAGCGCGAGCAGCACGTCGGCCTCGTACGCGACGCCGTCGCTGTGCACCACGCGGATGGCCAGGGTGTCGGCTTCGGGGCAGGCCTGCCGGACGATGCCGGCGATGAACAGGCCGTGCCCGGTGTCGGTGTCGACGTCGCCGATCAGCGGCTGGCCGGTCGTCGGCGCGTCCCAGTAGTCGGTCAGCAGCTGGGTGGCGACGGTCGTGCCGGCGCCCAGCTCGCTCGCGAGGATCGCGGCCTGGATGCCCGGGGCGACGGCAAGCCCGGAACCGGCGGCCGGCGGTCCGGAGCGGTCGGCCAGCCCGAACCACGGGTGCGGGCCGATGCCGGTGTCGAGCACGGCGATCACCGGCCGCCGGTGGGCCGGCTTCGGGCTGCGGTAGGGCGGGGCGGCGGCCAGCGTCACCGGGATCCGGTTGGCGCCGCGGGTGCGCCCGTACGAGCTGCCCGCGCCGAACCCGCTGGTCTCCCACGGCGTGCCACCGAGGCCGCTGGTCTCCCACGGCACCCCGCCGAACACCGGCGTCGTGAACAGCAGGTGCTCGACGGACATGTCCCGGACGACCGCCGGGTCCAGTTCCGGTTTCTCCCCCGAGGCGGCGGACCGCAGCAGCTGCAGCGCCCGCCAGCAGTCGACGACGACCGGTTCGGTGTCTTCGCGCACCCGCAGCAGGGCGCGGACGGGCAGGTCGTCGAGCTGCCGGACGCGGTCGTACTCCTGGTAGTCGCCGCGGTCGGCCGGCACGGCCTCGACGCCGATGCGGGCGAGCACGCGGTTGATCGACGCCAGTGTTCCCTGGTCACGCAGGTACCGCTGGGGCAGCAGGAACACGCCCGGCCGGTACACCGTCGTCCGCGGGGCGGGCTGCCCGGCGGCCACGACGGCCGTCGCCGGGTCGAGCACGCGCGCGCCGTGCCGGTCCAGCAACTGCCGTGGCGGGGCCGGGAGCTCGTTGAGCGTGCTCGCGTCCTCCACCGCTGTCTCCGCGGTCTCGTCTCGCACGAACCTGACGACCATCGGGTCCACCCTCCTGCTGCCTCTGCCCCCGTCACTGATCACCAACGGCACCCGGGAAAGACCCGCGGGCCGCACCCGGGATACGACACGGACATCACGACTGCGTAACGGTGACGGCAAACGGGTGACGACGTATCTGGCGGGCCCGGCTCACCCACTTGGCCTCCCGGACGTCACGAATCCACGCGGGGAGATCAGATGCTTGTGCTCCGGTCGGGCACGCAGGACGCCGCCTTCACGCCGGACCCGGCGACCGGCGGCGGCAGCTTCACGGTGCCGCTCGACCTGCCGCCCGGTCCCGGCGGCAGCGCGCCTGCTCTCGCCCTGCGCTACGCGACCGGCGCGGCGAACGGCCCGTTCGGGGACGGGTTCACCCTCCCGCTGCCGCACGTCGGGCCGTCGGACGGCCAGGCGCCGTCCGGTCCGGCCGGACGGCTCGCCCGCCACGGTGACGGCTTCCTGCTGACCACCCGATCGGGCCTGCGGCACTTGCTCGGCCCCGGCGAGGACGGCACCTGGTACCTCGACCGGACCGAGGACGCCTTCGGCACCACCACCGCCTTCGGCTGGGCGCACCACAGCGGCCAGGCGTACCTGACGCGGGTCGCGTACGGCCCGTACGAGGTCGAGTTCAGCTACGAGCCGCGGCCGGACGTGCTGCGCCGGGGCCGCGGCGGCACCCTCGTCACGACCGCCCTGCGGTGCACCCGGATCGACCTGCGGGTGCCCGCTTCGGCGCGGCCGCTGGTCCGGCGGTGGACGCTCGGCTACGACGCCGACGACGTCACCGGCGCGTCCCTGCTGACGTCGGTGGCGCTCGCCGGCTTCGACACGCACGGCGCCGAAGCGGCCGCGCCGGTCCTGCGGCTGGCCTACGCCGCCCGGGAGGCGCCGGCCCCGCGGCGGGTCCGGCTGACCGCGCGGGCGCGCGCCGGCGGCGGGGTGTCGGTGCTCGACGCCGTGCCGTTCCACGCCTTCGACGAGCTGCCCCGCACCGGGCAGCTGTGCGAGATCGACAACGGGTCGGGGCTGCGGACCGCGATCGAGTACGCGACCGTCGCCGCGGTGCCGGTGGTCCGGCGGGTCTCGCGGCGCGAATCGGTGACCGGCCAGGTGGGCGTGACGGAGTTCGAGTACCACGACAGCAGGCCCGCCGGCTTCGGCCGCGTCGTCCAGGACGACCTCGGCGACGAGTACGCACCCACCCTGCGGACCGTGCGCTGGTTCGGCGGCGAAGGGCTGCTGGCCAAGGAAGAGACCTACGGGCTCGACGGCTCCCCGGCGGCCGACCGGCCGTACCGCCGCGTCGAGCACCGGCGTCGTCCACAGTGGACGCGAACGGTGACGACGGAGTTCGAGCGCCGGGAGACCCCGGTTTCGGTCACCACGAAGGAGACGGCGTTCGACGCCGCCGGGAACCCGGCGCGGGAGGTGGAGACGACCGAACGGCCCGGCCGCGAGCCGGTCGTGCGCGAGACCCGGACGCAGTACGCGGCCGACCCCGACCACCGGTTCACCGCGCTCCCGGCGCGGGTCCGCACGGTGGACGGCAGCGGGAAAGTGCTGGCCGACCGGATCTTCCGGTACGACGAGGAGCCGGACGGGTCGGCAGGCTCGCACGGCCTCCCGACCGCGCGGGAGGAGCTGGTGCTCACCGACGCACTCGTCGCCGACGTCTACGGCGCGCGCCCGCCCGACCTGCGGCACCACGGCTACCACCGCCGTCCCGGCGAAGGCGGCTGGTGGGTCACCACGTTCCAGGGGCGGCTGGACACCGTCTCCGGGCTGCGCACCACGACCACCGACCCGCTCGGCCACACCCGGGAGGTGCGGTACTCGGCCGACCGCTGCTTCCCCGAGGTGGCCACGGACCCGCTGGGCAACGTGACGATCACCCGCCACGACGTCCGCACGGCCCAGGTGTGCGAGGTGACCGACCCGGCGGGCGCGGTGACCACGCTGACCCACGACCCGCTGGGCCGTCCGGACACGGTCGTCCGGCCCGGTGACTCGGCGGAGCTGCCGACCGTCCGCTACCGCTACGACGGCACCCGCGTCACCACCGAGCAGCGAGCGGTCTCCGGTGAGGCGGAGGTGCTGGTGACCGCCGAGCTGCGCGACGGCGCCGGGCGGCTGCTGGAGCGGCGGCACTCGGAGCTGCTCGGCGACGTCGTCGACGAGCACCACGAGTACTGTGCGCGCGGCCTGGTGTGCCGGACGAGCCGGTCGTTCCGGGACGGCGATCCGCGGCCCGCGCCCGCGGAGTTCCGGTACGACGCGCTGGGCCGGCCGCTCCCCGTGGCCGCGGACCGCCCCGGCTTCGGTGGCGTGCGCGACCTGCTCGGGCGGGAACTGCGGGGCGAGGACGGTGCCGTGCACGTCCGGGACGCGGCCGGGAACGTCGTCGAGACGCGGACCGCGGGCGGGCACACGGTGTTCCGCGTCCGGGACGCGGCCGGCCGGGTGGTCGCGGTGCTGGTCGACGACCCGCGCGGCACGCCGGTCACCACGTTCACCCACCACGACGGCGGGCTCGCGGTGCCACTCGGCGCGGGGCCGCACAGCTGCGGTCGCCTGGTGCGCGTGACCGACGAATGCGGCGCGACGGAGTTCGGCTACGACGCGCACGGCCGCCGCGCCGAGACGCGCTGGCGGCCGGCGCACGTCGCGGTCGAGTACCGGCTCGACGTGCGCCACCGCGCGGACGGCCGGATCGCGGCGGTGACCTACCCCGACGCCGGCGACGGGCGGCTGACCGTGCTCCACCAGTACGACGAGGTGGGCAGGCTGGTCAGCGTGCCGGGGTTCGTCGACGCCGTCGACCACGACCTGAGCGGCCGCCGGGCGGCGGTGCACTACGCGAACGGCGTCAGCGAGCACTGGGCGGACGGACGGCACGTGCTCACCGGCCCGGGCGGGCTGCTGCGCGACATCGAGCCGGTCCCGGCACCGGAACCGCCGTCGGGCAGCGAAATCCGGGACGCGTTCGGCAGGCTGCGCGGGGTGCACGGCGACGGCGTCAACGCGCTGTACAGCTACGACCACACCGGCCGCCGCGTCCGCACCCTGGTCACCAACGGCAGCCACATCCACGAGGTCCTGACCCCGGACGACCACTACACGATCGAGGACGGCGAGCTGGTGGTCGTGGTGGCCGGCGCGGTGCGGCAGTACGCGGACGGCCGGCGCCGGTACCTGCACTTCGACGACGCCGGCGAGATCGCCGTGGTGACGGACGAGCACGGCGCGGTCGTCTAGCGGTTCAGTCGAGGACGGCGAGGTCCAGCCGGCCGAGGCGGGCCGGGTCGGCGAGGATGTCGATCTCGACGATCCGGCCGTCGGCGACCGTGAAGCCGAGCACCGAGAAGGGACGGCCTTCGCGCGTGGCGACCACGCCGGCGGCGCCGTTGACCAGGGCCCGGCGCACCACGCCTTGGCCGACGCGCGAGAACGTCAGCGCCTGGTTCGCGACCGCGGCCGCCCCGCGGATCTCGGTCGAGCCGCCCTGGTCCGGCCCGCGGTCGGCCCGCAGCACGACATCCGGGTCCAGGACGGAGACGAGCGCATCGAAGTCCCCACCGCGGGCGGCGGCGAGGAAGGCGTCGACGACTTCGCGCTGCCGGGCGAGATCCGGGTCCGGCGTGACCGGAGCGCCCTGCACCCGCCGCCGAGCCCGGCTGGCCAGCTGCCGCGTCGCCGCCTCCGACCGCCCGACGACCGAGGCGATCTCCTCGAACGGCATCGCGAACATGTCCCGCAGCACGAACGCCAGCCGTTCGGCGGGGGTGAGCGTGTCGAGCACGACCAGCAGCGCGAGGCCGACCGAGTCCGCCATCAGCACTTCGTGCTCGGGCCCGCCGTCGTCGCGGCTGATGACGGGATCGGGCACTTCCCACGGTTCTTCGCGCCGGGCTTTCCGCGAGCGCAGCATGTCGAGACAGACCCGCCCGACAACGGTGGTGAGCCACCCGGCAAGGTTTTCCACGGCGGCGGCGTCGCTCCGGCTGAGCTTGAGCCAAGCTTCTTGGACGGCGTCGTCGGCCTCGGTGACCGAACCCAGCATCCGGTAGGCGACGGCGCGGAGGTGGTCGCGGTGGGTCTCGAAGCTGCGGGCCAGGAGCTCGTCGTTCACGGGGGTCGTCCTTTCGGGGGTGCGATCACCACCTTGACGGCCGGGGGCGCAGGTTTGTGACAGATCAGACGACTGTGTGCCGGTGAGTGGCATCTTCCCTTGACGTACGATATATCACCAAAGAATCATCGGATCTCTCCGGACGAGGAGGTCCTTTGAGAATCCGACTGCTTGCCTGCCTCGCCGCCGCCGTTGCGCTGGTGGCGAGCCTCGTCAGTCCTGCGAACGCCGAGCTCTACCACCCTCGCCAAGACTGGCTGCGGGCCTCGACCGCCGGGCTGTTCCTGCACTGGGGCATGTTCACCGCGCCGCGGCACACCGACTGCGCCGCCTGGGAGCGCGACGTCACCGATGGCGGCTGGACACCGGGCTACTGGATCGACGAGGCCACGAAGCTGGGCGCGTCCTACGTCGTCCTCACCACCTTCCACAGCCGGCTGGGCTACGCGCGGCCGTGGCCGTCGAAGATCCCCGGGAGCTGCTCGACCCACCGCGACTTCCTCGGCGAACTGATCGCCGCCGGGCGGGCCAAGGGAGTCCGCGTCATGCTCTACATGACCGATGATCCTCAGTGGCACAACGAAACCGGCCACGAATCCCTCGACTCGGCCGCCTACTCCGCCTACAAGGGCAAGCCGGTCGACCTGACCACCCGGCCCGGCTTCGGCGAGTTCTCCTACGACCTCTTCGACGAGGTCATGGACCGCTACTCCGACCTCGCCGGCTTCTGGATCGACAACGACAACGAGTACTGGGAGCAGCACGGGCTCTACGAGCACATCCGCGAAAAGCGCCCATCCTGGTTGCTGAGCAACAACAACGAGGACACGCCGATCATGGACACGATCAGCAACGAGCAGAAGACCGGCATGACACCGTCCTACGACTACCCTCAGGCCGTCTACACGCCGATGCCGCGGCTCACCGAGGCCGACTACAAGCTGCCGACCAACGGCGACTGGTGGTACAGCGGCGGTGACCAGGCCGTCGACTTCCGGCTCTCCACCGGCCGCTACATCACGAACGCCGGCTCCTCGATCAAGTCGCTGATGGCCGAAACCGCCATGCTGAACGGGAAGTTCCCGCCCCAGCAGGAGGCGTTCAACAACTTCATGGCGTCCTGGACGCAGCCGATCAAGGAATCGCTGACCGGCACCGAGGGCGGCGGCTACATGTACGGCGGCCTGCAGCCCGGCTTCTGGAACGACGGCGCGCACGGCGTGATCACGGTGAAAGCGGCAACCCAGTACGTGCACGTCCTGACCCGGCCGTCGACCGACCTGGTCCGGCTGCGGGACAACGGTTACCGCATCACCGGCGTCTCGGACCTGCGCACCGGGAAGCCGATGCGGTTCGCTCAGTCCGGCGGCTACCTGTCCATCTTGGACATCCGGGACTGGGACACCTACGACACCGTGTTCAAAGTGGACACCGCGGGCCGGGAGTACTTCTACGACAAGAGCACGATCAAGGCGACGGCGTCGGCCAACTCGGCAACGGCGGCGAACCTCGTCGACGGCAGCTACCTCAACTACTGGGACGCGGGCGGGCAGCTCCCGGTCTCGGTGACGCTGGACCTCGGCCGGAAGCGGTCGACGGCCTACCTCGCGGTGCACGAGCGCGAATCTTCGCCGACGTACGCGCGGGAGTCTTTCGGCCGCGCCGAGGATTCCGCGCGCATCAAGGACTACCGCGTCCACGCCAGCGACGACGGGAAGACCTGGCGCACCGTCCGCACCGGCGCCCTGCCGAGCAACCGCGGCGTCCAGTTCATCGACATCGGCGAGGTGCACGCGCGGTACCTGCAACTGGAAGTGCTGAACACCTGGTCCGGGCCGCAGGCCAAGCCGTTCTACCGGCAGCTCGCGCTCGACGAGATCGACGTCGCCTACGGCTATCCCGACCCGCGCGGCGAGGTGCCGCTGGAAGCGGAGTCGTGGCGCAACGGCTTCGAGGGCAAGGCGTCGCCGGTGTGGTGCGAGGCTTGCTCGGGCACGAACGCCGTCACCGGCCTCGACCGCGGCGCCGTCGTCTTCCGGGACGTCCAGGCCACCGGCCCGGCGCGGCTGCAGCTGGACACGACCGGACCGGGCACGCTCGCGGTCAGCGTCAACGGCGCCGCGCCGGTCACCGTCGCCGCCCCCGGGGCGATCGCCGTGCCGACGGTCGCCGGCGCCAACACGATCCGGGTCTCCGGCAGCACCGGCCTGGACCGGATCGCGGTCGCGCCGCTGCCACCCGAGTCGTACACCCCGCGGACGACGTTGACCGTGCAACCCACCGGCATCCAATGGGTCTCGCCCGGTCCGCAGTCGCTGCGGATCACCGCATCCCTGCGGCTGGACGTCGACGACCCGATCGACCAGGTGTCGCTGGCGCCGGTGGTCCCGGCGGGCTGGACGGTCACGGGCGGCCCGGCGACGACGTCGGTGCTGGGGCTCGGCCAGGTGCTGAGCGGCTCGTGGACGGTGACCGCCCCCGCGGCCCAGGACGTGAGCATCCCGGTGACGGCGTCCTTCACGACGCTCGGACGCGCGAAGTCGGTCAGCAAGCCGGTGCAGGTCAAGCAGCGGCCCGCCGACCGGGTGTTCATGCGCGAGGCGGAGGACTCGGCGAACGACATCGGCGACGCCGGCGTCACGAACTGCTCGCCGTGCTCGGGCGGGCAGAAGGTGCGCAACATCGGCGGGAGCGCGGGCGCCGCGGTGACCTTCCCGGACGTCACCGTGCCCACGGCCGGCCAGTACCCGCTGTACCTGGACTTCACGGTCAACGGCGACCGGTCGTACTTCGTCTCGGTGAACGGCGGCGCGCCGGTCGAGGTCAAGGTCAGCGGCGCCGGGAACAACACCCCGTACACCACTTCGGTCCCGGTGCCGCTGACCGCGGGCGCCAACACGATCCGGGTCGGCAACGACCGTTCCGGGGCTCCGGATCTGGATCGGATTTCACTGGGTTAGCTCCATCGATGGTTGCCAATCCGGCCACAGCCACGGCCGAATGGCTTTGTAAAAATGGTTACGTGCCGAGTGGGGGTCGGCCTGCTTTTGGCCGGCTTGTCAGCTCCCGCAGCACCCGGGCCGCGTCGACTTCGACGGCGCGGCCCGGGTCCCCGCCCGGCGCGCTCCACGCGACGGACACCCACAGCTCGGCGTAGTCGCCGCGGTCCACGCGGGGCAGCCGCCAGGTGAGCCGGCCACCGGTCCGCTCGACGGCGTCCCCGCCGACCAGCCGCGACCAGTACGGCGGCACGTGCTGCCCGGCCCGCGAGCACCGCCGCAGCACATCGGCCGCCGGCCCGCCGACACTCACCACGGCGTCGGCGGTCTCGGCGGTGAAGGCGCTTTCCCAGGTGCGCTCCTCCGCCGGTGCGCCGGCCAGCTCGGCCTGGACGACGAACTCGCCGACGTCCTCCCGGGCCAGCACGCGGAGGACGGTGGTCTCGCGGGCGACCCCGGGCAGCCCGGAGGCGGTGCGGCCGGACAGCACGTCGAGCCGCACGGCCTCGTGCCGCCAGCGGCAGAGCCGGGCCCCGGACGCCAGGCCCCAGGTCAGCTCGGGTCTGGTGGGCACGTCCCAGCCGCCGGCGCGGACGGCGAACCGCACGTCGCCGAGCGGGGTGCCGACGCCGAGCGCCCGCGGAGCCGTCCGCGACAGCACTTCCGTGTCCAACATGGACACATCCTTACCCCGCGGGCCGACCGGCGAAAACGCGCTGCACCAACGTCACCCGACCGGGGAGCCGGCCGGAGCTCTGCCGGGCCGCTCCGGCCGGAAAGTGCCGCTCGGTCAGAACCCGGACGTGCCGTTCGGCGTGCCCAGCCCGGTCGGCCCGTCGTAGCCCGCGCCCGCCGTGCAGAGGTACGTGCCGCCGCAGCTGCCGTTCGAGCCGGACGTCACGTCGTACAGGCCGCTCGTGTGCGCGTACGGGTACGAGCCCGACGTCACCGAGTTGCCGGCCAGTGCGTACACGCTCGCGATCACCGGGGACGACAGGCTCGTGCCGCCGACCTGGACCCAGCCGTCCGCGCCCTGGGCCAGACCGAGCGACAGCAGGAAGTCGCACCACGACGAGCTGCCGCAGCTGTTGTACGTGTCGTACACGCCGAGCCCGGTGGCCGGGTCCGCGACCGCCGAGACGTCCGCGACCGTCCTCTTCGCACACCCGGTGTCGTGCTGCCAGGACGGCTTGGCCTCCAAAGTGGAGCATCCGCTGCCGCTGCCGCTCCACGTCGTTTCGGTCCAGCCGCGGGCGGCGGTCGTGGACTTCTTCAGCGTCGTGCCGCCGACCGCCGTGACGTACGGCGAGGAGGCCGGCCAGCTGACGCCGTAACCGGAGTCGCCCGAGGACGCCGTCACCGCGATGCCCGGGTGGTTCAGGTGCGCGTCCGCGGCGAGGATCGTCGAGTCCTCGGAGCCGCCGTAGCTGTTGGAGATCGCCACCACGCCCGGTGTCGCCGCGGCCGTGTCGACCGCGGTCATCAGCGGGTCGGTGTCCGGGGAGTCGGCCTCCACCAGCAGGATGTGGCAGTCCGGGCAGGTCGCCGAAACCGCGTCGAGGTCGAGGCTGATCTCTTCGGCCCAGCCGTAGTCGGGCGCCGGGAGCGGGCTCGCCGCGCCGTTCTGGTTGACCTTCTTGAAGCAGCCGTTGGCCGTCGTGCACGGGGACAGCCCGCGGGCGGACCGGAACTTGGCCAGGTCGGCTTCCGCCGTCGGCGCGTCCTGGGCGTCCACGATGGCGACCGTGCGGCCGTTCGCGTGCAGCCCGCCGAGGTTGTACGCGGCCTGGATCTCGGCCGGCCCGTAGCCGACCGGGGTCGAGACGACCAGCGGGCCGTTGCCCTTCGGCGACCGGACCGCCTTGCCGAGGCAGTGGAACTTGCCGGAGTTCGCGCAGCCGAAGTTCACCACGCCGCCGCTCTGCAGCGGGGCGGCTTCGGCGGTCGAGGTGGCCACCGTCAGCGGGGCCGCGATCAGGGAGAGGACGACGAGGGACCGGAACAACCGTGGACGGGCCATGGCCTACTCCTCGGTAGGGGACGAGGTGTGGCACGGGATCGTCGCATGTCACCCGGTCGAGGTCACCCGGCAGAAGAATGTTTCTCGGTTCAGTCATTCGCCCACCGTGGTCAGAAACCGACGAAGAGTGACGAACTGACTCACCCGTTCGCGCATTGGTCCAGACAAGTGTTATCAAAAAGTGATCGAGGCGCCGCTGACTGGGAGCTACTTTGTTGCGACTAGCAACAAATACCTCGTGGATCCCCAACGGCGGAGGTGTCACGGCGTGAACCGGACCTTGGACAAATTACGACGACGCGGCCCGGGCCTCGCGCTCGTGGCCTCGGCACTGCTGGTGGCGGCCGGGCTCAGCGCCCCGGCCGCGCTGGCCGCGGACGACTACACCCAGAGCGTCACGCAGCCCAGCTCCAGCCAGGTGCAGATCAGCTTCACCCCGACGACCCCGGCGCTGTACGTGGACGTCCACTACACCGGCGTCCCCGGCCTCGGCCAGCAGAACGTCCGGATGACCAACGGCTCGGGCACCTGGCGGACCACCGTCAACGGCCTGAGCAGCGGGAACGTCCTCGACTACTGGTTCACCTACGAGAAGAACGGCCCGCAGTACGACACCCCGCACTTCAGCTACACCGTCGGCGGCGGCGGCACGACGACGGTCGCGGCGCCGACGTTCAGCCCGCCCGGTGGCACGTATTCCTCCGCTCAGACGGTGACGATCAGCAGCGCCACCTCCGGCGCGACCATCCGGTACACGACGGACGGCTCGACGCCCACCGCGTCCTCGACGCTCTACAGTGGACCGATCAGCGTCCCGAACTCCCGCACGGTCAACGCGATCGCGCTGAAGTCCGGCTCGACGACGTCCTCGGTGTCGAGCGCGACCTATACGATCGGCACCCAGGCGGGCTGCCCGACGCAGTCCGACACCCCGAACTTCGGGTCGAACGTGCGGATCTTCGACCCGAGCATGTCGGCGGCGACGATCCAGGCGCAGCTGGACACGGACTTCAACAACCAGAAGGACACGCTGACCGCGCAGATGGCGGACCGGCGCGTCGCGCACCTGTTCAAGCCGGGCACTTACAACAATGTGCACGACAACGTCGGCTTTTACACCTCGGTCGCCGGCCTCGGCCAGAACCCGGGCGACGTGCTGATCAACGGTGACGTCACCGTCGACGCCTTCAACGCCTCCGACAACGGCGTCGCGCTGCAGAACTTCTGGCGCTCGGCGGAGAACATGGCGGTCAACCCCTCCGGCGGCAACGAGCGCTGGGCGGTGGCGCAGGCCGCGCCGTTCCGCCGGATGGACGTCCGCGGCGGGCTGCAGCTGTACCCGGCAAGCTACGGCTATGCCAGTGGCGGCTACATCGCCGACACGAAGGTGGCCGGCCAGGCCGCATCGGTCTCGCAGCAGCAGTGGTACACCCGCGACTCCCAGCTCGGCAGCTGGAACGGCGGCGTCTGGAACATGGTCTTCTCCGGCACCAGCGGCGCGCCGGCGACCACGTTCCCGAACCCGCCGGAGACCACGCTGGCGACCACCCCGGTCTCCCGTGACGTGCCCTACCTCTACGTCGACGGCACCGGCAAGTACCGCGTGTTCCTGCCTTCGCTGCGCACGAACGCGTCCGGCCCGAGCTGGGCGAACGGCAGCACCCCCGGCACCTCGGCGCCGATGAGCCAGTTCTACGTCGTCAAGTCCGGCGACACGGCCGCCTCGATCAACAACGCGCTCGCCGCGGGCTGCAACCTGTTCTTCACGCCGGGCGTCTACCACCTCAACCAGACGCTCAACGTGACCAAGGCGAACACGACCATCCTCGGCATCGGCTACCCGACGCTGGTGCCCGACAACGGCGTCAACGCCATGCAGGTGTCCGATGTGGACGGTGTCCGGCTCAAGGGCCTGCTCTTCGACGCCGGCACGACGAACTCGCAGGCGCTGCTGACGGTCGGCCAGTCCGGCTCGTCGGCGTCGCACGCGTCGAACCCGACGACCGTCCAGGACGTCTTCTTCCGGATCGGCGGCGCGATCGCGGGCAAGGCGACGAACAGCCTCATCGTCAACAGCTCCGACACGATCATCGACCACATCTGGGCCTGGCGGGCCGACCACGGCAACGCGGGCACGGTCGGCTGGACCACCAACACCGCCGACACCGGGCTCGTGGTCAACGGCGCGAACGTGCTGGCCACCGGCCTGTTCGTCGAGCACTACCAGAAGTACCAGGTGATCTGGAACGGCCAGGGCGGGCGGACGATCTTCTTCCAGAACGAGATGCCCTACGACGTGCCGAACCAGGCGTCGTGGAACGCGCCGTCGGGGGTGGCCGGGTACGCCGCCTACAAGGTCGGGTCGAACGTGACGTCCCATGAGGCATGGGGTCTCGGGAGCTACTGCTTCTTCGACACGAACCCGGCGGTGTCCAGCTACCACGCGTTCGAGGTGCCGAACACCAGCGGCGTCCGGTTCCACAGCCTGCTGACGGTGTCGCTCAACTACCGCGGCACGATCACGCACGTCATCAACGACACCGGTGGTGTCACGCCTTCGGGCACGGTGCCGGTCAACGTGGTCAGCTACCCGTAAGCGGTGGAGGACGCCTTCGGCGATGCGCTGAAGGCGTCCTCCACGGGTCACTTCACGACGATGTAGTAATCACGGCCGAGGCCGGACCGCTTGCCGTCGGCGGTCCGGCTGTAGACCTGGATGGGGTAGAAACCCGACGCGTCGGGCGTGAAGGTGAAGCTCGCCCGGCCGTCGGGGCCGGCCGGGACCACGGTCGGGTTGTCCCAGTCCTCGTACAGGTAGTAGACGTACTCGACGACGCCCGGCGTGCGCGGGGTCAGGGTGAAGACGCCGGCGACGCCGGGGCCTCCACTGGCCACGTTCTCCGGGTAGTCGGTGCTCGCCACCAGCGGAGCGTCACTGGCCCGGTAGACCTTGCCCGCGATCCCGGACGTCAACCCGGCGCCGGTCGTGCTCCACACGTCGAGCCGGTGGGAACCCCGCGTCGCCGTGACGATGTTCGCGGTCACGGTTCCGTCGGCCGCGGCCGCGACCGTGGTCTCGGGCCCGTTGTCGATCCGGTAGGTGTAGGAGACGACATCGGCCATG
The DNA here is from genome assembly GCF_040610315.1 of Amycolatopsis sp. NPDC004169. Taxonomy (NCBI): domain Bacteria; kingdom Bacillati; phylum Actinomycetota; class Actinomycetes; order Pseudonocardiales; family Pseudonocardiaceae; genus Amycolatopsis; species Amycolatopsis sp. NPDC004169. The sequence continues at coordinate 293,779 of NZ_JBEXMD010000005.1, forward strand.
CCGGGCGAGAAGCGGAACTCGGCCGGAACACCGACCCCCGTCTCCCCGGGGCCGGTGATCAGCGGTTCCGTCGACTGCACGTAGAAGTGGTGGACGTGCTGCGGCGACCGGTTGCCCTCGCTGTCGACGCTCGCCACGTAGAGGTCGTCGGGCCCCGACGCCTGCGGCGTGTAGGACACCGTCGCCGAACCGCCGGGGTGGTCGGCCGCCACGAAGGTGGCGGCCGGATCGGTGTTGCCCCAGTAGAACCCGACGACCGAGTCATCGCCGTCGGCGCTGAAGGTGAACGAGCCCGGCACGCCGGCACCGGGGTGCCAGGCGTTGTCGTCGGGGTACTCGGCCGACGTCACGGTCGGCTCGGCGACCGGGGTGGCCGCACTCGCCTGCGCCGGCACGGCGGCCAACGCCACCACGGCGAGAAGTGTGGTGACCCCATGACGAACTCTCATCGGAAACCCCCCATGTGAAACCTGTGTCAATTACAGCTAAGCACAATCCGCACGGGAGGCGGCGGGCGTTTCCGGCGGGCCCGGGCTTCGGGGTCAGGCGATGTGCCACACCGCGGCGGCGCCGTCGAGCACGTCGGCGTCGAGGCCGAAGTAGCCGCGATCGGGCTTGGTGTCGGTGCGCTTGCGGCCGTCCGGGACCGCGGCCAGCCGCCACGTCTTCGTGTCCTGCTGCAGCACGCCTTCGTAGGTGTCCGGTGCCGGCTCGCCGAGGCCGATGGCGTCGCTGTGGCCGAGGCTGCCGGCGACGAACGCGTACCGCTCGCCGAGCAGCGCGCCGACGATCGCACCCGCGCCCGGCCCCGTGCGTTGCAGGTGACCGTTGTGCGCGAACACCAGCGTCGGGCCGCGGCGCGCCTCGATGACCCGGATGTCCAGGAGGTTCTCGGCCATGAGCACCGCGCGCAGGCCCGCCAGCCGCGCGATCCGCGTGTCCCGGTCACCGGGCCGGGCGGACGCCGCGTGGTAGCGCAGCAGGCCGCGGCCGGCGGTGGCGTTGGCCCGGGCCCGCCACCAAGCCGCGTCCAGCCGCGGTGCCCGGGCCTGCAGGGCGACGAGCAGGTCGTCGGCGATGACCCGCAGGGCACGGGCTTCCGCGGTGGCCCCGGGTGACCGGGCCGGGTCGAGGATCGCCTCGGATCGGCTCCACCGCTCGTCTTCGCCGGTCAGCGCGGCGATGTCGGCGTCGAAGCCGAGGTAGTCGCGGACGTGCTCGAGGTACGGGCGCGGGCTGGGGGCGCTGAACATTTCCATCGGGGCGTCGAAGCCGTGGCACGCCAGCGGTTCGCCGGCGGTCTCGTTGTACTCGCGCAGCCACGCCAGCAGCTGCCGGTTGGCGGCCACCTCGCCCAGGTCGTGCGAGAAGCCGCCGTCGAGCGCGGCGACCCGGTCGGTCTCCAGGGCGATCGAGCGGAAGCCGTGCTCGGCGAGCCGGGCGAACAGGTCGTTGCGCAGCCGCGCGCAGGCGGGCTCGAAGTGGGTCGGCTCGCCCAGCGCGAGCAGTTCGGCGGTGAAGTCGGCCAGGTCCATGTGGTTGAATCGTATCCTTGAAGACTCGGTTGAGACCTGCGGATCTCGCGCGCGAGCACGGCATCTCCACGCAGGCGGTCCGCAACTACGAACGGGACGGCTTCCTCCCGCCTGCCGCCCGCACCCCGAGCGGCTACCGGGTTTACACGGAAGCGCACGCGGCGGCCCTCCGTGCCTTCCTGGCGCTGGTCCCGGCCTACGGGCACGCCACAGCGGGCGGCATCATGCACGCCGCCAACGAAGGCGACCTCGGCCGCGCGCTGACGCTCGTCGACCGCGGACACGAGCAGCTGCTGCGGGACCGCGAAACCCTCAACGCGGTCCGCACGGCGATCGGGTCGCTGACCACCGGCACGGCCCCTGAGCCCGCCACCGCCGCGTGGTCGGTCGGCGAGCTCGCGCACCGCCTCGGCGTCACCGCGGCGACCGTGCGGGCGTGGGAACGCGCGGGCGTCCTGGTGCCGTCGCGGAACCGGGCGACCGGCCACCGGGTCTTCCGGGCGGCCGACATCCGCGACGCCGAACTGGCCCACCTGCTCCGCCGCGGCGGCTACCCGCTGGCCCACATCGCGACGGTGGTCGAGCAGGTCCGCACCGCGGGCGGCACGGAGTCACTGGCCGAGGCCCTCGCGACCTGGCAGGACCGGCTGACCGCCCGCGGCCTGGCGATGCTCGACGCGGCCGCCCGCCTCAGCGCGTACCTGGCCTCACGGGCGTGACCGCGGGTGCAGCCGGTCGTAGTCGTGCGCGGCCGCGCGCTGGGTGCGCACCGGCAGCGCCTTCTCCCCGGCTTCGTCGTCGACCTCGTTGAGGCCGAGCTGCACGGCCAGCCGGATCTGCTCGCGGTTGTCACGGACGACGGAGGAGAAGAAGTCGTCGATCCGCGGGTCGAGCAGCACTTCGAGGAGCACGCGGAACGAGGTGTCGACGCAGGCCCGCACGATCTCGTCGTGGAACGGCAGCCGCTTGAGCTTCCCGAGCTGCGGGTCCGCGGCGATCTTCTCCGCGATGATCGACCGCAGCTCGTCCTTGTGCGCGCCGAGCGACTTGGCCAGGTTCTCCGGGTAGTTGCCGGTTTCCAGCACCTTGACGACCTCGTCGAGCACCGCGATGGTCACCGGTTTCTTGATCGCCTTCACGATCGGCTCGGACAGCTTGTCCACGAGCCGGTAGGTGAACTGCTCGCCGACCGCCCGGTCCGCGGCCCGCCCGATCCGCACCAGCAGCAGCAGGACGCTGACGAACTTGTGCGCGGCCATCGCGGGGTGCGCGACCGGGATCATCGCGAACAGCTCGTACCAGTTGCGCACGAGGAACTTCCGGGCCCACCGGCGTTTCCGCCACCGCCAGAGGAACTCGAGCAGGAAAACCCCGCAGATGACGCAGTCGACGGAGAAGATGACGAGGCCGGCCGCCCGCGCCGGCGGGCTGAGCACCATGAAGCCCAGCAGGCCGACGGACCCGGCGGCGAGCACGAGCATGATCCAGTCGTCGGCGCGCACGTTCCCGGGCAGGATCCCGCTGTTGAGCTCGGGCTCACTGGTGACCATGCCCGATGATGGCACGGATGCCGCGGCCGGGCCGGGTCTGCGACCCCGGAGCGTGTCGAGTTTTTGTCCGGTTTTCGTCCCGTCCCACGGTGGCCGGATGCGGCATTGTGGACGGTGGCGGTCACGGCGAGGAGGAGCATGGAGCGCACACCGCACCACCGGTCCGCTCCGGCTCGCGGGGAAGCGGCTGGCGGTTCAAGAAGCGGGCTGCCAGCCCACGCCGTAGGACCGCGCGGGCCGCAGGTCGCGGAACCCGGTGTGCACCTCGCCCGCGTTGTCGAGGAAGAGCGGCTTGCGCGCGGTCAGCGGGTCCTGGGCGTCCTTGGAGAATTCGCCGTCGATGCGCCAGACGCGCTGCGGTGGCTGCCGCCGGTCGAACCGGACGTTGAGGTCGAAACTTTCGCAGGCGAATTCCGGGGTGCAGCAGTAGAACGGCGAGGGCAGCTCGTCGACCCGGATGCGGAAGAAGAACTCGTGCTCGTCCCCGGCGTCCAGCGGCTGCGGCGGGCGCAGGCTGAAGGCGACCCGCGACGAGCTGACCATCCGCACCGAGTGCACCTCGCCGCCGGCGACGACGTCGATGCCCAGGCCCGAGAGGTCCGGCTGGCCCGCCGTGCTGGCCGGGTGGGCGAGGGAGATCGCGTGCTCGACGTCGGCGAGCCCGGCGACGTGGCTGACCACCCGGCGGGTCTCGAAGACCTCGGCGGCGGCCACCCCGGTCAACGTCAGCCGGACCGCCAGCGCCGACGTGTGCCACGGGCCGTCCTCGCTGATGGCCGAGCCACCGCCGTACGGCCACGGCGTGCTGTACGCCGCCTCGGCGATCAGGTAGATGACGTCGTCGGCGCGCCGCTGCATGGTGCGCACGTTCCGGTCGGCGCCGCTGCCCAGCAGCTCCAGGCGCTGGGTGTAGCGCTCGTTCGGGCCGGTGCCGAAACCCAGGACGATCCGCGCCGTACCGCGGTGCGATTCGGGCAGCTTTTCGATCAACCGGCGGAGCGTTTCGACGACCTTGCCGCGAACCGTTCCCGGGGTGTCGTCTTCGTGCACACCGCACACTTCGCGCAACTGTTCGCCGACGATGGCGGGCAAGGTCTTCGCTTGGATGCCGAGCCCCTTGCGAAGCAGTTTCAACTCCGCTGAGAGAGCGTTGATCTTCGCTTCGGCCGCCTCCTGAGCCAAGCCGTCACCTCCGTCGCGGTCGTTGCGTGGAAGTCTACCCACCTGCACCGGGTACCACGAAACCGTCTGCCGTTTCCCGCTGTTTCCTGTTCCGGGAAACCGCGCTGGTCAGCGATTTCCTTTGAGAGGCAACAGGAAACGCCTGCCGTACGCCGATTTCCGAGGTCAAGCTTGGTTCGTCGAAATCCTTCGGCAACCAAGGAAGTCACCGCCGCCAAACGACGGTGACTGCGAACCGGAAAGGGGAACGCGATGCACACGCACCTCGTCATCGTGCTCGGCCAGCTGGTCTCCCTGCTGGGCTGACCAGTACCTCGCCGGCGGGCCCGGGCCGCCGGCGGACCTTCCCCCCGTTCGCCGATTACAGGATGATCGAGCCATGCCGGACTTTGGAGTGGAATTGAAGCGTCGACGGATGTCGGTCGGCATGTCACTGACCGGACTCGCTGCGTCCGTCCATTTCACCAAGGGCTACCTCAGCAAGGTGGAGAACGGCAAGGTCCGGGTGAACCGCGACCTCGCCAAGGCCTGCGACCAGGCGCTGGGGGCCGGCGGAGAACTGCTCGCCCTCGTCGCGGAATCGGCATTCCCCGCGCGCCGCAGCGCCGGTGGCATCGTCGGGCTGCCCGACAGCGGCCGGTACTTCGTCGGCCGCGAATCCGAACTCGAAGCGCTTTCCGCACTGCTGCTCGGCTCGGCCGACGCGCGGGTCGGCGTGGTGCACGGAATGGCGGGCGCCGGCAAGACGGCGCTGGCCGTCGCCGCCGCCCGGCGGGTCGCCGACCGGTTCCCGGACGGCTGCCTGTTCTTCGACCTCCGCGGCCACACCCCCGGCGCCGCCCAGCTTTCGCCCGGCGAGGCCCTGCACCGGCTGCTGCGCCTGCTGGACGTCCCGGCCGACCAGCTCCCGGCCGACGAGGACGGCTTGGCCAACCTCGTGCGCGACCAGCTGCGCGGCCGGCGGCTGATCCTGGTGCTCGACAACGTCCGGTCCGCCGAGCAGATCCGGGCCATCGCGGACGGCGAGACGTCGTCGCGGATCCTGGTGACCAGCCGCGGGCGGCTGCCCGCGCTCGACGACGCCTGGCACTTCCCGGTCGGGGTGCTGCCGCTGGCCGACTCGGTGCGGCTGCTGCGGTCCGTCGCCGGCGACCACGCCCCCGCCGACGACGAGCTGGCGACCGAGATCGTCCGCCACTGCGGGCAGTTGCCGCTCGCCGTGCGGATCGTGGCCGCCCGGTTCATCGCCGGCGGCTGGACGGCGGCGAGGCTGCGTGACCGCCTGGCCGACGAGACGACCCGGCTCGGCGCGCTGGAGGACGGCGAGCGGAGCGTCGCCACGGCGTTCGCCGTCTCCTACGACGCACTGCCCGGCGACCAGCGGCGGTTGCTGGGGCTGCTCGCCCTGCACCCCGCGACGGCCGCCGAAACCGGCGCCGTCGAAGCGCTCGCCGGCCTCGACACGGGCGAGACGGACCGCCTGGTCGACCGGCTGCACGACGCCCACCTCGTCGTCCGCGACGAACGGGGGTACGTCGAGCTCCACGACCTGATGCGCACGTTCGCGGCGAAGCACGCGCTCCCCCAGCTCGAGCCGGAAGACCGTGAAGTCGCCGTACGCCGGCTGGTCGAGCACCTCGTCGCGCTGACGGTGGCGGCCGACGAGCTCGCCGAGCCCTACCGCTTCCGCCCGCCCACCGGCCTGCCGGCCCCGGCCGGCGCACCCTTCGCCGACGCCGACAGCGCGCTCGCCTGGCTGGGTGCGCAGTGGCCGACGCTCGCGGACATCGTCGATTCCGCGGCCGCGCACGGGTTGTACGACCGCTGCTGGCAGCTCGCGTTCGTGCTGCGCGCGTTCTTCTTCCGCGAGAAGCTGTTCGAGCCGTGGATCCGCACGCACGAACGCGCGCTCGAAGCGGCCCGAGCGGCCGGCGACCCGAGCGCGATCGGAATGATCCTCAACAACCTGGGCATGGCCCACATCGAGGCGGGCCGCCCGGACGACGCGGTCCGCTTCCACCAGCAGGCCCAGGCGGAGTTCGCGCTGGCCAGGGACGACCGCGGCACGATCGACGCGCTGTCCAGCCTGGCCTGGGCCCGCCTGTACCGCGGCGAAGCCGAGCCGGCGCTGGCGGATCTGACGACGGTGCTGGCCGTGTACCGCCGCACCGGACGCACCCGGAACGTGGTGATCGCGCTGCGCGGCATCGCGTTGGCGTCGGTGGCCTTGGACCGGCTACCCGAGGCGCTGGTCGCGGCGGAGGAGGCGTCCGAACTGGCCCAGCTGCCGGTCGACCAGGCGATGTCGGCCAGCTGTGAAGCCTGGATCCACTTCCGCGCGGGACGGTGGGAGGAGGCCACGCGCGCCTACCACCGGGCGGCCGAGGTGGCCGACGACGCGGGCAGCGAATACGAGCGGGCGAGGGCGTTGACCGGCCTGGGAAACACCGCGGCCGCCCGCGGGGACCGCACGGAGGCGGACCGCTGGTGGACGGAAGCGGCGGCGTACCGCGTGACGCTCAACCCGGCGGTGCTCGGCGAAGCCGAGTACCGGAACCGCCCGGCGTTCGCCGAGTGAGGCGGGCGCCGGCCACCGGTCGTGGGTGGTGAGACGGGGTCCCGCCCGTCTCACCACCCACGACCGGGGCAGCGGGCTGCCCGGGGCAAAACCGGTCAAAAGCCGGACACTAACCGGCCACGGGCCCCATCGCGGTAGCGAAGGCTTCTCCCGCGGCGATCAACGCGAGGAAAGCCGAAACCGGAGTGAGGTCCGCATGACGACACATTGAATTCCCCAGGCCGACGGTGGCCGGGGTTTCCTGGTGGAATCCCTTGCAGGCAACGGGAAACGGCTTGTCGACGGCCCTTCGGAGGGCGCACCATCGAAGCAGACCGAATTTCGCGGAAACCGCGAAATCCAGCGAATCCCGTAGATCGGGAAATCCCGAGGAGCCTGCCATGATGGTCGTCTGTTCCGCTTCCGCCCTCTTCCGCACGGCGCTGGCCATCGTCACGCTCGCGCTGGTCGCCGGCCTGGCGCTCGCCGGCCCGGCGACGCCCGCGCCCACGCCCGGCTCCGGCCCGGCCGTGGCCACCGCCACCGCCGAACCCGTGGCGCACTAGTTGTGCGCCGGCCGTGCCTTCGTCCAGGTGACCACGGCATGCAGGTGCATCCCCGGACTGCCCTGGGCCTGCCAACGGCGGCCCGTTCCCGTCGGCGAGGTGGGGGACTTCGGTGCTCCAGCCACCCGCGGGAACGGCCGACCACATGGTCAGGCGGCTCGACGCGTGGATCCGTGTAGTTCGCCCCCTGTGGGGCGGGCGATGTCGGTGGCGTGCTGGCGATCGTGGAATCGACCGGGATCGATCCCTGGCTGTGGCCGGCCGTCAGGTGGGGTGGCTCGGTGGGGGCCAGGTGCTCGACCAGCCTGGCCAGCTGGTCAACCGAACATTTGGTTGAGTCCGGCAGGCGTTGGAGAGGGTTCGGATCAGCTTTCAAGGACCTCCCGAAGCTTCTTCGCGAACGCTTCCGGCTGGCCGGCGTAACCGAACTCGCCCCCGAGGAACCCGCCGTGGTGGCTCGGGAACACCGTGGCCTCCTGCCCGAGCCGCTCGGCCGTGCCCACCGCGGCCCGCCCGGTGAACACCTCCCGGGACTCCTCACCCACCGCGACGACGATCCGCGTCGGCACCGCCGCCAGCGCCTCGACGTCGAGGTGGTAGTTCGTCACCCCGAGAGAGCGGTCGCTGAGCAACGGGTCGTCGCGGCGGCCGTCGTCACCGGACGGCAGGCCGAACTGGGCCGGGTCCGCCGGTGGCTGCGCGAAAAAGGCGTCGGTGAACTCGCCCTGCCACGACCCCAACGCCATGAACGCCGCCATGCCCGCCGAGAAGCCCTTGGCCTGGTAGGCGTCCCGCATCCCCTGGCTCGCCCGCGCGGCCGCGTCGGCGTCCGGCAGCGATTCGATCAGTGGCGGCTCGTGGGCCACGAACGTGCGCACGTCCTCCGGGTGCGCCGTGACCAGCGCGAACCCGGCGACCGCGCCGCCGCTGCTCCCGAACACCTCGACGGCGCCGGCCCCCAGCGCCTGGATGACGGCGTGGATGTCCTCCGCCTGGAGCGCGGGCACGTGGTCCTCCCGGCCGTCCTTGCGGACGCTGCGCCCGAGCCCCCGCGGGTCGTAGGTGACCACCGTGCGGTCGCCGAAGTGGGACGCCAGCGTGGTGAACCCCTCGGCGGTCATCGGCTGCCCGATCATCAGCAGCGGTGGCCGCGGGCTCTCGGCGGGCGCCGGGCCGTGCACGTCGTAGACGATGTCGGCGGCGGGTGTTTCCAGTGTGTGCGTGGTCATCGAGTCTCCCCTCGTCCGGTCTCATCGAGACGTTAGACGGGGGGACCGACAATTTCCGCCGAGGCGAGGAAGGCGACCAGGCCCGCTCATGGCCTCGCGTCGACGCACGGTATCCGGCGGTCAGGCCGGGATCAACCGGTTGAGCGTCTCCAACGTGATCACCGTCGACTCTTCGGGCAGCCCCGGCGCCAGCTTGCCGGTTCGTCTCCAGCCGGTCGAACCGCGGCGAGCCCGAGAGGTGGTGGTCGCGCGCCGTGGTGTCGATCCACGTCGGCGAGGCTTATGAGGCCCCGCTGGCTGCCGAACCGCGCGCGTGGGTTGACCGACCGGACTCGCACCGGCTTCGCCCGGGGCCACAACCCGGGGCCTCGTCTTCTTCGGCTTCGGCCAACGTAGCGCGTCCGGGAGTCGAACCCGGGTCCCCCGGGTGAGAACCGGGGATCCGTTCCACTGGACCAACGCGCCGTGCACCCGCGTCCGCGCACTGGTGGCAGCGAAGACGAATGCGGGAAAAAAGTTCCTGGTGCCAAAAAGAAAGCCGCCCGGCCCGGTTACCCGGTGGGCGGCTCCCTCGGCCATGACGTGGCTACGTCATGGCGGGAAGCCACGAGGCGTGCGACAGGTGCCGCCGTTCCATGGTCGTCATGCGCACTCCTCGGTTCGTGTGGCACCCATCATCACCGCGCTCGCCGAGCCCCGTCAAAGCAATTACGCGTCTTCCCGCGCCAGCCGCTGCGCCGCGCGCCCGATCGCCGTTTCCACCGCGCCCACCCGATCGGCCAGCAGGCCCACCGCGCCCACCGCCCGGCTCATCGGGTCCTCGCCGTCCCCGCCCAGCGCCCGCTCCCGCAGGTACGCGGCCTTGACCTCGGCCCACCGCTGAGCCTGCGAAGCCGACAGCCGTCCCCGCAGCTCCGCCAGTTTGAGCAGGTTGGCCTCGGCGCCCGAGGTCAGCGTCTGCGCCTCGCCGGCGTAGTGGTCGTCGATCAGGGCCTCGAGTTCCGCGTCGGCCATCGCCGGCACGATCCGCTCGGCGAGCTTGTTCATGTTCCGGTACGAACCCTGCAGCTGGAACGGCGGTTCGGTGCGCGAGGCGTCCGCCTGCGCCGCCGAGGCGATGTACGCCTGGTTGTTCGCCAGCACCGTCCGCTGCACCCGCAGGAGCTTCCGGAGCACGGCCAGGACCTGCTCCAGCTCCGGCGCCGAGTACGCATGGGAAAGCTGGTCCGCGCGCACCGAACCGTCGCCGCGGGCCATCCGGACCAGAACGTCCACATCGGACCGATCACGGGACACGAGCGGCGCCAGCACGGCGTTCGACGTCAACGCGTTCTCCACGTAGCTCAGCGCGAAGAGCTCCTCCTTGCCGGACAGCACGTCACCGAGGTTCCACACGTCCGCGCGGTTGGCGAGCATGTCGGGGATGCGGAACCGCTTGCCCTGCTCGGTGTACGGGTTGCCGGCCATGCACACGGCGAACCGCTTGCCGCGCAGGTCGTACGTCCGCGTGCGGCCTTCCCAGACGCCCTCCATTCGCCGCTGCGCGTCGCACAGCGAGATGAACTTCTGCAGCAGTTCCGGCGATGTGTGCTGGATGTCGTCGAGGTAGAGCAGCACGTTGTTGCCCTGCTCCAGCGCGAACGAGATCTTCTCGACCTCCTGCCGCGCGGTCGCGTTCGGCGCGTCGGCCGGGTCGACCGAGGTGACGTCGTGGCCCAGCGCCGGCCCGTTGACCTTCACGAAGACCAGCCCGAGGCGGCTGGCGACGTACTCCATCAGCGTCGTCTTGCCGTAGCCCGGCGGCGAGATGAGCAGCAGCAGCCCGGACTGGTCGGTGCGCTTGGCGTCCCCGGCCGCGCCGAGCTGCTTGGCCAGGTTGTCGCCGATCAGCGGCAGGTAGACCTCGTCGAGCAGCCGGTTGCGCACGAACGCGCTCATCACCTTCGGCTGGTACTCGCCGAGCCGGAGCCGGTCGCGCTCGGCCGCCACGAGCTCGTTGCGCAGCCGCTGGTAGGCGCGGAAACCCGGGACGCGGTCCCGCCGGAAGCGGTGCGTCCTGGCGAGGGTCTCGTCGAGCCGCAGCGTCATCGACCGGCCGGTGATCCGCGGGTGCGCGCCGAGCAGACCGTCCACAGTGGTCGTCAGGGTGGCCGACGAGTCGTACCGCGGCAGGTCGCACAGCTCGATCGCGACGGCCTCGGGCAGCTCGTCGGCCGGCAGCCCGGACGCGGCCGCGAACGACCGCAACCAGGCATCGGCCAGTTGGTAGCGGTCCGCCAGTGCGTCGAGCGAGCGCAGGTCCTCGGCGAAGCTGCGCCGATCGAGCCGGAACTTGTCCAGCAGCGCCCGTGCCCCGCCGCTGGTGACGAACCCGGGCGGGGTGGCGGCGAGCTCTTCGACCAGGTACTCCCCGGCGAACTCGGTGTCGAGCCCGAGCCCGCCGGTGAACGCCGTGACCGCGTCCCCGAGTTCCCTCGCCAGCGCGTCCATCGCCGGGGTGGCGCCGAACGCCTCCCGTACCCGCGCGAGCGACGCGGCCCGCGTCGTCCAGGCGGCGCGCGCCCGCTCCTCGGCGCCGAACGCCCAGAACAGCTGGGCCGCTGCCCGGGCTCCGGGCGGATAGCGCAGCAGCCCGGCGGCGGACCGCAGCCGCAGCAGGGCGGCCAGGATCGCGGCGGCGTCGTGGTCGTGCACCCCGCGCGCGTACCCCTCGTCGTAGCGCTCGCCGGCCACGCTCCGCACGACGTCGAGCAGCTCGGCTTCGACCAGGTCGGCGGCCGGCCGTCCGGCGAGGATCGACGTCGCCAGGTACTCGGCCCGGTAGACCTCCGGCGACTCCGAGACCAGCAGCTGGTCCCAGTACGGCCGCGTCGCCTCGAACGCGGGATCGCGCACGGCCGCCCGGTAGTCGGTGCCGGTGATCGCGAACTTCATCGAGCCGTCGTGCGGCACCAGCGTCAGGTCGACGTCCTGGGTGTTGACGGCGAAGGTGTGCCGGCCGAGGCGGATCGTCTCGCCGCCGTCGCCGTAGAGGTCGAGCCGGTCGCGCAAGGCCCGGCCGGCCTCTTGGCGCGCCGCCTTCACCCGGCCGTCGAGCTCCTCGGCCCGCACCTGGTCGCCGAGCGCCCGCAGGTCCTCGACGACGCTGCGCAGCTTCGAGACCATCGGATCGGCCGCGAAGTAGGTGTTGATCTCCTCGGCCGAGCCCAGCGCACCGGCCCGGCGCGTCACGCTGCCGAGGATGCGTTCGGCCGAGGAGACCAGCCGGTCCGCCCGCCGCGCCCGCTCGTCGAGCAGCGCCTGCTTGCGCGAGGAGAACGCCTCGTAGACGTCGGTGCGCTGCTGGCCGAGCGAGGTCAGGAAGTCGTCGAACTCCCCGAACCGCGATTCGAGGTTCTCCAGCTGCAGCAGCAGCCGTCCCAGCTGCTCGTCGCAGCGCTCCGGGGTGTCGGCGACCGCGAGCCCGCCCGTGACGGCCTGCGCGAGCAGCGCGAACTCGGCCGCGAACTCCGCCCGGCCCTCGGCCTCCAGCAGCTCCTTGCGCCGCGCGTCGAGCGTCGCCCGCGCGCGGTTGACCGCGCCGATCACCTCGCCGACGCGCTCCAGGATCTTCGTCCGGACCACGGCGTCGGCGATGTCAAGCCCGCCCACCACGTCGGTGAGCACCTCCAGGCCGGCGGACTGCTCGTCGAGCCGCTCGGTGACCGGGCCGGCCTCGGCGACGGTCTTGATCGCGCCCGCCGCGGCGATGAGCCCGGCCACCTCGGCGTGGTAGCCGGTGAACGCCTCCTCGCCCTGCAGGAACCGCACGGCCCGCTGCGCGGCCTCGGCGAACTCGGTGTCCAGGTCCGCGATCAGGGTGTCCACGCGGGCGGTGTCGGCGTACCGCAGCTCCCGCACGGTGACCAGCCGCCCGCGCGCCCGGTGCATCTCGGCGAGGCGGCGCACCCACGCGTCGGCCGCGTTCACCGCCTCGCCCCGCACGCGCCGCACGAGCGACGCGGTCTCGGCCGCCGCCGTGTCGACGGCCTCGGCCGCCTGCGCGGTGAGCGAGGTGACCGTCTCGAACTCGTCGAGCACCTGCTCGGCGGTGACGCGGACGTCGGACAGCGGCGAGCGCAGGTCACCCAGCTCGCTCTCGCCGAGCCAGTGGTAGTGGTCGAAGACCCTCGCGCAGGCGGCGATCAGCGCCTCGAACACCGCCGCCGACGGCGCCATCTCCCCGATCATCCTGGCGACCGACAGACAGTCGGAAATGCCGCGGACGAGGTCGGCGTTCCCGACCCGCTCCAGCGGCCCGGTGCCGGCCGGCTGCGACGCCGCGTAGGTGTCCGACTGGAACGGCGTCCGCCACACCTGCATCGGGTGCACCCGGCTCGGCTCGTCCGACAGCGCGCGAAACAGGATCATCGTGCCGTCGTCGAACAGCGAGTACCCGTGGCAGGGGATCGGGTTGGCGACCTCCTTGCGGATCACGTTGTAGGGCAGCAGGAGCGAGCGGCCCTCGGCCCGCGCGTGGAAGACGTACAGCACGTCTTCGCCGTTGGGCGAACGGATCACGCGCTCGAATTCGAGACCGTCCACAGTGGTGTCGAACGTCTTGCTGACCCCGGTGTCGAGGTAGTAGCCGCCGGGGAAGATGATCCCGTGGTCCTCGGGCAGCCGCTGGCACGCCTGCCCGATGCCGTCGAGCCGCACGACGTCCTGCGTGCGGGTGTTGAACACCAGGTAGCGGTAGTCGGTTTCCTTGTACGGCAGCATGCGCAGCAGGATCAGCGGGCCGATCCGGGCGTAGGCGACCTCGGCGTCGGCGAGGCTCTGCAGCGGCTCGTCCACCGGCTCGGCGTAGACCCCGGCGCCGGTCTCGGTGTTGTTCTCGACTTTGACCGTCAGGTTGCCGCCGACGGTCTCGACGAAGACCTCGTCCTCGATCGAGATGTGCGGGTGCCGTCCGAGGACGTGGTCCTCGCGGGTCGTTTCGATCCACTCGAAGTCGTGCGACGGAGGGAAGACGTGGTCGCGCTCGCCCCGGCTGTCCAGGTAGGACACTGTGCCGTCGGCCGCGACACCCCACCGCAGCACCCGGATGTCCTCGGTGCGCGGGCCGATCTGAAACACCGCGAGCAGCTTCCCGTCCAGCCGGCGCAGCTGCAGCAGCTTCGCCTGCCGGTAGTACCGGTACAGCTCGCCGAAGTCGCGCTCGAAGTGCTCGTCACGCAGCAGCTCGGGCAGTTCCTCCGCGCTGACGTCGTCGAAGCGGAACGCGTCCCCATCGCGGCTGAAGCGCTGCAGCGAGAAGACGTCGTCGATCGCCGTCTCGGGCTTCAGGCCGATGAAGACGTTGTAGCCGAACAACATCCGGCCGTCGACGGCGACGATGTCCCGTGGCACGCAGTTGTTGGCGGTGCGGATGCGCTCGGTGCCGACCAGCGCGAGCTGCGCGCTGCCGAACACCTCCAGCCGCCGGGCGTTGAGCTCGTCCGCGCGTTTCGCCAGCTCGGCGGCCTGGGCGGCCAGCCGGGCGCGGAGCACCTCATAGGTGCCCGCGTCCAGCTGCGTCTCGGCCGTCGTCACTGCTTCGCGGCGACGACGGTGGCGACCGACGTCTCGGCCAGGCCGAGCCGCTGCGCCGTGGTCATCAGCTCACGGAGCTTGTCGCTGTCCGGGCCGCCGGCCTGCAGCTGCTTCGCCAGGAAGGCCGACAGCGTCAGGTTCTTCACGTCCTCGGTGCTGACCGCGCCGATCAGCTTGGCGAGGTCGTCGGTGAAGCTGGCCGACCCGTCGACGTACGGCCGCGCGAGCGCCCCGACGACGTCGGAGTGCTGCACGAAGCCGTCCACGCTCTTGCCGAGGCCGATCGAGCCGACGATCCGGTCGAAGAACGTGGTCTCGCCGCCGACGATGTCGATGTCGGCCTTCTCCAGGCCGGCGCTGAGCACGACCGCCTGCGCTTCGGCGACGTCCCGCTGCACGTCGAGCGCGGCCAGCCGGATCTCCTTCTCCGCGTCCAGCCGCAGCCGGTACTCCTCGTGCTCCCGGCTCGCGTTGTCGAGCGCGGCCAGCGCGGCGGCCTTCTCGGTGAGGCCCTCGGCCTCGCCCTTCAGCTTGTCGCGCAGCGCTTCGGCGACCACGACGGCCTTCTCGCGCTCGACGATCGCCTCCGCGCGGCCGACCTTCTCCAGCGCGACGGCGTCGCGCTCCCGCACCTGCGCGGCGGCGAGCCCGGCGGCGGCCTCCTCGGCCTGGATGCCTTCGGCGAGCCGGATCTTCGCCCGCGTCTCCAGCTCGGCGGCCTGCTGGCGCGCCTCGGCGAGGGTCAGCTCTTCGCGGGCCTTGAACTTGGCGGCCTGCTCCGCGGCCTCGGCGGCCTTGATCCCCTTGACCAGGTTCTCCTGCGCTTCGGCCTCGGCGCGGATGACGACCGCCTCGCGGTCGCGCTGGGCCTCCTCGACCACGCGCAGCTTCTTGATGTTCTCTTCCTGCTCGGCGACGGTCTTCTCGACGGCGATCCGCTCCCGGACCACCTCGGCGATCGACCGCTTTTCGGTTTCGAGTTCCTTGTCCTTGGCGATCCGGGACAGCTCGGTCTCCCGCTCGCGGCCGATCACCTCGAGCAGGCGGTCCTTTTCGATCCGCTCGGACTCGATGGCGATGACGCGTTCGCGGTTCTTGCCTGCGACCTCGATCTCGCGCTGCTGGTTCTGCTGCTGGATGCCGAGCTGCTCGTCGGTGCGCAGCTGCGCGGCCTGCGACTTGAGCCGCTCCTCGGCCTGCACCTTGGCGATTTCCGCCTCTTCGCGCGCCCGCATGGTCTCGATTTCGCGGCGCTGCTTGATTTCCGCGTCGGCCTGGCGGCGCTGGAGTTCGAGGATCGCTTCCCGCGCGTCCACGTTCTGGCGGGTGATCTCCTTTTCTTCGTGGCGGCGGAATTCGTTGGTGCGCACGTGCTCGATCGCCGTCAGCTCGGTGATCTTGCGGATGCCCTGCGCGTCCAGGATGTTCGCGGCGTCGAGCGACGCCATCGGGGTCTGCTCGAGGTAGTCGATCGCCGCGTCCTCCAGGCTGTAGCCGTTGAGGTCGGTGCCGATGACGCGGATGATCTGGTCGCGGAATTCGTTGCGCTTGGTGTAGAGGTCGACGAAGTCGAGCTGCTTGCCGACGGTTTTCAGGGCTTCGGAGAACTTGGCGTTGAACAGTTCCTGCAGGGTGCCCTGGTCACTGGCGCGTTCGGTGCCGATCGCCTGCGCGACCTTCACGACGTCCTCGACGGTCTTGTTGACCCGGACGAAGAACGAGATCCGGATGTCGGCGCGGATGTTGTCGCGGCAGATCAGGCCTTCCTGGCCGGTCCGCTCGATGTCGATCGTCTTCACCGAGATGTCCATGACCTCGGACTTGTGCAGCACGGGCAGCACGACCGCACCGGTGAAGGTGACGTCGACCTTGCGCACCTTCGAGACGATGAGTGCCTTGCCCTGCGGCACTTTCCGGAACAACCGGCTCACGACGAACACGGCGACGAGCAGGATCAGGACCACGACGGCGATCAACACGCCGGCCCCCAGGCCGATGGCATCCATTCCAGTTCAGTCCTTTTCTGCTTCGAGTTCCCAGGGGCTCACCCAGAAGAACTCACCCGCGAAGTCGTAGTCATAGAGGACAACGCGGCTGCCGACGCCGAGGTTGCCTCCGCCGGCCAGTCGAATCTGGACGATCGCCGACGACCCGTCGGCAGCGGTGGCTTCGGCCTGCTCGAAGTCCTCGCTGACGCTGGAAGTCCGCACGACGGCGACCCGCCCGACGAAGTCCTGCCGCGTCGGTTCGGCCCCGGCGAAGACCCGCCGCAGGGGCACGATGATCAGCCGCGTCCCGACCGCCCCACCCACGAGGGCGGCGAGCAGGACACCGAACCCGAGCAGGACCCGCAGGGGTGCGCCGTCGATGAGGACGGTGCCGGCGAGGCTGAGGAACCAGCTGAAGGCCACGAACAGCGACAGCGAGATGGACAAGGGCACCCCGCCGAAGAACCCGATCTCCCCGTCTTCGAGGTCGAAGACCCCGACCAGGGCGAGCACCCAGTACCCGACGACAAGGACCAGAAGAAAGCTGAAGAGCACGGCGGGGAACCCCAGCGCCGCGGCGACGAATCCGCTCATCGTTTCCATCCCCCATGGAAGGCCCGGCGAGCGCAGGGCCGTGGCCAGCGAATATACCGGGGAGGAGGGGTGACGGAGGCGCAATTCGGACACGAAGCGGTCACGCGGTGGGCCGGACTTCCGCCACGTCAGCCGCACCGACTACCTGAAGGGACTCACTCGGTACCTCCCCGATGCAGAGGAAGAACACCGATCTCCTTGGCGACCAGCCGCACCGCCGCGTGACCGACGTCCGACTGGCGCGGCGCCCTCACCCAGCTCGGTGGGCGCCTCTGGCAGGCACCAGGAGATGACGGGGAACCGTCGGCGGTCGCGCTCGTACCCGCGTAGACCACCGAATGAGACCGGAACTGAGACGGAAGGCGACCAGGGAGCCCCCGACTGACGGAGACTCCCCGCAGAGCGGAGCCGGCAAGGGGGCTCGAACCCCTGACCTTCTGTTTACAAGACAGATGCTCTACCAGCTGAGCTATACCGGCCTGGCGCCAAGACGCCGCAACCAGTGTACCGAGCCACTCCCGGTGATCAGCTCGGGAGGCAAGATCAGCAGCTCCAAGCCACTATGGAGCGACGTGGTCGACGCCACTGCAACGGTCGGCAGGCGGCTGTCGATGGTCCGAGGGACAGAGCGAGGAGGTGGATGGATCATGAAGATCAACGAGCGCACCAACGGGGGCCGGGCGACCAGATGGCCCGTCCTCGAACCTCCCGCGCAACGGCCGCGGACGCACCGGCCGAACCTCCTCAAACGGCGGCCGTGGCACGTTCTCGAAGCGCCGACCGGGGAGTTCCCCGCCGTCGATGGCGATGCCGCCATGGGGCCGCAGCTGCCCGATGAAGCCACCGTCAACTTCGTGCTCGACCTCTCCCTGCGCATCGGTGAGGTGCAGATGGCCAGCGGGGCAGGCGCGTCGGACGTCACCGCGACCATTCTCGCCATCGCCGGCGCGCTCGGGCTGCCGCACTGCGAGGTCGACGTCATCTTCACCTCGATCACCGTCACCTGCCACCGCGGTACCGACCTCACGCCGATCACCGCGCTGCGGGTCGTGCGGAGCCGGAGCCTCGACTACACGCGGCTGACCGAGACCGAAAAACTCGTCCGGAAGATCGTCCGCGGGCACATGGGGGCCGAGCAGGCGCAGACCGAGCTGGAGCGGATCACCTCCGCGCCGCACCCCTACCCGCGCTGGGTCGCCACGCTTTCCTGGGGCGGGGTCGCCGCCTTCGTCACCATCCTGCTCGGCGGGGGCTTCGACATCGCGCTCGTCGCCTTCGTCATCAGCGGGGTCATCGACCGGGTCGGGCGGGTGGTGAACCGCTACGGGCTGCCGTTCTTCTTCCAGCAGGTGATCGGGGGCCTGGTCGCCACGCTCTCGGCCATGGTCATCGTCAGCAGCAACGTCCTGACCACCGACAAGCCGACACTGGTCGTCGCGGCCGCGGTCACCGTGCTGCTGTCCGGGCTGTCCACCGTCTCGGCCGTGCAGGACGCCATCACCGGCTACAACGTCACCGCCGCCGGCCGGACCATGGAGACCGCGCTGATGTCGGCCGGCCTGATCGCCGGGGTCGTGCTCGCGCTGCGGATCGCCGTCATGCTCGGCCTGCCGCGCACGCCGCTGCCCGAGGTGCCCGGTTCGACGCCGCAGCAGCTGCCGCTCGTCGTGCTCGGCGGGGCCGGCGCCGCCGCCTGCTTCGCGCTCGCGAGCTACTCCAAGATGCGCGCCATGCTGGTCGCCGCGGCCGCGGGTGGCATCGGCGCCGCCGTCTACGGCTCCCTCATGCTCGCCAAGCTGGACGGCGTCAGCTCGTCCGCGGTGGCCGCGACGCTGGTCGGGTTCTGCGGTGGCGTGCTCGCGCGGCGGCTCGGCGTTACTCCACTGGTGGTCGCCGTGTCCGGGATCACTCCGCTGCTTCCCGGCCTGTCGACCTACCGTGGTCTGTATCAGATCGGGGTCGAGCCCAGTGGCAACATCTCCACGCTCATGACGGCCGTCGCAATCGGGCTTGCCCTGGCAGCGGGCGTGGTACTCGGCGAATGGCTGGCCCAGCCGGTGCGTACCGGACTGGGCCGGCTCGAGCGGCGGTTCGCCGGACCTCGCATGGCTGGTCCGCTCGAACCGACCGAACGGAGCTTGGAGTAACACCGCGGTCACCGAATGTTCATCGCTCACGCGATAGGGTTTCACTCTGGGGCCGCGACCCAGGACGCGAGGAGCAGGCGACGTGAGTGACCAGAAGGAGAACGGGAACCAGGCCGATTTCGTCGTGGTGGCGAACCGGCTACCGGTGGACCTCGAACGCACTTCCGAGGGCGAACGCCGGTGGACGGCCAGTCCGGGCGGGCTGGTGTCGGCGCTGGAGCCGTTCCTGCGGTCGAGGAAGGGTGCCTGGGTCGGCTGGCCCGGCGTGCCGGACGTCGACGTCGAGGAGTTCGACGACGACGGACTGGTGCTGCACCCGGTTTCGTTGAGCGCCGACGAAGTCCGCGACTACTACGAAGGTTTCTCCAACGCGACGCTCTGGCCGCTCTACCACGACGTCGTCGAGCGCCCGGTGTTCGACCGCGCGTGGTGGAACAGCTACGTCAAGGTGAACCGCCGGTTCGCGCAGGCCAGCGCCGAGGTCGCCGCCCAGGGCGCGACCGTGTGGATCCAGGACTACCAGCTGCAGCTGGTGCCGGCGATGCTGCGCGAGCTGCGGCCGGACCTGCGCATCGGCTTCTTCCTGCACATCCCGTTCCCGCCGGTCGAGCTGTTCATGCAGATGCCGTGGCGCGCGGCGATCATCCGCGGCCTGACCGGCGCCGACCTGGTCGGCTTCCACCGCCCGGGCGGGGCGCAGAACTTCCTGTGGCTGTGCCGCCAGCTGATCGGCCTCGAGTCGACCCGCGGCGCGGTCGGCGTCCGGTCGCGGCCGGGCACCATGCAGGTCGGCGACCGGACCGTGCGGGTCGGCGCCTTCCCCATCTCCATCGACGCCGCCGGCCTCGACAGCCTCGCCCGCACCAAGGGCGTCCAGGAGCGGGCCGCGCAGCTGCGCCGCGACCTCGGCAACCCGAAGACGGTCCTGCTCGGCGTCGACCGGCTCGACTACACCAAGGGCATCGACCTGCGGCTGCAGGCGCTGCACGAGCTGCTGCACGAGGGCAGGCTGCAGCCGGACGACGTCACGTTCGTGCAGCTCGCCACCCCGAGCCGGGAGCGGGTCGAGCACTACCAGCGGATGCGCGGCGAGATCGAGCAGATGGTCGGCCGGATCAACGGCGAGTTCGCCCGGGTGGGCCACCCGGTCGTGCACTACTTGCACCAGTCCGTGGACCGCACCGAGCTGGCCGGGTTCTTCTCCGCTGCCGATGTCATGGTGGTGACGCCGCTGCGCGACGGCATGAACCTGGTGTGCAAGGAGTACGTCGCCGCGCGGCACGATCTGGGCGGAGCGCTGGTGCTTTCCGAGTTCGCGGGTGCGGCCGCGGAGCTCTCTAGCGCATTCCTCGTCAACCCCCACGACCTGGACGGGGTGAAGGACGCACTAGTGGCTGCCATTACCCTCGACCCGGCAGAGGGCCGTCGCCGGATGCGCGCCATGCGTCGCCAGGTCCTCACGCACGATGTCGATCGTTGGGCGCGCTCCTTCCTACAGGCTCTGGGTGCCGAGGCGGTCGACTGACCCGAACGACCAAGCACGAGCTCCCGAGGAGGAGTGTTGACTGCCGAGGCCCTGCCCGCCGAGCTACGGCGCGCGATCGTGCAGATCGCCCGTACTCCGCGTCTGCTGGTCGCCTGCGACTACGACGGCACGCTGGCGCCCATCACGCTCAACCCGGACGAGGCACGCCCGCTGCCCGAGTCCGTCGGGGCCCTCAGATCGCTCGCCGGTCTGCACGAGACCACCACGGCGGTCATCTCCGGCCGGGCGCTGCGGGACCTGGCCACGCTCTCGCGGCTGCCGTCCGAGGTGAACCTCGTCGGCAGCCACGGCTCGGAGTTCGACATCGGCTTCATCCACGCCCTCGACGAGCACGCGCGGGAGCTGCACCGGCGGCTGGAGTCCGAGCTCGAACAACTCGTGCTGGACGTCCCGGGCGTGTCGCTCGAGGTCAAGCCGGCGAGCATCGCGGTGCACGTCCGCCGCGCCGAGCACGAGGCGGGCCGCCGGGTGCTCGCCGACGTGCACGCCGGGCCGTCCACCTGGGAGGGCGTGTCGACCACCGACGGCAAGGAGGTGGTCGAGCTGGCGGTCGTCCAAACGGACAAGGGCCGCGCATTGGACATCCTCCGCCACCAGGTGGGCGCCACGGCGGCGATCTTCCTCGGCGACGACGTCACCGACGAGAAGGCCTTCGCCCGGCTGTCCGGCCCCGACCTGGGCATCAAGGTCGGCGACGGCGAGACCCTCGCCGGGTTCCGGGTGCCCGACACCGTCGACGTCGCCCTCGTGCTCGGCTTCCTGCTCGAGGAGCGCCGCAACTGGCTGTACGGCGAGTCGGCCCCGCCGATCGAGCGGCTGTCGATGCTGGCGAACGAGCGCTCGGTCGCGCTGGTGACGCCGGACGCGAAGCTGACCTGGCTCTGCCACCCGGGCCCGGACGCGCCCGCGGTGTTCGCCGACCTGCTCGGCGGCGAGGGGGCGGGTCACTTCTCCATCAAGCCGCACCGCAACGGCCTCCCGCTCGGCCAGCGCTACCTGCCGAACACGATGACGGTCGAGACGCGCTGGTCGCGCCTGCTCGTCACCGACTACCTGGAGCCGGAGAGCGCGCCGCACCGCACCGACCTGGTGCGCGTGATCTCGGGCGAGGCGGTGGCGAGCGTCAAGTTCGCGCCGCGGCCCGAGTTCGGCGGCGTGCCGGTGAAGCTCGAGGTCACCGACGGCGGTGTGCGGGTGCTCGGCACGTCCGAGCCGTTCGTGCTCTACTCGCCGGGCGTCGAGTGGACCATCACCTCCGACGGCCTGCACGACACCGCGACCGCGCTGGTGCAGCCGACGCCGACCCAGCCGGTCGTGCTGGAGCTGCGCTGCGGCACCACCGACCTCGGCCCGCACGAACTGTCCGAAGTGGAACGCCGGGACCGCGCGGGCCGCTACTGGAGCGAGTGGACGTCGAAGCTGCAGCTGCCCAAGGTGCAGACCGACCTGGTGCTGCGCTCGGCGCTGACGCTGCGCGGCCTGGTCAACACCGACACCGGCGGCGTGCTGGCGGCGGCGACGTCGTCGCTGCCGGAGGAGATCGGCGGCGTCCGCAACTGGGACTACCGCTACTGCTGGATCCGCGACGCCGCGATGACCGTGCGGGAGCTCGTACACCTGGGCTCGATCGAGGAGGCCGAGGGCTACCTGCGCTGGCTGCACGGCGTGCTCGCCACGCTGGCCGGCCCGGAGCGCCTGCACCCGCTGTACACCCTCGCCGGCAGCGTCATCGGCGCCGAAGCGGTCATCGAATCGCTGCCCGGTTACGCCGGTTCGCGCCCGGTCCGCGTCGGCAACCTGGCGAACCACCAGGTGCAGCTGGACGTCTTCGGCCCGGTCGTCGAGCTCGTCCGGACGCTCGCCGAGGCGCGCCACGAGCTGCGTGACGAGGACTGGCAGATGGTCCGCGCGATGGCGGAAGCGGTGACGCGGCGCTGGAACGAGCCGGACCACGGGATCTGGGAGGAGCGGCACGTGCCGCGCCACCGGGTCTACTCGCGGGTGATGTGCTGGGTGACGATCGACCGCGCGATCACGCTGGGCGAGCAGTACGGCCGGGAGATCCCTGGCAACTGGCCCGGCCTGCGCGAGGAGATCAAGGCGGACGTCCTCACCCACGGCTGGAACGACGAGGTCCAGGCGTTCACCACGGCCTACGACGGCACGGACCTGGACGCGGCCTCCCTGTTCGTCGGGCTCACCGGCCTGATCGACCCGGCCGACGAGCGCTTCCAGCACACGGTGACCGCGATCGAGGCGGAGCTGCGCAGCGGGTCCACTGTGTACCGCTACCGCCGCGACGACGGCCTCCCGGGCGGCGAGGGCGGCTTCCACATCTGCGCGGCGTGGCTGATCGAGGCGTACCTGCTCACCGGGCGGCGCACCGAGGCCCAGGAGCTGTTCGACCAGATCGTGGCGGCGGCCGGCCCGACCGGCCTGCTGCCGGAGCAGTACGACCCGATCGCGGAACGGTCGCTCGGCAACCACCCGCAGGCGTATTCGCACATCGGGCTGATCCGGTGCGCCAACTTGCTGGCGACCAGTTAGCCCTTTCGGTCCGAAAGTCCGTGAAGGCCACAACAAGGGATGGTCAGTCCCTTACTGTGGCCTTCACGGCTTTCGGAGGTGAGACGGGTGCAGGGGACCTTCGGCCAGGTCGAGTTCGTGCCGCTGCCCCCGCGGTTCGCCGTCCGGGTGCGCTGGGGCTCGGTGGTCGTCGGCTGCTCGATGATCGCCGGGATGGTGCTCCTGTTCGGCCTCACGACGTTCCTCCAGGGCATCGTCCACGGCCACGCGTTCCCGGACACCCTGCTGGGCAAGGCGGCGGCGGTCCTGCCGCCGCTGGGCGTGCTGGCCATCGCGGTACTGGTCCTGACGTGCCGCCGCTGCCTCCGGGGTGACTACCTGGTGGTGGCCAGCGCGGCGGCGACCCGCAACGCGCTGCTGGTCACCTACGTGCTGACGCTGGTGCTGATCCTGGGGTCGTTCGCGGTGCCGATCGTGTTCCGGGTCTGGGCGGACAGCCCGTCCCTGCGCGCCCCGGACCTGCTCACGACGTTCTCGACGCTGGCCTTCGCCACCCTGGGTTTCCTGGCGGGCATGTTCTACGTGCGGCCCTCGGTGCAGACGCTCCGGAAGTTCAGCGACCACCCCATCTGGTAAGTCCACTTGAGACGGTCCGGCCGCTGGGCACCGGTCTGCGCCGAGTTGCACAGATTTCTTTGCACAATCTTCTTTGCATGGCTACAGTGGGCTCATGACCAGCGCTCCACCACCGGAAGAGCTCGATCCGGACGCCCTGAAGGCCGTCACGCACCCGCTGCGCCGCCGGATCCTCGGCGTCCTGTCGGCCGGCCCGGCCACGGCCACGAAGCTCGCCAAGGCACTGGGCGAGAACACCGGCGCGACCAGCTACCACCTGCGGGAACTGGCGCGGTTCGGGTTCGTCGAGGAAGCTCCGGAGCTCGCGCGGGGCAAGGAACGGTGGTGGCGGACGCGCCCGCGGGACATCCGGTGGCCGCGCCGCAGCGCCCAGAGCGCCGAATCCCGGCTGCTGTTCGACGACATGCAGCGCCAGGGGTTCGAGGACGACCTCGAAAAGCTCAGCCGGTTCGCGGAACAGCGGGAAGAACTGCCCGGCGACTGGCCGGACGCCCTGCTCCACGCGCGCGGCGGCACCTGGCTCACCACCGAGGAGCTCAAGCAGTTCTGGGACGACTACATGGCGCTGTTCCGCCGGTACTGGCGGAGCGAGGACGACCGGTCACCGGAAGCGCGCCGCGTGCTCGTGCGCTGGCTCGGCTTCCCTGATCCAGGGGATTGACATGACACCAGAGGGTTTGACATGCGAAGAGGGGTTCTACCGGCCGGGGTGATCCTGGCGGTCACGGCGTTGGCGCCACCGGCGTCGGCGGCGGACGTGACCAATGACGAAGTGTCGTTCCGGAACGGCGCGGTGACCTTGCACGGCACCGTCGTCGCGCCACCCGGCGGCACGAAACTGCCGGGCCTGGTGATGGTCCACGGCTCGGGGGCGCACAGCCGGGACGACTACCGCGATCAGGCGGAAGCCTTTGCCCGGCAGGGCATCGCGACGCTCATCTACGACAAGCGCACCGAGGGCTACTCCCAGTTCGAACGGTCCTACGCCACACTCGCGGACGACGCGCTGGCCGCGGTTTCCGCGCTGCGCAAGCGATCCGGCGTCGATCCGGCCCGGGTCGGCGTCTGGGGGCTGAGCGAAGGCGGCTGGGTGGCGCCGCTGGCGGCTTCGCGTTCTTCGGACGTCGCCTTCGTCGTGACGCTGGGCGCGAACGGCGTCGAGCCGGCGCGGCAGCAGTCGTGGGCGGTGGAGAACCAGTTGCGGCGGCTGGGGATGACCGGGTCGATCGTGCCGATGGCGTCGTCGACGATGCTGCGCCAGCTCGCCGGCGGCGGGGTGTTCCCGGAGCCGCACTACGACCCGGTGCCGGTGCTGAAGAGCCTGCGCCAGCCGGTACTCGGGTTGTGGGGCGCGAAGGACGTCCTGACGCCGCCGGGTGAAGCGGTCCGGATCTTCCGGGATTCGGTGGCCCACCACACCTTGCGGGTCTTCCCGGACGCGCAGCACCAGCTGCGCCGGACCACGGACGGCTTCGACAAGCTGCCCGGGTACGCGCCCGGCTACCTCGAACTGGTGGGCAGCTGGGTGCAGCACCCGCCCGGCGCGTCGACCGCCGACGCACCGCCGCCGCAGGAGCGGCAGAGCACCGCGGTGACACCGCTGTCCTGGTACGAGCCGGCGTGGCTGCAGCTCGCCGTCCTGGTGTTGCTGCTGGTGGCGTTCGGCTCCGGGCTGGTCCGCCGGATCGCGCGACCGGCCCGCTGGCTGTCGGTCACCGGGTTGCTCGCGGTGCTCGGGTTCCTGGTCGTCGACGTCGTGATCCAGCTGAGCATGGGCAAGGGGCTCGGCCCGGTGGTCGCCGGGCGGCCGCTGCCGTGGCTGGCGCTGCAGCTGGTTTCGCTGGGCGCGGTGGCCGCCACCATCGGCACGGCGGTGGCGTGGTGGCGGACCCGCGGGTTCCGGCTCGGCCTGCTGCTGGCCGGCGGCGTGCTGTTCGTGCCGTGGGCGGTCTACTGGGGCCTGCTGGGCGTCTAGGCGGAGTAGCCCTTCGGCGGGATCAGCGTCGCGAGCTGGTTGAACGTGAGCCAGTAGATCTGGTTCCCGCCGAAGCTCGCCGGGTCGGCGATCTTGACCGTCATGTCGGAGCTGTCGTACCCGATGACGGTGAAGTAGTGGTAGACGGTGTAGTTCGGGTAGCCAGGCGGGTGGTTGTTCGCGGGCGCGACGATGTTGGCGACGATCGGGTAGCCGTTGTTGATGTCCAGCACGATGTCGCGCCACAGCAGGTCACGCTGGGCCTGGGTGGGCGGGTCGTTCGGCATCTCCTTGGTCTCGTACCAGGAGGTGCCGAGGTCCCGGTTGAGGACGCCGGTGACCTGGCCGATCCAGTCGGTGCCGTTGGTGGTGGTGCCGAGCTGGGCGGCCAGGGTGGCCTGGCTCGGCAGGTTCGACGTCCGCGCGGACATGGCGATCCGCGTGGCGGCCGGCCCGCACCAGTACCCGGTCTGCTGGACCTGGTACTGGATGTTCAGGACGGCTTCGGTGGTGGCTTGCGCCACGGCGGGCAGGGCGACGAGCCCCATGGCGGCCACGAGCGTGACGAAGCCGAGGCGGAATCTGCGCATGACGGTCCTTCCCCAGTTGTGACGCCGGTTGGCCAGCGCCTCACTTCGGGATGATCTCGGCAAGGATCGCCGGTTGTCCCTCACCCGCCCCTGGACGGCGTACGACGAAGGTCGGGTTCTTGAGGGGGCTCCGGGTGGCGAAGCCCCCGGCCCGGGGCGAAGCCCCGGAATGGCACAGTTCGCGTGAACGCTCGTGCGCGCTGCGGGCAACTGGGGGCATGCAGGTGATCCACGAGGGTTCGGAGCTCTGGGGGGACGACCGCCCGGACCTGGGCGGACCCGAGCCCGGGCCGGCGTTCGGGCGGCTCTTCGACGCCCACGCCGGGCAGCTGCGGCGGTACCTGGCCCGCCGCGTCGGTCCCGAACCGGCCAACGACCTGGTCGCCGAGACCTTCCTCGTCGCGCTGCGGCGGCGGGAGAGCTACCGCCCCGAGCTGGGGACCGCCCGGTTGTGGCTCTACGGCATCGCCACCAACCTGCTGCGCCACCACGTGCGGTCCGAACTGCGCGGGCTGCAGGCCACCGCGCGGCTCGCGCGGACCGGCGAAGGCAGTCACGCCGGCCACGACGGCCGCGTCGCCGAGCAGGTCGACGCCCAGGTGCGGGCGGCCCAGCTGGCCGGCGCGCTGGCCCGGCTCAGCCCGGCCGACCGCGACACGCTGCTGCTCGTGTCGTGGGCCGGGCTGGAGCCTGCCGAGGTCGCCGAAGCCCTCGGGATCCCGCCCGGTACCGTCCGGTCCCGGCTGCACCGGATCAGACGCTGGCTCAGGACGAACGCCCCGGCCCAAGAGGAGGTGCAGGACCTTGCGTGAAGACAACGTCCGGAAGATCTGGTCCGAAGCCGAACTGGACGCGGCGCTCGAAGACCTGAACAGCGATGTGGCCGAGGACGACGACCTCGCGTTCGCCCGCGCATCCCTGCTGGCGGCGGCCGGGGTCGAGCAGGCTCCGCCCGCGGAGCCGCGCCGGGCCGGGGCGTGGCGGTGGCTCGCGGTGGCCGCGGCCGTGGTCACCCTGGTCGGCGGCCTCGGAGTCGCGGCGGCGCTGTGGACGCCGGACCCGCCGGAGACGTCCCGGCCGGCGGGGCTCACCGACGTCGACCGCCCGCTCGCGCCCGGCGAGTTCCACTACACGGAGATGCGCGACTGGTCGACGTACGTCGTGCCGGGGTTGGCGACCAAGGTCCAGCGGCGGATCGAGCTCTGGATCCCGGCCGATCCCACCGGCGTGTGGCACCGGCGCACGACGGTGACCGGCGATGCGCACGGGTCCGGCGAACTGCTGCCCAAGCCCGTCGACGAATACGGACCCGCCGGCGTGTTCCCCGGCCCGCGGCTGAGCTGGCTGACGCCGGACGCGGCCTTCATCGCCTCGCTCGTCCCCGACCGGCAGAAGCTGGCCCAGCGGCTGTCCACCGACACCCTCGAAACGGACGGCCCGCAGAAGGGCCGGGCGCACTCCGCCACGGAGGTGCTCGGCATGGTCCGGAGCGTGCTGGAAACCGGTCTGCCACCCCGCGATGTCCGGTCCGCGCTGCTGGACGCACTGGCCAACGTTCCGGGCATCTACGTCGCACCCCACCAGGCCACGCCGGACCGGCAGCCCGCCACCGTCTACGCGGCCAAGGACACCGGCCGCCGGCTGTTCGTCGACCCGGCGACGGCGCGGCTGGTGGCCGCGGACAGCGTGCCGCCCCTGGCCATGGTCCGCAACAAGGCGATACCGCTGACCACGTCCCTGCCGCCGCCGAGCTCCGTGGCCACGCCGAACACCACGACGACGAAGTTCCCCGTCTCCCCGCAGCGGCCCGACGCGCCGGACACGCTGTACTCCTACGCCATCACGCGGACCTCGGGGTGATCAGCGCGCGTGGTTGGCCGCGTTCAGCGCGTCCGCGACGTTCGCCACCTCCAGTACCCGGATCCCCGCCGGCGGCTTGCCCGAGTCCGGCGGGACCAGCGCGTGCGTGAAGCCGAGCCGGGCCGCCTCCGCCAGGCGGCGGCCCACGCTCGGCACGCGCCGGATCTCGCCGGCCAGCCCGACCTCGCCCACCGACACCAGCCGGGGTGACAGGGCCACGTCTTCGAACGACGACGTCAGGGCCAGCACCAGCGCCAGGTCGATGCCCGGCTCGGTGATCTTCATGCCGCCGACCGTGGCCGCGTAGACGTCCTTGTCGCCGAGCTTGAGGCCGCCGCGCTTCTCCAGCACCGCCAGTACCATCGCCACCCGGGCCGAGTCGAGGCCGCTGACCGCGCGCCGCGGCTGCGGGGCCGCCGTCGACGACACCAGGGCCTGCACCTCGCCCAGCAGCGGCCGCTTGCCCTCCAGCGAGACCGTGATCGCCGTGCCCGACACCGGCTCGGCCGTGCGGCTCATGAACAGCCCCGACGGGTCCGGTACCCCGACGATGCCCTCTTCCTGCAGCTCGAAGCAGCCGATCTCGTCGGCCGCGCCGAACCGGTTCTTGATGCCGCGGACCATCCGCAGCGTCGAGTGCTTGTCGCCCTCGAACTGCAGCACCACGTCCACCAGGTGCTCCAGCACGCGCGGGCCGGCCACCGAGCCGTCCTTCGTGACGTGCCCCACCAGCACCACCGGCAGCCCGCGCTCCTTGGCCAGTGCGACCAGCCCGGACGTCACCGCGCGGACCTGCGTCACCCCGCCCGGTGAGCCGTCGACCTGCGGGGACGCCATGGTCTGCACCGAGTCGACGATCAGCACGCCCGGCTTGACGTCGTCGACGTGGCCGAGGATGGCCGAAAGGTCGCTCTCGGCGGCCAGGTACATCCGGTCGTGGACGTTGCCCGTTCGCTCAGCGCGCAACCGGACCTGGCCCGCGGACTCCTCGCCGGTCACGTACAGGGACCGGTCGACCGTCTTCGCCCACTGGTAGGCGACCTCGAGCAGCAGTGTCGACTTGCCGACCCCCGGCTCACCCGCGAGCAGCACCACCGCGCCCGGCACCAGGCCGCCGCCGAGGACCCGGTCGAGCTCGGGGACGCCGGTGCGACGAGCCCGCGCCGCTTCGACGTCGACCTCGCCGATCGGCCGCGCCGGTGCGCTCGGCGCCCCGGCCGCGACGCGCTGGATGGCCGGCTTGACCGGCGCACCGCGTTCCTCGAACGAGCCCCATTCCTGGCACTCCGGACACCGGCCCAGCCACTTGGCCGCTTCGTAACCGCAGCTGCCGCAGCGGTAGGTGGTCCCCTTCTTCACCCCGCGAGGCTATCGGCGACCACCGACAAAACCGGGACGCCCGGCCGGGCGGCACCGGTTCCGGGCTACTCCTCGGCGTGCGCCGGCGCCGCGACCGGCAGCTCGACCGTGACCGGTCCGGCGTTCTGGAAGACGAAGGTGACCTTGATGACCTGACCCGGCCAGAGCGGCTGCTTCAGCGCGGGCAGCGTCACGGTGGCCTGGCCGACCTTCTCGGGCGCGGTCGGCGTCGCGGCCGGGCCGGAGGACGGCACCTCGGAGGTGGCCGTGGCGGTCAGGTTGCCCGGGCTGTTGCTCGCGGAGCTGCTGCCGGTCGGCGTGCTCGACGAGGAGGCCGGGGCGCTCGAGGACGTCGGCGCGGCCGAGGACGTGGCCTGCACCTCGTTCGTGGACTCGACGGCGTCGTCCGGGCCGATGACCAGCGAGTGCATCGCGACGACGGTCTTGGAGCCGGCGATGGTCGCCTGGCCGCCGTCTTCGGTGGTCACCGAGACGAGCGAGTCGTCCTGGGCGCCGCTGTTGACGATCGTCAGGGTCAGCGCCGGGGTGGCGCCTGCCGGGTAGCCCGGGCCCGACTTCGGGTACTGGACGGCGGCGTTGCGCAGCTCGATGGTCTTGACCTGGGCGTGCGTGCCGTTGACCGCGGGCTGCTGCGAGTCGGTCTGGGTGATCTGGCCGGCCCCGCACCCGGCGAGCACGAGCGCGGCACCGAGCGCCAGCACGCCCGCGCCGAGCACGCGACGATTCTGCAGCCTCACGTCGCAGTCCTTCCCTTTTCACGGCCTCGTCGCCCCGAAGACTAGCCGGGGGCGATCTCCGCCGCGGAACGGGTGTGCGTTGCCGAGGCGCGGCGACCAAGATCAACCGTCCACAAAGGAATTCCCAGCCTGTGACGAAACGCTTCCCCGCTACCTGCGTGAGCACGGGGGGCGGACGTTTGTCAACCCCCGGCCAGGCCGCTGACCTGCGAGGACGAGTTCGGCCCGCTAGGTGGGCACTGGCGGCCCGTGCTAGGATGGAGTCAGCGAAAGGGGCAGAGGACACATGGTTTTCAAGGTCGGAGAGACCGTCGTCTACCCGCACCACGGTGCCGCACTCATCGAAGCCATCGAGACCCGTGTGATCAAGGGCGAGGAAAAGAAGTACCTCGTCCTCAAGGTCGCGCAAGGGGATCTCACGGTTCGCGTGCCCGCAGACAACGCCGAAATCGTCGGCGTCCGCGATGTCGTCGGGCAAGAAGGACTGGACAAGGTCTTCGACGTTCTGCGTGCTCCGCACACCGAAGAGCCCACCAACTGGTCTCGTCGGTACAAGGCCAACCTCGAGAAGCTCGCCTCCGGCGATGTGAACAAGGTGGCCGAAGTGGTGCGCGACCTCTGGCGGCGAGAGAAGGACCGCGGACTTTCAGCCGGCGAGAAGCGCATGCTGGCGAAGGCGCGGCAAATTCTGGTCAGCGAGCTCGCGCTCGCGGAGGGCACCGACGAGGACAAGGCTGAGGTCCTCCTCGACGAAGTTCTGGAAACCGCGACGGTCTGAGAATCTTGTTCGGGTCAGGACGGCGCTACGTGCCGCAGGCCACCCGCCCGCGGTGACCGTTGCCCCGGCCGACGGCTGAACAAGGCTCTCAACCCCCAGGCGTCCTGCCCTGCGGGAGGGCGGGTGCCTCTACGATCGCGTACCGATGAACGTCGCCGCGATCGTGACCGTTGCACATCATGCCTCCGACGGAGAGTCAGCTCTCACGCCGGTCCATGGTGAGGCGCTACTCACGCACACCGTGCGGGGGCTGCTCGACGTACCGGAGATCGATCTGGTTCTCGTGGCGGCCCCCCAGCGGTGTGCTTCGTCGTTTTCCGAGGCCGTGCGCGGCCTCGCCTGCCGGGTGGTACCCGGCTCGCTCCGGCAGGCCTTCGCCGCCGTCGAGCCCGATCTCGCCCGTGATTCAGTTGTACTCCTCCACGACGCGCTGCGGGCCTTCATTCCTGCGCACACCGTGCGTGAGGTGATCGGCGCGGTCCGTGACGGCGCGCCGGTCGTCGTCCCGGTGCTGCCGATGGCCGACACGGTGAAGGTGACCGACGCCGCATCGCTGATCGTCGGCACCGAGGACCGCACCCGGCTGCGCACCCTCCAGACGCCCGTGGGCTACGCCCTCGAGGCCTTCCGGCCGGACCTCGCGCCCACCGGCGCGGCGACGGTCCCCGGCCACCCCGACGCGATGCGCGTCACCAGCGAGTTCGAACTGTCACTGGCCGAGGCGATCGCGGCGGCACCGAAGAACGAGGAGACGCTGTGAGGATCGGCAACGGCGTGGACGTCCACCCGGTCGAGAAGGGCCGCGAGTGCTGGATGGCGGGCCTGCTGTGGCCGGAGGCGGACGGCTGCGCGGGCCATTCGGACGGCGACGTCGCGGCGCACGCCCTGTGCGACGCCCTGCTGTCCGCGGCCGGCCTCGGCGACCTGGGCGCGGTGTTCGGCACCGGCGATCCCCGGATGGACGGCGCGCACGGCACCGACATGCTGGCCGAGGTCCGCGGCCTGGTCGAGGCGGCGGGCTGGCGGGTGGGCAACGCCACGGTCCAGATCGTGGGCAACGCCCCGCGGGTGGGCAAGCGGCGCGACGAGGCGCAGAAGGTGCTGTCGGAGGCGGTGGGCGGCCCGGTGAGCGTGTCCGGCACGACGTCGGACGGCTTGGGCCTGACCGGACGCGGCGAGGGCATCGCGGCCTTCGCCACGGCGTTGCTCCTCGCCGCGGGATAAGTCCCGCCGACGCCGGTTCGGCGACTTGTCCACAACCCGGCCGAGGTGTGGACAAGGTGGGTGCCGGCTGTGACTTTTCCCGCTTTCGTCACCCGGCCCCGATAGACTGGACGTGGGGGTTCCCCCAGGGAGGGTGGGCGCGCGCGGGCGAGGCGGAGTGCCCCGTCGGCAGCGGTCCGAACATCGGCCGCGGTCCGCCAGCTGCGCGGTGATCAGGCTGAACATCCCGATCACCGAGCCGAATCCATGTCGCCCTCTCGCGGCCGGCCCACCAGCGCCCAAGACACTCAGCCGCAAGTACCTCGCCCAGGACCCGCCGCCCGAGGGCCCCGACGTCCAACGGGTGGTCGTGCGGCTGAAAACCCGACAAGATCGCCGGCAACGTGAAATAGGGTCCAGACCATGGGTGTGACTTTCAACGAGGCCACCAAGGCCCTCTTCGACGGCAAGAACTTCCCGGTGGTCGCCACCATCAACGCCGACGGCTCGGTCCAGACCTCCGTGGTCTGGGCCAAGCGGGACGGCGACGCCGTCCTCTTCGCGACCGTCCGCGGCCGGCTCAAGGAGCGGAACCTGCGGCGCGACCCGCGGGTCTCGCTGTCCGTCTTCGACCTCGCCGACCCGCTCAAGTACGTCGAGGTCCGCGGCCGCGCCGAGATCACCGAAGAAGGCGGCCGGGAGCTGATCAACGAGCTGTCGCACAAGTACGACGGCAAGGACTTCCGCACCGAGCCGCCGGAGGTCGTCCGGGTGGTCGTGCGCGTGGTCCCGGACAAGGTCACCGGCTACGCCGCGTGACGTGACGCGGGTCGCGG
The DNA here is from genome assembly GCF_040610315.1 of Amycolatopsis sp. NPDC004169. Lineage (NCBI taxonomy): Bacteria > Bacillati > Actinomycetota > Actinomycetes > Pseudonocardiales > Pseudonocardiaceae > Amycolatopsis > Amycolatopsis sp. NPDC004169. The sequence continues at coordinate 326,768 of NZ_JBEXMD010000005.1, forward strand.
GCGCCTCTTCCGGGCCCGCGGCCTCGCTAGGCTGGTGACCATGACGATCAGGGCGGTGTTGTTCGACTTCTCCGGCACGCTGTTCCGGCTCGAGCAGGACGAGTCCTGGCTCACCGAGCTGACGAACCACAACGGCGACCCGCTCGACATCGAAGCGCAGGCCGAGCTGATGCGCCGGATGACCGCGCCGGTCGGCCAGGTCGTCGAGCTGGACGCCGAGCACCTGCACGCCTGGCACCACCGCGACCGCGACCCCGAGCTGCACCGGAAGGTGTACCTCGAGGTGCTGAAGAAGTCCGGCGTCCCGCGCGCGGACCAGGCGAAGGCGCTGTACGACCGGCTCATCGATCCCAGCCAGTGGACGCCGTACCCGGACACCGAGGCCGCGTTGAAGGCGGCCTCCGAGCGCGGCCTCAAGGTCGGCGTGCTGAGCAACATCGCCTTCGACATCCGGCCCGCCTTCACCGCCCGCGGGTGGGACGCCTACGTCGACGAATTCGTGCTGTCCTTCGAGGTCGGGGCGATCAAACCGGAGCTGGAGATCTTCCGCAAGGCCGTCGAAGCCCTCGGCGTCCCGGCCACCGAGACGCTGATGGTCGGCGACAGCGAAGAGGCCGACGGCGGCGCCCGGGCGCTGGGCTGCGAATTCGCGCTGGTCGACCCGCTGCCCACGGCCGAACGGCCGGACGCCCTGCTCACGGCGTTGCGCGGGTTCGGCGTCGGCTGAGGGCCTGCGACGTCGCTCACCCCCGACCCCGTACCCTTTGAGGGTGACCCTTCACCTCTTCGACACGGCGACCCGGAGCGTACGGGAGTTCCACCCCGTCCGTAGCGGAACGGCGTCGATCTACGTGTGTGGGGCCACCGTGCAGGGCGTGCCGCACATCGGGCACGTCCGCGGCGTCCTGAACTACGACGTCCTGCGCCGCTGGCTCGTCCACAATGGACTGGACGTGCTGCTGGTCCGCAACGTCACGGACATCGACGACAAGATCCTGACCAAGGCCGCCGAGCACGAGCGGCCGTGGTGGGAGTGGGGCGCGACGCACGAGCGCGCCTTCGAGACCGCGTACGAGCAGCTGGGCTGCCTGCCGCCGTCGATCAACCCGCGCGCGACCGGGCACGTCACCCAGATGGTCGAGCTGATGGAACGCCTCATCGAGGGCGGCCACGGCTACGTCGCGGACGGCGACGTCTACTTCTCGGTGAAGTCGTTCGACGGCTACGGGAAGCTGTCCGGCCAGGTCCTGGAGGACGTCCAGCAGGGCGAGACGCCGACCCGCGGCAAGCGCGACCCGCGCGACTTCACCATGTGGAAGAGCGCGAAGCCGGGCGAGCCGTCGTGGCCGACGCCGTGGGGACACGGCAGGCCGGGCTGGCACCTGGAGTGCTCGGCGATGGCCACGGCGTACCTCGGCGCGGAGTTCGACATCCACGGAGGCGGCATCGACCTGGTCTTCCCGCACCACGAGAACGAGCGCGCCCAGTCCAACGCGGCGGGCGACGCCTTCGCGCGGTTCTGGCTGCACAACGCGTGGGTGACCATGTCGGGCGAGAAGATGTCGAAGTCGCTCGGCAACACCGTGTCGATCCCCGCGATGCTGGAGCGCTACCGGGCCCCGGAGCTGCGGTACTACCTGGTCCAGCCGCACTACCGGTCGACGATCGAGTACTCCGACGCGGCGGTCTCCGAGGCCGCACAGGGCTACCGGCGGATCGAGACGTTCCTGCGCCGCGCGGCGCAGTCGGATCCGGTCGGCGTCGGCACCATCCCGGAGGCGTTCGCGAACGCCCTCGACGACGACCTCGCCACCCCGCAGGCGTTCGCCGTGGTCCACACCACGGTCCGGGACGGTAACGCCGCCCTCGACGCGGGCGACACCTCCAAGGCACTCGAATTCGCCGCGGCCGTCCGCGCGATGACCGACGTGCTCGGCCTCGACCCGCTGTCCGCGCGCTGGTCCGAGGCGGGCGGTTCCGAAACGCCCACCAAAGAAGCGCTGTCCCGGATCGTCGAAGGCCTGCTGGCCGAGCGCCAGCAGGCCCGGGCCGAGAAGGACTTCGCCCGCGCGGACGCCGCCCGTGACCGCCTCTCCCAGGCGGGCATCGTGGTGGAGGACACCCCCAACGGTCCGCAGTGGACTGTGAAGTCCGACTGATCTCGTTACAACGCAAGGAAACTTTCACCATGGCAGGCAACTCGCGGCGCCAGGGCGCGATCCGCAAGGCGGGCACCAAGAAGGGTGCCGTCGTCGGCTCGGGCGGTCAGCGCCGCAAGGCCCTCGAAGGCAAGGGCCCGACCCCGAAGGCGGAGGACCGTCCCGGGCACAAGGCCTACCGCCAGGCGAACGCCCAGACCAAGCGCGACGCGGCCCGGCAGAAGAAGGCCGACAAGCCGGAGCTGATCGCCGGGCGCAACCCGGTGGTCGAGGCGCTGCGCGCCGGTGTCCCGGCGACGGCGTTGTACGTCGCGCTGAACATCGAGATCGACGACCGGGTCAACGACGCGGTCCGGCTGGCAGGCGACAAGGGCATCTCGATCCTGGAGATCCCGCGCGAGGAGCTGGACCGCAAGACGAACCGGGCCGTGCACCAGGGCCTGGGCCTGCAGGTCCCGCCGTTCGAGTACGCCCACCCGGACGACCTGATGGCGGTGGCCCGCAACTCGGGCGAGGTGCCGCTGTTCGTCGCGCTCGACGGCGTCACCGACCCGCGGAACCTGGGGGCGGTGATCCGCTCGGCGGCCGCGTTCGGCGCCCACGGCGTGCTGCTCCCGGAGCGGCGCAGCGCGGGGATGACGGCGGTGGCGTGGCGGACGAGCGCGGGCACGGCGGCGAAGCTGCCGATCGCGGTGGCGACGAACCTGACCCGGCAGCTCAAGGCGTGGGCGAACGACGGCCTGATGCTGGTGGGCCTGGACGCCGACGGGTCGGTGGACATCGACGAGCTGGAGCTGGCGGCGGATCCGCTGGTCATCGTGCTGGGTTCGGAGGGCCGCGGCCTGTCCCGCCTGGTCCGCGAGACGTGCGACGCGACGGTGTCGATCCCGATGGCGGCGGGCGTGGAGAGCTTGAACGCTTCGGTGGCGGCGGGTGTGCTGCTCGCGGAGGTGGCACGCCGCCGCCGTGCCGCCGGGCGGGTCTGACGAAGACCACCCGGTCGGGTTAAGGTCACCGTCGGATAAACCGAGGGGACCCGATGTCGTTCGTTTCGCCGCTCTTCCTGTGGTACTTCATGCCGGCGGTGCTCATCGCCGTGCTGGTGCTGCCGCGGAGCTGGCGGAACGGCATCATCGCGGTGGCGAGCCTGCTGTTCTACGCGATCGGCGCCGGCGCCTTCGTGTTCCTGCTGCTCGGCTGCATGGTGGTCAACTTCCTGGTGGGGCCCCTGCTGGCCCCGAGCCCCTGGGACGTCCACGGCCTCCGCCGGCGCCGCATGCTGATCGCGGTGGTCTCGCTCGACGTCGCGGTGCTGCTGATCTGGAAGTACGCGGGTTTCGCGACGCAGCAGATAGCGGCGGTGGCCCACTGGTTCGGCGGCAGCGTGCCGGTGGCGAGCCTGGTGGTCCCGATCGGCATCTCGTTCTACACGTTCCACCACATTTCGTACGTGGTGGACATCTACCGCGGCGAGCGCCAGGCCCTGCGCAACCCGGTGGCGTTCACGGCGTACATCGCGATGTTCCCCCAGCTGGTGGCGGGCCCGATCGTCCGCTACCGCGAGATCGCCGACCAGCTCCCCCAGCAGCGCTCCCACCGCTTGGACGACATCGCGGCGGGCTTCCCCAGGTTCGCGTTGGGCCTGTGCAAGAAGGCGATCATCGCGGACTCGCTGGGTCCCCTGGTCGACGCGTGTTTCAAGGTCCCGCCGGACCAGATGACGTTCGCGACGGCGTGGCTGGGGGCGATCGGCTACACGCTCCAGCTGTTCTTCGACTTCTCGGGCTACTCGGACATGGCGATCGGCTTGGGCCGCATGCTGGGGTTCCGGTTGCCGGAGAACTTCGCGAGGCCGTATTCGTCGGTGACGATCACGGAGTTCTGGCGCCGCTGGCACATGAGCTTGAGCCGCTGGTTCCGCGACTACGTGTACATCCCCTTGGGCGGCAACCGCCAGGGAGCGGCGAAGACGTACCGGAACCTCTGCATAGTGTTCGTGCTGACGGGCTTCTGGCACGGAGCCCAGTGGACGTTCCTGGTGTGGGGCTGCTACCACGGAGCCCTCCTGGTGATCGAGCGCCGGTTCGGCCTCGACCTGGACCCGGCGACACCGTGGAAGCGCTACCTGCGCAGGGCACTGACCATGCTGCTGGTGGTGTTCGGCTGGGTGTTGTTCCGGTCTCCGGACCTGGGCCACGCGCTGTCGATGATCGGCCACATGCTGATCCCGGACTTCGAGGGCCTGGGAGCAAACGTGGAGCAGGCGTTCACCAACCAGCGCCTGGTCCTCCTCCTGGCGGCAATGGCGGTGTTCGTCCTGCCGGCCCACCCGGTAACGGGCCCACTGCTGGAGTCGAGCAGAAGCCGCCCGGCAACAGCATTGAGAATAGGAGTAATGACGGCAGGCTTGCTGTACGCGGCAATCCTGATCGCCACAGGAACATTCAGCCCCTTCCTCTACTACCAGTTCTAAAAAGAGGCATCGACCCACAAAAGAACCCCGGCAACCACACCCCCCTGCCGACCCGATACGCAGCCGCATCAGCGGCCGTGAGGGCTTGTCAAGGCACGCTTTCCCGCCTTGACAAGCCCTCACGGCCGTTGAACAATCCGGCGTTCGGGTTGGCAGGGGGAGCACGGCAGCCTCCAAAACCCGAAGAGGACCACATTGACCACCGAACTCTCCAAAACCCCAGGCGTGATCCCGTACGTGGACAACCACAACGGCCCCCGCCGCCTCCTGACAGTGGAAATCCCCCACCTGGGCCACACAGTCCGCGCCTACGCACCAATAGCCAGCATCGACGGCCGCCAGTACATAGTCTCCTGGGGCTCGGTCTCCTTCGAAATCCCAGCGGACCGAAACGTCCACGTGAGCGTCCACCTCCAGACGAACAGCGGCCACGACCACACGATCACCCCGTTCGCCTCGATCGTGCTCTCCCCACACCCGGCCCCCATGCGCCTGATGGCCCAATTCGTCCCCAGCCAGCGCCCCGAAGGCACGCTCGTCCCGATCGGCTGAAGCACGAACACCAGTTCAATCCGCCCAACCGGCTCACCCGAACGGCCCAAGCATGAAACCCTGACCCCGTGCTGACGACCCGGTACCTCTTCCTCACCCGTCACGGTGAAGCGGGGCCGAACGGAAGCCTCACCGAAGCCGGCCACCGCCAGGCGATCCTCCTGGGCAGACGCCTCCGGGACGTCCCGGTGACAACTATCCACCACGGCCCCCTCGCCAGAGCGGCACAGACGGCCCACCTCATTGCCGCCCAGCTCCCCGGCGTCCCCGTCCAAGAAGAAAAGGCAGCAGGCGACTTCGTCCCGTACACCCCGAGGCGGGAAGAGCTCCCGGAAACCTCCGGAGACCTCATACTGGCCTTCACCCGCCAGTTCCCGCCCGCCGACGAAGACCTGGCCGCCGACGCAGAACGCCGCTTCACCGGCCCGGTGCCGGGAAGCGAGCCGAGGTACGACGTCGTCGTTACGCACAACTTCCTCGTCGGCTGGCTGGTCCGCGCCGCCCAGGACGCCCCGCACTGGCGCTGGCTCACCCTCTCCCACGCCCACGCCGGCCTGACGGTCATCCAGTACTCACCGGGCCGCCCAGCGGCACTGCTGACGTACAACGACCTCAGCCACCTCCCGGCAGAACTCCGCTGGACCGGCTTCCCACCCGATTTCTACGTTCCGTAGTCGCCGAACGCGGAGCGTGCCGACGCCGGAAAACCGGTCTCGCCCGAATGGCCGAGCCTGTCAGGATGCGCGGATGAATCCCCGCCCGGTCCCCACGTCCGATCGGCTCAGCGACTACCTCGTTGCGGACGCCGTCGTCGATCACGGACACCCGTCGATCCGCACCCTCGCCGACGCCCTGCGCCCGGCCGGCGGCGATCCCGCGGAAGCGGCCAGAGCCGCGTTCCTCTTCGTGCGCGACGAGGTCGACCACGTCATCGACGCCGCCGACGCCCGCGTCACCTGGCGCGCGTCGGACGTCCTGCGCGAGCGCGTCGGCATCTGCTACGCGAAGGCGCACCTGCTCGCGGCTTTGCTGCGGGCACAAGGGATTCCGGCCGGCTTCTGCTACCAAGAGCTCTCCGCGCTGCACGGGCTGAACGCGGTGTACCTGCACGGCAAGTGGTCCAGGCTCGACGCCCGCGGCAACCGCACGGGCGCCGGCGGCGAGTTTTCGCTCGACGCGGAGAAACTCGCCTGGCCGGTCGAACCCGCCCGCGGCGAACGCGATCACCCGGAGATCCACCCGGCACCCGCACCGGTCGTCGTGGATTTCCTGATGAAGACCGAACCGGGCCCCGGCTGGTACGAAAACGGGCTGCCGCGCACGCTTTGATCATGGTTTTCCGGTATTTTCGGAAAACCGGCCCACCTGGTAAATTATTGCCGAGAGTGACGTCTGTCCGTCAGCTCTGTCCCCCGAACTTCTTATTTCGCGCACCCCGTAAGGCGCGTAAAGTGACTCCCCGCACTCGAACAGACACATTTCGCATACGTCCGTTCGGGTGGTTCGAGGGAGGTGAAGCACGTGGCCGCGGATGGCGGACGCCTCCGCCGTACCCCACTGCAGGAGATCTTCTGGACCAGGACGAGCCTGCTCCTCACGGTGCTCGTCGTGGTCGCCGGCCTGAGCCTGTGGGTCGCCGGTCTGATGGAGCCCGGCACCGGGAAGAACCTGGTGACGTCGCTGGGCACCGGCACCCTGATCTCCGCGATCGTCGGGTTCGGCCAGACCCTGATCACCGCCAGCGCGTCGCAGAAGGCGCTCGTCACCCCGGTGATCGAGGAGAGCCGGCGTGCGCTGGAGGACCTGAGCGCCGAATACCGCGCGCTGAACAAGGAGTTCTTCCCCACCGACGTGTTCGAGGCGACGACCGAGCCCGACCCGGCGTTCAACCGCGCGCTGATGGCCGACCTCGACGCGACCCGGCAGTACTTCTTCCGCGGCTTCTCCGGGCGGCACGCGGCCGCCCGGCTGCTGCTTTCCCGCACCGAGCGGGAATTGCGCGCGGTCATCGCCGATCCGCGCGACGCGAGCTCGATCAGCGGGCGCGCCCGCTACCTGTTGCGGCGCGAGGCGGGCGACGTCGACTACGAGCAGATCCAGACCCGGCTCGAAGAGGAGATCCGGATCGGGCTCGTCGGCCTCTTCCTGGCGCGCAGCCGCTGCGCGCAGGTCGACATCACCGTGGTCGCCGACCCGCCGCTGGACCGGCTCGAGATGTTCGACGACAGCGTGTGGGTGTCGCTCTACAGCGACGTCCGCGGCGCCACCAAGCTGTACCCGCGGTCCCTGCGGTTCACCGAAGGGTCCTTCCTCTACAACATGGAACGCGCCGAGTTCGTGCGCGTCTCGCAGTCCCGGACCGGCCGCCACTTCCGCATCACGTCCGCGACGACGCGGACGGATTTCCTGGCGCTGTTCGAGAAGATCACCGGATCCCCGTTGTCCGAGGAGCAGTTCCGCGAGCTGGAGGCGAAGTTCCACGCCTTCCGCGCGGAGTTCTCCGCAGTCGCCGAGCTAGGGAGCTGACCTTGCTCACCCGCCTGTCCCCCTTGTCCGAACTGGCCACGCGCCTGCGCACGGCCGGGTTCCCGCTCGCCGCGGACTGGCGCGTGGTCGACGGCTGGTTCCGGCCGTGGGCCGCCCAGCCCGGCCTGCGGGACGAACTGCGCACGCAGCTGCGCGCGCTGTCCGCCGCGCAGGCCACGAAGGTCCTGCGCTCGTCGCGGGAAACGACCACCCACTTCGCCTGGTGCCTGCTCGATTCGCCGTCCGACCCGTTTTCCTTCTGGCTGCACGAATACAAGGCGCAGCAGGACTGGCGGGAAGGGTACGCGGATTCCGTGCACAACCACAGGTACCACTTCTGCACCACGATCCTCCGTGGTGACTACCTCCACGAAAGGTACGAAACGACGATCGACGACGGCACCGGGCTGATCGCGTCGGCGCGGTTGCGCCGCCGGACGCTCTGCGCGGCCGGCGCGTGTGCCACCATGCTGGCCGACGAATTCCACCGGATCCCCGAAGCGGCCACCGGGACGATGACTTTCCTCGTCAAATCACGCCCGGTGAGCAGTTTCAGCCTGTCTTTCGACCCGGCCTCGGGAATCGGCCATCGTCACGTTCCGGTGGAGGTCCGATTGGGGGAATTGGCCGACCGCATCTAGCTACACACCGGCGTCAGCGGCGCTTACCATTACTCCACCCGTCTGAATACCACGGCCGGGATGGGAGAGGTGTATGCGCACGCAGGAAAGCACGATCGACCACGTGATCGTCGGCGCCGTCGAAGAAAGGGTCCACCGGCTTTGCCGGGAGTACGCCGACCGGCTGCAGTTCCACGGCTGGCACCACGTCGGTTTCGTCCGCGCGAAGGCGGCCGGTTTCGCCCGGCACAACGGCGCCGACGTGGCGGTGGTGGAAGTGGCCGCGCTGGTGCACGACGTCAACTACCTGGTGCTCCGGAACTCGCCGGCCGCGGCGGGCCGGAGCCTGCGGCTGGAAATCCTCGCCGAATGCGGTGTTCCGCCGCGGATCGCGCGGTGGATCGACGAGATCGTCGACGAAGCGGAAATGGCCACCCGCGGCCGCGACATTTCGCTGGAGGCACAGGCGCTGAGCGACGCGGACACGTTGTTCAAGGCGCTGCCGGTGACGCCGGTGGTGCTGGCGCACCGCTACCTGCGCGAGAACGGCCTGAGCCTGCGCGAGCTGGCCCACAAGATCGTCGGCGAGCAGTGCGACGTCCACGACGAGGGCTACTACTTCTACAACCCGGAGGCGGCGGCCACGTACTCGCGCTGGGCGACGGCGAACCTCCAGCTGTGGCAGTGCATCAAGGAGGCGGTCGACGACCCGACGGTGGTGGAGCTGCTGGACGCGGTGGCGTCTTAGCCCTGCCCGTAGCCCTTCAGCCGTTCGACGACGTTCGCGACCTCGGGCGGCGGCAGCAGGCTGGGCCGCCCGGCGCTCTGGGCGAGCAGCCACACGCGGCAGGCCCATTCGAGCTGCTGGGCGCGGTGGTAGGCGGCTTCGAGGCCATCGCCGTAGGTGAGGGTGCCGTGGTTGGCCATCAGACAGCCACGGCGCCCTTCAAGCGCTTCGAGCACGGCGGCGGCGAGCTCCGGCGTGCCGTAGGTGGCGTAGCGGGCAACGCGCACGGAGGGGCCGATGGTGGCGATGATGTAGTGGATCGGCGGAACCTCCCGAACGAGCGTGGAGACGGCGGTGGCGTGCGGCGAGTGCGTGTGCACGACGGCCGTCACGGGCTCCCCGTCCGGGTCGCGAACGTCCCAGTACACGGACAGGTGCATCGGCAGTTCGCTGGTGGGTTTGAGCGCCCCGTCGACGACCTGCCCCCCGAGGTCGACAACGGGGATGTCGGCGGGGGTGAGGCTCGAGTAGGCCACCCCGGTGGGCGTGACGGCGACGAGATCACCGCCCCGCACGGAGACGTTCCCGGAGGTCCCGACGACCAGGCCATCCCCGACCATCCGCCGCGCATAGGCACACACGGCGGCCCGCTCGGTCTCGAGGATCATGCGCAGGTCCCGTCTCGTGGGTGATCGGCATCTGCTGTGCAGATTGCCAGCCACCCCCGAGCGGGGGCCACCTCCCCGGGCGGGGGATTTACGCGCTTTGCCGGGGTGGGTTGGCGGCTTGGCCGCTGGGGCACGCCGCTCCAGTGAGGTTGCTCGGACTCGGGCCGTGTCTCGGCGCGCATGGACGCCACTCCGGCGAAGTTGCGGTGGCATCTCGGACGTCGGCCCGCCTCGCGAACGGCCGAACTCTGCACGCGGCCGCCGCCGGAAACCTGCCCTGCCCCGGGAGCGGGAAGCCACCCGGGGCCCGACCAAACTCCCCCGCCACTCCCAGGGTGCGTGCCCAAGTACAGTCTACCGGCCCTGGCCTGCAAAAACGCCCACTCGCGAAATCTGTGGACAACCCGGGCCGATGTGGATAACTAGGCCTTCGCCGGAGCCGCGGGAGGGGCCGCCGAGGGCTTCGGAGCCGGCTTGCGGTCGCCGTTCGCCGCCGAAGCCGGCTTCTCCGCCGAAGCCGAGCCGGCAGCCGGAGCCGAGCCAGGAGCCGAAGCCGAGCCGGAACCCGACGCCGAAGCCGGAGTGGAAGCCGAAGCCAGCGCCAAAGCCGGGCCCGCGTCCGAAGCCGCCTCCTCCGGCGGTGCCAGCAACCTCATCGCCTCCTTCACCGCCACATCCGTGGCCGCGATCCGCTCGGCCACCTTCGCCCGCAGGTCCAGCGCCAGCTTCCGGTTCTCGTCCGCCGTCGCCTGGGATGCCTGGGCGGCCGCCAACGCCGCCTCCGTCTCGCGCTTCTTCTGCGCGAACTCCTCCTCGAACGCCTTCTTCCGCGCGGCCAGCTCCTCCGCCGCGACGCGGTCCGCCTCCTCGCGCAACGCAGCCGCCGCCGCTTCCGCCGCCGCGTCCGCTTCCTTGCGGGCCCGGTCGGCCGCCGCCGCCAGCTCGACCCTCTTCGCCCCCGCCGCCGCGTTCAGCTTCTCGATCTCGCCCTTCGCCTCCGACAGCAGACGGGCGCGCTCCTCCTCCGCGTCCTTCGCCAGCTTGTCGGCCGTGCGGCGGGTCTCGTGCGCGTACTTGTCCGCCTGGTCGCGGGTCGAGGCCGCGTCCGCCTCCGCCGCCGAACGGAGGTCCGCGATCTCCTCCTCGGCCAGCTGCATCATCATCCGGACGCGCTCGGCCATCGCGCCGGCGCCGGACGGGCTCGAGCTCATCCTGGCCAGCGCGGCCTTCGTCTCGGCCAGCTCCTTCTGCGCGTACGCGAGGGCCTTCGAGAGGTCCGACGACGTCGCGACGGCTTCGTCGCGGCTGCGGGACGTCTCGCGCAGGTCCTTGTTCAGTTCGGCGATGCGCTCGTCGACCTGACGCTGGTTGTAGCCGCGGACACCCACGGCGAACTGGGCGGTCTTCGGGGCGGACTGGGGCTTCTCAGGCGCGACCATCGGGCCACCTTAATGAGCAAGAGCCCGTGAAGACGTACCGCCAATCGGATGCATCACTATTTCGGCAACCCCCCGTGACGCATGGCATTCCGCGCTGGTCGGGCCCGAGCCGCTAACGTGCGCGCGTGGACTTCGGCACGCACTGGCAGGTGTACGTCACCATGCCGGTCATCGCGGCCCTGATCGGCTACGTCACCAAGCGCGTCGCCATCGAGATGATGTTCCGCCCGCTGGAGTTCGTCGGCGTCAAACCCTTCGGCTGGCAGGGCGTGCTGCCGGCGAACGCCGAGCGGATGGCGGCCACCGCCACCGAGATGCTGACGACCACCCTGGTCGACCCGAAGGAGATCTTCGCCCGGCTCGACCCGGCGGAAGTCGCCAAGGAGATCGAGCAGCCGCTGCTGCGGGTCGTCGAGGACGTCACCCGCGAGGTGATGGAGACCTACCAGCCGCGGCTGTGGGAGGTCCTGCCGAACAGCGCGCAGCAGCTGCTGCTCAAGCGCGTCCAGGCCGAGGCGCCGAAGGCGATCACCAAGATCATGCGGGAGATCGCCGGCAACATCGAGGACGTCCTCGACCTCAAGCACATGGTCGTGACGAACCTGGTCCGCGACAAGGCACTGCTCAACCGGCTGATCCGGGACATCTCACGGCCGGAGATGCGGTTCATCGCCCGCTCGGGCCTGGCCTTCGGGTTCGGCCTCGGCTGCGTGCAGCTGGTGGTCTGGGCGCTGACGAAGTCGCCGATCGTGCTGCCGCTGTTCGGCCTCGGCATCGGCTGGCTCACCGACTGGCTGGCCCTGAAGATGATCTTCCTGCCCCGCGAGCCGCGCCGGTTCTTCGGCCTCTACACCTGGCAGGGCGTCTTCCAGAAGCGCCGCGACCAGGTGGCCGCCGACTACGGCGACATGATCGCGCGCGAGATCATCACCATCCCGAACCTCCTGGAAGCCGTACTGCGCGGCCCGAAGTCCGACAAGCTGTTCGCGCTGATCACCCGCGAGGTGCAGAAGACGATCGACGCGCAGGCGAGCGTCGTCAAGCCGTTCGTCGCCATGGCGGTCGGCACGAGGAAGTTCCAGGAGATGAAGCAGACGGCGGCGGCGAAGGCCGCGGAACGCGTCCCGGAGACGATCCGCCACGCCGAGGACTACGCGATCAACGCGCTCGACGTGCGCAACACGATCGTGGACCGGATGAAGAAGCTGAGCCCGCTCGAGTTCGAGCAGCTGCTGCGGCCGGCGTTCCGCCAGGACGAGTGGAAGCTGATCGCCGTCGGCGCGGTGATCGGCGGGCTCGTCGGGGAACTGCAGGTGCTCGCCCTGCTCGGGTAGCCGGTACGGTTTCGCTCTCGGGATCGCGAGGGGAGGCCGGCATGGACGCTGTCCTGCACGACCTCGCCCTGCGCTGGCCGCTGTACGCGGCGATGCCGTTCGTCGCCGCGCTGATCGGGTACGTCACCAAGCGCGTGGCCATCGAGATGATGTTCCGGCCGCTCGACTTCGTCGGGATCCCGCCGTTCCTCGGCTGGCAGGGCGTCGTCCCCAAGCACGGCGGCCGAATGGCCGCCGTCGCCACCGAGCTGCTGACGGCGAACCTGCTCGACCTGCGCGAAGTGCTGGACCGGATCGACCCGGTGATCATCACCAGCGAGCTCGAACAGCCGCTGCTGAAGGCGGTCGACCACACCGCGCGCGAGGTGCTGGCCGAGCACCACCCGCGGCTGTGGGAGGTCATGCCGACGCTGGCCCAGGAAATGCTGATCAAGCAGGTCCAGGCGGCGGCACCGCGGCTGGTCCGGGAGTTCCTCGACGACGTCCGCGAGAACCTCGACGAGGTCCTCGACGTCCAGCACATGACGGTCCAGCGGCTGACCCGGGACCGCGCGCTGCTGGTCCGGCTGATCCGCGAGACGTCCCGCCCGGAGATGGCGTTCATCGCCCGGATGGGGATCTACTTCGGGTTCGGCCTCGGCTTGGTCCAGACGATCGTGTGGGCGTTCACCCGCGAGCCGTGGGTGCTGCCGGTCTTCGGCGGGGTGATCGGGCTGTGCACCGACTGGCTGGCGATCAAGCTGATCTTCGTCCCGCGCGAGCCGGTGCGCGTGGGCCGGGTGATCTTCCAGGGCAAGTTCCAGCGCCGCCGGGCCGAGGTGGCCCGGCAGTACGGCGAGCTGATCGCGACCGAGGTGCTGACCGTCCGGAACCTGCTGGACGCGATCCTGCGCGGCCCGCGCGCCGACCGCCTGGCGGCCATGGTCGAGAACCTCGTCTCGGACGCGGTCGACAAGCAGCTCCCGCTGTCCCGCACCCTGGGCGGCACCCGCCTGCGCGAGATGAAGCACGCGGCGGCCCGGAAGGCCCTCGATCAGCTACCGGACACGGCCCGGTACGCCGAGGGGTACCTGACCGAGGCGATGGACGTCGCGAAGGTGATCGAGCAGCGGATGCTGGCGTTGACACCGCTGGAGTTCGAGGGCTTGCTGCGGCCGGCGTTCCGGCAGGACGAGTGGAAGCTGATCGCCGTCGGCGGGGTGATCGGGTTCCTCGTCGGGGAGCTGCAGGTCCTGCTGATGCTCGGCTGATCGGGTGATGCCGCTAAACCCGGCGACGACCCGCGCGTGATCCGGTCGGCCACCCGGCCGACCAGGACACGCAAAGGGGAACCCGTGAAGCGATTCGTCACCGCAGTCGTTCTTTCGCTCGCCGGCCTGTTCGCGGGAGCGGGCGTCGCGTCCGCCGACGTGATCGTGGGCCCGGGGCAGTTCGGGCACGTGTGCAGCGGCTACCAGTACGTGCCCTCGAACCACGGCCTCTACTGGCAGTCCTGCGCCTGGGCGGACAACAACGAGGTGTACTTCACCGTCCACTTCGGCAACGCCACCGACACCACCTGGGCGGTGACCGAGGTCAACCTCGGCTTCTACAAGTCCGGCGGCTACACCCAGTGCACCCCCATCCCGAGCTTCTACGTCTCGCCCCATTCGGTCCGGCAGACGCCGAGCGACGCGTGCCTGCGGACCCGCACCAGGGCCGCCTACCAATCCGTCGGCTACCCGAACTCGTCCGCGTGGGCGATCAGCGACACGCTCCAGGTGCAGTGAGTCAGGCCGCCGCGACGAGGGCCGGTTCCACCGTGCTGACCCTCGTCCGGCGGTCCCGCTGCCACGCGAGCACCCGGCACACCACGTAGATCAAGAACGAAATCGCCGTCACGAACGCGCTCACCGGCAGCCCCGGGGCCAGTGACAGGACGATTCCGCCGATCGCCGCCACCTCGGCGAACACCACCGACAGCACCGTTGCCTTCCACGGTGACGCCGTCACGCGGGCCGCCGCCGCGGCCGGGGTCACCATCAGGGCCACCACCAGCAGCGAGCCGACCACCTTCACGCTCAACGCCGTCGAGACCCCCACCAGCAGCGCGAACACCACGGTCAGCGTCTTCACCGGGACCCCGCGGGCCACGGCCACGTTCCGGTCCACCGAAGCGAACAGCAACGGCCGGTACACCAGCGCCAGCACCGCCAGCACCACCACCGACGACACCACGAACAACGTCAGGTTCGTCGAGTCGATCGTGATGATCTGGCCGGTGAGGATCCCGAACTTGTTCCCGGACCGTCCCTTGTAGAACGACAGGAACAGCACGCCCATCCCGAGCCCGAAGGACAGGATCACGCCGATCACCGAGTCGCGGTCCGCGTCACGCGCGCCCAGGATGCCCAGGAGCAGGGCCGCCGCCACCGCGCCGATCAGGGCGCCGTACTCGACGCCGATCCCCAGCAGCAGCGCCGCCGCGCCGCCGGTGAACGCCAGCTCGGACGTGCCGTGCACCGCGAACGACATCCGCCGCATCACGATCAGCGGGCCCAGCACCCCCGCCACCAGGCCGAGGATCAGCGCCGCCAGCAGGGCGGTCTGCACCCCGGACAGCTCGGTGATCAGTTCCCAGGTCTTGCCGAAGTCGAACAGATCCAAGACTCAGCCCACTTGTTCTTCGACGTCGTGTTCGTGGTGGTGCGGCTCGCCCTCGCACAACGCGCTCTGCGCGCCGGCGATGTGGATCTGGCCGCCGACCTTGAGCACCTCGACGCGGGTTCCGTACAGCTCCGACAGCGTCTCCGTGGTCATGACCTCGTCCGGCTTGCCGATCCGGAACTGGCCGTTGACCAGGTACAGCACCCGGTCGACGAACGGCAGCACCGGGTTGATCTCGTGCGTCACGAACAGCACCGCCGTCCCCGCCGTGCGGCGGCGGGCGTCGATCAGCTCGCTGATCGCGCGCTGGTGCGCCAGGTCGAGCGACAGCAGCGGCTCGTCGCAGAGCAGCACCTCCGGGTCGCCGACCAGGGCCTGCGCCACCCGCAGCCGCTGCTGCTCGCCGCCGGACAGCCTGCCGACCGGCTGCTTCGCGTACCGCGTGGCCCCGACGGCGTCGACCGCCGCGGCGACCTGACGGCGCCGGGCCGCGATGCCCGGGAAGCCGAACCCCCAGCGGTGCCCGTCGAGGCCCAGCCCGACCAGGTCGACGCCGCGCAGCGTCAGCGACTCGTCGATCGCGCGCTGCTGCGGGATGTAGCCGACCTTGCGGTTCGCACCGCCCGGCCGGCCGCCCGCGATCTCGACCGTGCCCGCCGAGAGGTCCTGCATGCCGAGCAGCGCCTTGAGGAAACTGCTCTTGCCGGAACCGTTGGGGCCGAGCACGGCGAGGAACTCACCCGGCTCGACGACGAGGTCCAGCCCCGACCACAGGGTCCGGGGTCCGAACGCGAGCCCGGCCCCGCGGACCCGGACCGCGGGACGTACGTCGTCTGAGACGGGAGACATGGTTACTTCAACGCCCCTGCCAGCGCATCTACTTCCCCGGTCATCCAGCCAATGTAGTCGGTCACACCCGGCGGCAGCGTCTCGGTCACGTCGACGACGCCGATCCCGGCCGCCTTCGCCTGCCCGACGACGTCCTGGGTCAGCGGGGTCACCGTCTGCGCGTTGTTGATCAGCGCCTTGACCTGCTTGGTGGCGATGAGCTGCTTGTACTCGTTCACGGCGCCGGCCGGGACGTCCGTGTCGTTCTCGACGGCGTCCGAGAAGGCCTTCGGCGTCGCGTCCGTCAGCTTCGCGCTCCGGAGCAGGTAGTGCGCCACCGGCTCGGTGACGACGACCTTCGTGCCCTGGTGCGTGGTGCCCAGCTCGCCGAGGCGCTTCCCCAGCGCGTCGACCTTCGCCTTGAACGCCGTCGCGTTGTCGGTGAACGCCTGCTTCGACGCGGGCTCCAGTTCGCCGAGCCGCGCCGCGACCTGGTCGGCGACCTTGTCGACGCCCGGCAGGTCGTACCAGACGTGCTCGTTCTCGTCGCCGGTCGCGGCGATGTCGTAGGCGACGAGCTTCTTCGCGTCCCCGGCCTGCGCGGTGAGCTTGTCGAAGAACTCGTCGTAGCCGCCGCCGTTGGACAGCAGCAGCTTCGCGTCCTTCGCCGCCAACGCGTCATCAGCCGTCGTCTCGTACGAGTGCGGGTCGGCCGACGGGTCGTGGATGATCGACTTGACCTCGACCTTGTCGCCGCCGACGGCGGTCACGACGCTGCCCCAGACGTCCGTCGAAGCCACGACCTTGATCTTGCCGGACTCGCCGGACTGCGCGCCGCCGCCGGAGCACGCGGCCAGTGCGAGCACGGACAGGGCCGAAGCGGCGGCGAGCACGCTCCTGGTGCGGCGGGAACTCATCGGTTGACTCCTGAGTGGGACGCAGACGCTAATGGAAACCGTTGTCAGATTCACCTTACCCCATCCGGATGACTTTCTGGCCGCCGGATCGGGTTTTGGTGTATGCGTCTTCGCGCATGCGGATCGAGACATCGACCACGCGGGGTGTCTCTTCAGGAAACCGATCTGAACCGTTACGGTTTGCTGATGGGACGTCCTATTCGCACCCGGAGGCAGGCGACACTGGCGTCGCTCGCGGCGGAGCTCGGTGTGTCCAGGACCACGGTGTCCAACGCCTACAACCGGCCGGACCAGCTGTCCCCGGAACTGCGCCGCCGGGTCCTCGAGACCGCGCGGCGCCTCGGCTACCCCGGTCCCGACCCGGTCGCCCGCTCCCTGCGCACCCGCAAGGCGGGCGCGGTCGGGCTGCTGCTCACCGAGAACCTCTCCTACGCCTTCCGCGACCCCGCGGCCGTCGGCGTCCTCGAAGGACTGGCGCTGGCCTGCGAAGACGCCGGCGTCGGCCTGCACCTGGTGCCGGCCAGCCCGGGCCGTGAAGACGTGGCCGCGGTGCACCGCGCCGGCGTCGACGGCTTCGTCGTCTACTCCGTCCCGGACGACGACCCGCACCTGGCCGCCGTGCTGGAGCGCCCGGTGCCGACGGTGATCATCGACCAGCCGAGCCTCGAGGGCATCGACCGCGTCGGCCCGGACGACGCCGCCGCGGTCGGCAAGATCGCCGAGCACCTGGTGACGCTGGGCCACCGGCAGGTCGGCGTGATCTGCATGCGGCTGGCCCGCGAGCGCAACGACGACTTCGTCTCGGCGACCCGCCAGAGCGGCGCGCACTTCCACGTCCAGCGCACCCGGCTGGAGGCACTCGCCGTGGCGTTCTCGGCGGCGGGCGTCGACTGGGCGGGTGTCCCGGTGGTCGAGCGCTTCGACCACACGGTGGACGACGGCGCGTCCGCGGCCCGCCAGCTGCTGGACGCGTACCCGCAGATCACGGCGGTGATCTGCACCTCGGACATCCTCGCACTCGGTGCGATGGCCGAAGCCGAGCGGCGCGGGCTGCGGGTGCCGCAGGACCTCACGGTCACCGGCTTCGACGGCATCGCCGAGGCCGAGCGGATCGGGCTGACCACGGTCCACCAGCCGGTGCTGGAGAAGGGCAAGACGGCCGGCCGGCTGCTGCTGAGCTCGGGCGACCGGAGCGCGCCGAAGGTGATCACCCTGCCGACCGAACTGCGCGTCGGCCGGACGTCCGCGCCGCCGCGGACGGTCGAGGAGCCTTGGTTCGGCGGCTAGACGAGTAATGCGTAACTCGGTCAGTGGTCGTAGGCGGTCAGTGATCGGGTGATGGGTTGGCCGGTGGCGCGGTTGTGCCAGATGGCGGCGGTCAACGCGAGGAGGCGTTGGGCGACGCGGACGCCGACACCCTCGATGGTGCGTCCGCCGT